>CAYVQI010000005.1:0-24061 GCA_964454155.1 uncultured Alteromonadaceae bacterium | reverse complement strand
CGACTATGCATTTTCCCAAGCAAACTCTGGTCATGATGACGGCATTCGCTATTAGTGGCGGCGCCGTAGCACAAAGTCCGATGGAGGAGGTCGTCGTAACGGCCACCAAACGCGCTGAGTCGCTGCAAGACGTGCCACTATCAGTGAGCGTTATTGAAGCACAGACAATCGAGCGTGCAGAGATTAGAGATCTTATCGATCTACAATCGGTCGTGCCGTCGTTACGCGTGCCCCAATTCCAAAATTCCACTCAAACCAACTTTGTTATTCGAGGCTTTGGTAACGGTGCTAACAATCCAGGTATTGAGCCATCGGTCGCGGTATTCATCGACGGAGTTTATCGCAGTCGCTCACTTGCTCGCATCGCAGATCTACCCAACATTCAGCAGATAGAGGTCCTAAGAGGACCACAGAGCACGCTCTACGGTAAAAACGCCTCGGCCGGTGTCATTTCAATCACAACGCGAAAGCCCGAGTTTGAGACCAGTGGGAACATGGAAGTTGGTGTCGGCAGTTGGAACCAAAAATCGCTTCGCGGATATGTGACAGGCCCAATCTCAGATAATGTCGCTTATAGCTTCGGTGGAAGTATGCTCAAGCGCGATGGCTTTTTCGACAACCCCGTACTGGGAAACAAGCAAAATGAGCGTGACCGCTGGTCTCTGCGAGGTGAGTTGTTATTCACACCCGGAGATGAAACAGAAGTTCGAATCATGTACGACTACGATGAAATGGACGAGGTGTGTTGTGGTACCGCCAACATCATTAACGGACCTGCAGGAGGCGCTCTCGCCTTTCTTTCAGCAATTCCAGGTACGGCATACGACGCAGAACAACCCTTCTCATTCACGACTTATGGGAACGTTGATCCTATCAATCGGGCCGAGAACTCGGGTTTAACAATTGACTTGCGCACAACCTGGGGGGATCTGGACGTCCGGTCTGTAACGGGATACCGCGATTCGTATTCCGATCAGCCACAAGCCGACATTGATTACACCGCAGCAGACGCCATCGGCAACCAGATCTACACCACTGACATTCAGACCTTCACTCAGGAAGTCCGCATCAGTGGCGACACCGACAATATGGACTGGATGTTGGGTGGCTTTTATTTTGACGAAAGCATCGACTTCTTGAGTGGAATCGAATTTGGTTCACAGTGGCGAAACTACGCCGGCCTCCTTGCCGGTGGTGCCGACAACATAAATGGCCTGGAGGCACTCCTCGGCTATGCGCCAGGGTCCTTTTTTACCCCGGGTACGGGCGTGCTCGAAACAGCGAGTCAGGATAACGAGACATTTTCTGTATTTGGTCAAATGACGTTCACATTGAGCGATCGTACTGACCTTACCTTAGGACTAAACTACCTGCAGGATGACAAACAGATTACGCTGACGCAGGAGAATAGTGATATTTTCTCCAACCTAAGTCTGGCCGGTGCTGATGGTGTGACCGCGTTAACGAACCTCGCCTATACCGGCGGCCTCGCGGCTATTGGTATTCCAGCACTCACCGACCCCACCGATCTGGCGTATTTGCAGCTCGTTTCTGGAACGGCACAAGCTCTCGCACCGACAGCCAATAACCCGTTCCTCGGTTTCCAAGCACTGCAGTTTCTGCCACAAATGCTCGGCATTCCAAACGCAGCGGAGCCTGGAACGTCGGATGACAGCAAGTCTACGTACACTCTGAGCTTATCGCATGCATTCAGCGACGACCTCAACGCGTATGCGACGTTTGCAACAGGCTACAAAGCCACATCGTGGAATCTGTCGCGTGACACGCGGCCCACGCAGGGCGAGTACAACAGTCTTGTCTCTTCCGGTGCTGCGCTCCCGAATAATCTCACCATCGGTACGCGACTTGCGGGTCCTGAGGAGGCAGAAGTCTTCGAAATCGGTATCAAGTACAGCGCTGACTGGGGCTATATCAACGCCGCTATTTTTGATCAAACCATCGAAGGCTTTCAATCAAACGCCTTCACAGGATCGGGCTTTAATCTGACCAATGCGGGTAAGTCTTCGGTTGATGGCATCGAAATTGATATGATGGTGCGCCCAACCGATAATTTATCCATCGCACTGGCCGCGACAATTCTCGACCCCATTTACGATGACTTCAAAAACGCGTCGCTCAATGGTCAGCCAGCAGATTTCACCGGACTTCAACCCGCCGGCATTCACGAGCGTAGCTTTAGCGTTATCACCACCTACGATTTTACCCTTGCAGGGTGGGACGGCTTCATTCAGGCCGATTACCAATTTGATAGCGAAATCGACATAAACGGTGGCGGTGACTTGTCGAATAGCAACCTGGCTCTGGAGGAGCGTGGAAGTCGAACGCGCGAAGTCAGTATGTTTAATGCCAGTGTTGGATTTGAAAAAGGCGATTGGCAGGTTCGTTTCTGGGGCCGTAATCTGAATGATGATCAGTGGCTAATCACCGTTTTTCCATCGGTTGCTCAGACAGGAAGCGCGACTGGCTACCCCAACCAGCCTCGCTCGTACGGAGCAACGCTGCGTCGGACATTCTAAACTCAATGCGTAATGGCTAGCTTAGTCTAGGCATTGCTCGATGAACGCCCCGAGCAGAGTGAACTCCTGCTTCCGGGGCGTTTTTTTACGCCACATTAATCCAATCTGTCGGCCTACGTCGGACTCATCAAACGCGCGAAGCTGCAAATCTGTTCCCTCGGTAATACCCGCATCCGTTGCCATTTTGGGCAGCAAGGTCGTTCCGATTCCATTAGCGACCATTTGTACAATCGTGGTGAGACTCGTCGCCTGATAAGGCATGCTGATGTCACCCGCCCTAAGTTTGCAAGCCTCTAGCGCATGATCCCTCAGGCAGTGCCCCTCCTCCAGAAGCAGCATCTCAGCGCCATGAAGATCTTGAGTTTTAAGCGTCGCACCGGTCATCAGGGGTGAGCTCGCTAATGCGGCAAGGTAAAAGGGATCGTCAAACAGCGTCAGGGTGTCTGTGTGTTCTGCTGGAAACGGTAAGGCGAGTAAGAGCACGTCAAGCTCACCGAGCTGCAAGGCGTTGACCAATGCATTCGAAAGGTCCTCACGAACAAAAAATTTGCAGGCGGGATGCTCAGCGCGCATTGCCTTTAACATCGTCGGTAACACAAACGGCGCAACCGTTGGGATAACGCCCATTCGAATCGTTCCCTGAAACGGCTCTTTCGATGCCTCACATAAAGCCACAACATCGTTAACGTCGGTTAGGATGCCGCGTGAACGATTCACGACATCATTACCCAGCGCGGTCAGCAGCACCGATCGATTATTGCGCTCAACTAAGCTTGCTGATAACGCATCCTCGAGCTCTACAATGGACGCACTCAACGTACTTTGACTCACGTGACACGCCTTTGCTGCCTGCCCGAAGTGTTGGTGCTCCGCAACGGCACAAAGGTACTTCAACTGCTTCAGTGTAGGCTGACGTGACACACGGACTCCATCGGTCTTGTCGAACATTTGTCCTGTATACGATCGAAAAAAACGATTGGTTTTATCAGCTTTTTTTGGAACCAAATTGCCCTCAAGTGGGTATAGTAATCAGGCTGTCGTCGACTCGGCGGCGTCATGACGTCACAAGATCAATTAGGGAGTAATAAGCAATGGAACTGAAAGGTAGCGAAACCGAACAGAACCTGAAAGACGCCTTCGCAGGCGAGTCTCAAGCCAATCGTCGTTATCTCTACTTCGCCTCAAAGGCTGACGTAGAGGGCTACAACGATGTCGCAGCCGTATTCCGCTCAACTGCAGAGGGCGAAACGGGCCACGCGCACGGGCACCTGGAATACCTCGAAGCCGTCGGTGATCCAGCAACAGGTCTACCCATGGGTGACACCGTCAAGAACTTAGAAGCGTCAATCGCAGGCGAAACACACGAGTACACAGACATGTACCCGGGTATGGCGAAAACGGCACGTGATGAAGAGTTTGACGAAATTGCGGATTGGTTCGAAACACTGGCAAAGGCCGAGCGCAGTCACGCTAACCGTTTCCAGAAAGCACTCGACAACCTCGACGCCTGATCCTCAGTCGCTGAGTACAGGGGGGTCTATCGGCCCCCTTTTTAGTTCTAATAGACCTATCAGAGGTAAACACAGATGCGCGAAGGCAGCGTTGAAGCACCGACACGTCACCCCATTGAGTGGAAGACGGACGATTTTTGGAATCGCGATTCTCTGAATGATGAACTGGCGCGTGTCTACGACGTTTGTCACGGATGCCGGCGTTGTGTCAGTTTGTGTGACTCGTTTCCGACGATGTTCGACCTCATCGATGAGTCCGAGACACTCGAAGTCGACGGTGTCGCGGTAGAGGATTACGGCAAAGTGGTCGATCAGTGCTACATGTGCGATCTGTGCTACCTCACCAAGTGCCCGTATGTGCCTCCGCACGAGTTCAATATAGACTTTCCGCACCTCATGTTGCGGGCAAAAGCTCAAAACTTTAAAGACAACGGCGCAAACTTACGCGACAAAGTACTCACTTCGACAGATGCGCTGATGAGTAGCGTTGCATTGATTCCACTCGTTGACGTGACCGCAAACGCACTGAATAAAAACGCCACATTTCGGAAGGCGCTTGAGCAGACCTTTGACATCGCCGCTGAAGCTCCGCTTCCCGAAATCCACCGCAACACACTGATCAAACGCGCAAAGAAACTGGTGAGGCATATTGAGGCGACCCCTGTGGGTGCGACTCAAGGGAAATTGGCCCTCTATGCGACGTGTTACGGCAACTACAGCAGCCCGACCATTGGTGAAGACTTTATCAAGGTATTCCAGCACAACGATATCAGTATCGACGTGATTCCAAAGGAAAAGTGCTGCGGCATGCCCAAGCTAGAGCTGGGTGATCTTGACGCGGTAGAAGCGCTCAAAGAAGCTAATATTCCCTTACTTGCGCGTCTTGTGGACGAGGGCTACGACCTTACGGCACCGATTCCGTCGTGCGTACTGATGTACAAACAAGAACTCCCTCTAATGTTCCCAGACGATCCGGACGTCCTAAAGGTCAAGAACGCGTTTTATGATCCTTTTGAATACTTGTGGCTCCGTCACAAGGGCGAGGCGCTCAAGACGGACTTTGCGGAGAGCCTGGGTAACATTGCCTACCAGGTCGCATGCCACCAGCGTGTTCAAAATATTGGGCTTAAGACACGAGACGTCCTGTCACTGATCGAGGAAACGACGGTCATCGCACACGAGCGATGCTCAGGTCACGATGGGACTTATGCAGTGAAGAAGGAAACCCGTGACAAGTCCGTTAAAATTGCACGGCCAACCGTCCGTAAGGTGAACGATCAGAAACCTGATCACTTCATCTCAGATTGCCCCATGGCGGGCGAACACATCGCCCACCTTGCTGACAGCGTTGATAGCGCACAACACCCAATGACGCTTCTGCGCATGGCGTACGGTCTTAATTAAACAAGGAGATTATTAATGCCACACCTGACACGCGGCGATCTATGGTCGCTAGAAAAATATTCTGAGCAACGTGACTCATTTCGCACGGAGGTTCTAGCGCATAAGCGGAATCGTCAATTATCGCTAGGTGAGAATGCGCGCATTTACTTTGAGGACACCCTCACGATCCGTTATCAGATCCAAGAAATGCTGCGCATTGAAAAGGTATTCGATGTCGCGGGCATTGAAGAAGAGCTTGCGGCGTATAACCCGCTCATTCCCGACGGTACGAACTGGAAAGCGACTTTTATGATCGAGTTTGGCGATCCCGAAGTGAGAGCCCAGCGACTGCGAGAAATGCGGGGAATTGAGAACTGTATTAACCTCGAAATTGAGGGACATGGCGTCGTTCAGGTCATTGCCGATGAGGACCTAGAACGCGAGACAGAGGAGAAAACCTCAGCGGTTCACTTTATGCGGTTTGAGCTCAATAGCGGACAAATTGCCGCGCTTAAAAACGGTGCTCCACTGTTTGCAAGCGTTGAACACGCAGCGTATCCCGTTGCTCGTTTTGAAGTCTCGCAGATCACGCGAGATGCGCTGACCAAAGATCTGTCTCTGGTCGCACACTAAAGCACGGGATTAGGGGCCGGCTCGGCCCCCAATCTCGCGTTCAATAACGCCTCACAGACTCAAACGCGCGGTCTGCGCGAAACGGCTCCAGCACTGGTGCTCGTTGCCCCGTCAACAGTTCTTCGGCGACCAATTCACCCACAATCGCAGCCAGCGACACGCCGCTGTGCATCACGGCAACATACGCGTTTGGATCGACCGGGCTGGGACCGATGACGGGGTGCCCGTCCAGAGGCAACGGCCGCCAGCCAATAATCACCTCCTCGACATTAACCTCAGGAAGGTCGGTTATGTACTTTTTCGCCAGTGTCATCAGTCGCTGTGCGTGCTGGTTTGCGGTAGCCCCGCTTGGGAAGCGAGTGGGACGAGCTGTCAACCGCACTTTGTGCGCAGCATTGTCAGGTGCGCCCTCTTGCTCGCCAAGGACGAGGCGTCCGTCCAGTCGCTGGTGAATGTGAATTCCCGGTGCGACCACTATGTGACTCAGTAAGGGGGGTATAGGTTGCGTGACAACGATGACGCCAGGGGTTGAGCGTTGAGGCACGTCAAATCCCGCGAATGTGCGTATCGCGCTCGGATCCGCCCCTGTCGCGAGAACAAAACGATCGACAGCAATGTCGCCGCAGGACGTGCCCAAGATTTTTTGCCTTTGATCTTCGGACGTCTCATCAACACGCAGCAGCTCGCAGTGCTCGATCACACGAGCGCCATAATTTTTTGCCGCATTGACGAGGAGTTGTGAGACTAAAACGGGGTCCACCGCACCGTCTCGCGGCGATAATGCCACGCGGCCTGCCCCCCCAAAGGCAACCCTAGGCTCAAGTGTCGATGCCTCTAATTCGGTCAACATTCTCGCGGGCTCGCCCCATGTTTGTTGCTCCTGAACGTCGCGAGCCAATCGATCTTGCCGCTCCGGTGCCGCGAACCACTCCAGAGAGCCACCCCATTTAACCGGCAAATCAACTGCTCGTTGCAGTCGATACCAAGCGTCCACACCCATTTGATTGAGCGCGTGATAGGACTCTGGCTGCTTCGCCCAAGACGCATTAATCCAAGCGAAAGTGCCATGGCTCGACGCACTCGCAACGGTGTTTCTATCCAACACAGTGACATCAAGCCCCCGTTTCGCCAGATGGTACGCAATCGCACTCCCCACAATACCGGCACCCACCACCGCGATACGAGTCTTTGGGCGCATCGCCTCAAGCGCCCACACCTTGCTGGCCATCGGCATGAGCGATGCCGAGACGAGCCATCGGTTAAGTTGACGACGCTGTATCTGTTTTGAATCTTTCATCTTGCTCTCCTCTAAAGCCCGAACCGAAGAATTGCGCTCCTTAAATATCGCCTCGCTTTCACCCGCAGTCGTCTCTTAAGCACATCCTCTCCTTCATGGGTGTTATAACTTGGACAGGACTTCAAGGAGAAGCCCCGACGTGTAGAAGTTAACATCGCGGTTGCGCTACCCTAGGCGCCCCTCATAAGCAGTCGGTTAACCATGACACTTGTAGTCTTTGATATGGATGGAACGCTATTGGATGCTCAGTCCAGAATATCGCCCTTCACAAGTGAAACGTTGGCACTTCTGCGTAAAAACAATATCGCCTATACGATCGCAACCGGTCGGACACTTCAAGCCGCGTTATCGCCCCTGACACATGACGCGTTCAACCGCTCCATGGTCTTAAAAAATGGCGCCGTTATTTGGGAGCCCTCCTCTCAGCGTTACAGTCATCATCACCTCCTCACGCCGAACGAAGTCCTTGAGGTGTTAGGCGCATTCACAATGCAGGACTTAACCCCTTTTGTCTTTTCACTGGAGTCCGGAGAGCATCACGCGGTTTATCACGCGGCTTTGAAAGATGATTTTGAAAAGAAACTTGCAAACCTCTTTGAAAGCGAACGTCAGCTGCCACTGCAGCCCTTGAGTGCGCTGCCTGAGGACGCTCACGTGATCAACATATCGGCAATGGGCCCCCTTGAACAGATCGAACCCATTATCGAGTTTGTTGCGCATCAGCCCCACCTGGTGGCGTATTCAGGTGTCGCCATAAAGGCACAGGGTCTCGCCTGGCTCGATGTGCATCACAGCGAAGGTTCTAAAGCCAATGGCGTAAGGCATGTAGCGGAGCTCCAAGGTTATGAAGAAGTGATTGCCTTTGGTGACGGTGACAACGACATCAGCCTCTTTGAATTCGCTACAGAGTCCTACGCCATGGACAACGCGGATCAAGAACTCAAAGACATTGCGACTGAAGTCATCGGACATCATGATGAGGATGGCGTCGCGTTATTTTTGCGAGACCGCTTCAACCTTTAAAGGAAACGCCACCATAATGGCAGTCAAATTCAGCGGATTCATAGTGAGTCTCATTATTCTGATCAGCTTGATTGGGTTTTTTGGTGTCGTTATGCCATGGCTGGGTCTGAAATCCGCCTCTGAACCGGTGACTAGCCCACCGATTGACGCCATCGCTTACGAGGAAGTGAGCTTTACCCGTGACGGCTTGACGCTCAATGGTTGGTGGCTCGAGGCCGAGAACCCGCGAGCAACACTACTGTTTGTGCACGGCGCCGGGTCAAGTCGCGTATCACCTTTTTTTAATACACTCGGCTTCTACGCACAGTTGCAGCGGGCCGGTATATCGGTCCTTACTTTCGATCAGCGTAATCACGGAAGCTCCGACTACACGGACGGCTACCTCAGAATGGGCGCGACCGAGCATCGGGACCTATTGTCTGCGCGTGAGTGGTTGGCGCAACGGACTGAGAATAATGTGCCCACCATTATCTGTGGATTGTCTATGGGGGGCGCAACCTCTATCTATGCCCTGGCCAATGGAATGCTGGCAGATGGGTTATTGCTGTTCGACCCCATGCTTAATACCCGTGATGCGTTAGAACGTGGGGGCTGGGTTGGCTATGGACTCCCACCCGTATTTTTTAGACCCATGGCCTACTTAGCGCCATTATTTTGGAGCCTACCTTACGGCAAAGCCGATGCCCTTAATGTGGCAAAAGGTCTGCGCCTCCCCATAGCCATCGTCCAAAACAGAGAAGACCCGATCACGCGCGCACAGTGGAGCCAGCAGCTCGCTGAGACATCCGATTGGACATCGATCGAATTCGTACCCAAGACGGCTCCCAATCACGATTGCCTCGCGGATAAAGGCCGCTGGGGCACGCACGCGTCGTCGTTTCACTGCCACCCAGACTGGACATTGAATCAAGTGGAACATTTACTTCGACGCGTCAACCAACCCGCCGCATAAATCGACGTTTATTGGACACGGGCTCGACGGTCGGGCAAGCGACTAATCCAAAAGCACCAAACTTCCCTATACTCCTTACACCAACCGCTAGGATTGCACTATGAAATATGTCGTATCGGCCCTCATTACGGGCCTATCACTGTCATCGGGTGCGCTCGCGTGTCCAGAGTTCCTCAACACTGAGATGCGTAAGCTCAGCTCCAAGGAAACAATCAACTTTTGCGAGAGCTACGCGGGCAAGCCCATGCTGATCGTCAATACCGCAAGCAACTGTGGTTACACACCTCAGTTCACCGGGCTTGAAGAACTGCATAAGGAATACAAAGACCAAGGACTTGTTGTTGTTGGTTTCTCTTCCGACGACTTCTTCCAGGAAGAAAATGACGAGCAGGACGCAGCAACAGTGTGCTTTGAAAAGTACGACGTTTCCTTTCCTGTCATGGCAACCAGCTCGGTTCGCGGTCGTAAGGCCAATCCTGTCTTTAAGGGACTTGGCGAAGCGCAAGGCTACCCCAGCTGGAACTTCAACAAATACGTTGTGTCCGGTGACGGCGAAGTCCTCGCGCACTTTAAATCAAGCGTCGGACCAGACAGCGCCGAGCTTCGTGATCTCATTGCTGAAGTGACATCAGACAGCGAATAATCACGCCTGATGCGGAAATTGAAAGAGGCGCAGCCGTGCGCATGTTGTAAACGGCACGTGCCTCTGACATTTCACCATCTGATACCGCGTAAACTTCATCGACGTAAGGGCTTCCGCCGGCGCTTTAATAGAGAAGAACTCAATATTGGGGTTCACGTCTGTCAAAAGTGCCACCGCGGAATCCATGCGCTCTACGATGAAGTCACGCTGGGCACGCGACTGCACTCGCTTGAACACTTACTTGACGATGAGTTACTGGGTGGACATTTTAGCTGGGTCGCTAAGCAGCGTGAGGCGGCCTAACCACTCAAAGGGCATGCAACCACGTCCGAGCGCGCGACAACTCGGTTGTAAAATCGCCGTCACCACGAAGCGTCAGATCAGCCTGTGCTTGCCATGGCCGAACGTGATGTTCAAACATTGGCGCAGCACGGGTTTCCCAGAAG
The DNA here is from genome assembly GCA_964454155.1 of uncultured Alteromonadaceae bacterium. GTDB lineage: Bacteria > Pseudomonadota > Gammaproteobacteria > Pseudomonadales > Halieaceae > Luminiphilus. Next base: position 13,636 of record CAYVQI010000005.1, on the reverse strand, counting down.
TCGCGCACTGAGGCCTCAGTGCGGCCTCTCTCGTGTGCGTCACGGGTAATCCGTCGTGACAGACAGGTATCAAGCGGCGTATCGACAAAAACAAGTCGATCGATCAATGCTCGAGTTGCGACCTCAGCCATCGCCAGCACCCCCTCTAATATTACCAATTCGGCGCTCTCGATGATTTGAGTGACGTTTGATCGTGTGTGCTGCGTGAAGTCATAAACGGGCGCATGAACGGATACACCTGATTTCAACTGCCCCAGATCGGCCGCAAGACGGTTAAACTCAATCGCATCAGGATGGTCAAAATTGATGGTTTCGCGAGACGCAAAGTCGAGGTGTGACAAGTCTCGATAATAATCATCCACACGCATAACGGCGGGACAACGTGAGCCATCCGCCATCGTGAGGGCTTCGACTAACCGCGTTTTTCCACTGCCAGAGGCGCCGACAAATGCAATGACCGTGCTCAATAAACCACCCCCGCCTGTAAAGTAATGCCACTAAGCTGTGGCTCAGAGAACCGACGCACTTCCAAACTCTTCTTCAAGCGACTCTCGTATTGTTTTGCGTAATGCCCTGACGTCTGTATTTGCACACTCACCACCATTCCAGCGTTGGTAAGCCCCGTAGGCCGGGTCTCCCAAAGCAGTGGATAACTCCCATGCCAGAATACACCGCTCGTGGTCGCTAAGAAGCGTCGATTCCGCCACCGTCGCCAGTATCTGGTCAATGCTCGCAGCATCCGCTCTGAGCGAGTGCTGACCCAGGGAATCCAGAACCATGTAATGTGGCGCCAACGCACTGTAGGGCGCCCACGGCGAATCTTTAACCGCACCAGGGGCCCCATTCCGAGCAAAATTACCCCAAGCTGTCATCATGATATCTGTCATGTCGGCGGCAGACTCGGTATCCGGATACATATACGAACCAATCGGGCCGTACATGGCTTTTCCCTGAATAAACGAGATTTCACTTGCATGAGCCGCACCCAGCACCTCCGAGAATTTAATCAGGAAGCTGTCCTTTTGGTCATTCCAATCGTAACGATAGGCATAGAGGGACGTGTAACCTGCGGCCTCGAGCGAGGTCAGCGGTCGGTCCACGCCTTGAGCCTTCCAGCCCTCTGAACGCTGCCGCACCCAAAACTGATACATCTCGGGGTCTTTTAGACTGACCTTTGGTGGTAACCATTTGGTCAGAGGATAAGCCGCGTCAACAAAGTAGCGATTGAGCCCTATCCAAAGGGTCACCTCCTCGTTGTTTGCACCCGCCATCACCGGCACCGAGGGCTTGGCGTACTTCGGGTTTGCCAACGCAGCGGCGAACCCCTCAGTTGGAATAACGACACCGTCGTTAACAATGCCGGGAGAACTGTGGTCCGAGGGCATATCAAAATAAGTCATGATGATGTCATCGGCGTCTTCAGCGCGCAGATCGGCAGCCGTCACGGCTCGAGCGTCGAATCCTAACGCCCCGGTAAACTCCCAGCTTCCGCGATCGACCTCCGAGAACTCTCTTTCGCGGTTGTACGCTTGACGCGGGCTTAGGCTCCTGACGTAACCAGACTGAGAAATTGCCTTGTGAAACAAACCTTCCGACAACGGTGAGGCCAGCAGGGTCAGCACATTGTGTCCGCCCGCGCTCTCACCGAAAATAGTGACATTACCTGCATCGCCACCAAACAAGCTTATGTTCCGCTGAACCCACCCCAGTGCCGCAACAATGTCGAGGGTTCCAAAATTTGCGATTGCACCGGGGCCATTGTCCAAGGCCGGATGCGTGAACCAACCCAAGGGACCCAGGCGATAATTAATGGTCACCACGACCACATTTTGCTCAGCCGCCAATCGCGAAAAGTCATAGGTATTTTTATGCCCGCTGGTATTGCCACCGCCGTGAATCCAAAACATAACAGGCAGGGGTCCGTCGGCACCTTTGGGAGCGGTCACGTCGAGGTACAAACAATCTTCAGTCCCAATAGCGGCGTCACCCTCAACACCACTAACACTGCTCGCTTGCTGAGGACAGATTACGGACTCTTCCCTACGCGTTAGTAATTGATCTGTCACCGACAGTGCCGCTGGGGCCCGCCACCTCAGCTCGCCAACCGGCGGCTGAGCAAACGGAATGTCATACCACTGAAGGACACCACCCTCAGCCACATAACTCCTCACAGATCCTGTATCAGTGACCACGGGGTCTGCACCCGAGGGTTTTTGTGAAGACGCCGCGCAAGCCGTAAGGCCCGAAACCAAGATCAAGACAAGCAATGAACGCATACAGTGCACCTTAGATAAAAAAAAACCCGGCATTGCCGGGTCGTTATCGACAATCAGGTTTAACGACCTTTCCAGTTCGGCTTACGCTTTTCTGCAAAGGCTGTCGCGCCCTCAATCGCATCTTCGCTCGAGAACACAGCACTCGTAATGGCTTGCTGCTTGTCGAACATTTCTTCCTGCGACCAGTCGATAGACTCCTTAATCACTTGCTTACTGCGTTTAACCGCAAGTGGACCATTTTCAGCAATCTTTGCCGCTAACAGTTTTGCCTGAGCCAGCGCCTCGCCCGCCGGCGCAATCTGGTTAATCAGACCAATGCTCAGCGCACGATCAGCATCCATAAAGTCTCCGGTCAGTGCCATTTCCATGGCAACGCGACTCGGAATCTGACGAGGCAGTCGCACCAGCCCGCCAGCCGCAGCAGCCAGTCCGCGTTTAACTTCTGGAATACCAAATTTAGAGTTATCTGCGGCAATAATGAGATCGCAGGTAATGGCCAACTCACAGCCACCGGCTAGGGCATAACCCTCAACCGCGGCAATCAAAGGCTTGTCAGTCGAGCGCTGGACCATGCCTGCAAATCCACGACCCTCAACATAAGGCGTTTCGCCGGTCACAAAGGCTTTTAAGTCCATGCCCGAGCAGAACGTACCGCCCGCACCCGTCAATATGACCACGTGCGTGCTATCGTCTGCGTCGAGCGCGTCGAGCGCGGCCGCAATACCTTCCGCGACGTCCTTATTGACCGCATTTTTTGCTTTTGGACGATTGATCGTGATCGTCATGACGCCATCGGCGACTTCAGTTAAAACAGCTGCTTCACTCATGTTATCTCTCCTTATTGTGTCCGCTAAATCTTAACGAGGCTGCATACGGATGCCGCCATCCATACGAATACTCTCGCCGTTGATGTAATCGTTATCGATGATTGCCGCGACCAGCTTGCCAATTTCCTCGGGCGCGCCTAGACGTTGCGGATAGAGTACGGCCTGTGACAGAGAATCGATCGATTCTTGTGGCAGACCTGCAAATAACGGTGTGTTAATCATGCCTGGCGCGATGGTGTTCACTCGAATACCAATCTTCGCTAAATCACGCGCAATCGGCAGCGTCATGCCGACAATGCCACCCTTTGTCGCACTGTACGCGGCCTGGCCCATTTGGCCTTCGTACGCGGCAACCGATGCTGTGTTAATGATCACACCACGCCCCATATACTCGTCCACAGGCTCGTTGTGCTGCATACGAACGGCACAGAGACGAAGCACGTTAAAAGTACCTGTAAGGTTGACGGCAATCACTTTATCCCAAAGATCCAACGGGAATGCCCCGTCTCTGCCTACCGTCTTAGCCGCGTTAGCAATACCTGCGCAATTAACAACCGCATAGATTGCGCCAAATTTATCAATCCCGGAGTCAACGCCAGCCTGAACAGAAGCCTCGTCGGCGACATTGACCTGCGCAAAGTGGCAACGATCAGCGCCCATTTCCTCAACCATCGCCGCACCCGCCTCAGCGTTTAGGTCGAAAATGATGATATTGCCACCGTCAGCGTAAATCCGTCGCGCAACGGCTTGACCAATACCCGATGCACCACCAGTAACAACGGCAGCTCTTCCTGAAATATTCATAACAATCCTCTGTAAAATGATGTTGTATCAGGCAATCCCAACAACCTGATGCGTGTTCTCTCCGGAGGGCTCAATAAGCACCCTCTCCCCAATTGGCTCGCCCTCGACGAAAAGATTTGCGAGGTCACCTTGCTCAATCAGCGCGCCTGCGACGACACGTTGACCTGCGTCATTAATCGCCAGCACCGCCAGCCACTGCCCTTCGGGTATCGATTTTACGACGAACGTTTCGATCACAGCAGCGCCGCTGAATTCTGAGGCAAGCGCAATACTATTTCCACCTTCTTTAAAGTCCAGCTCATGACTGAGTGGATCGGCTACACCGGGCGAACGACTGTAAACACCCACCGCGTGTTTAGACAGGTGACCACCTAATGCACCAACAAGGACATCGCTGTAGCGTCCGCTTTGAACGCTGGTCACGGCACTGGCAATACCATGCATTGAATAATTGTTGCCAGGACCACCAAAAAACGGCAGTCCACCCGTTAAGCTCGTAGGGCGATGATCATCGACATCGATACCCAACGCTTCCATGGCTTCAATAACGGCCACTGGAAAGCAGCTGTAAAGATCGAATGCGTCAATATCGGTGGCTTCGAGCCCGGCCCTCTCAAGCGCCTTTGCATAACTCCAGCGAAGCGCCGGTGACGTCGATAAGTCCTCTCGCTCTAACAGTGCTCGTTCGGTGGCCTCAGCGAAGCCCCTCAGAAAAACAGCCCTCTCCTGAAGGCCAAGCGCTGCGGCCAACCCATAGCTCATGACCACTAAAGCAGCAGACTGATTAACCCCATCTTTGGCCACCATTGATTTGAGGTGTGGATCGCCAACGGCGCGATTTCGCTCAGAAAGCTCAGTAATTTCACTGGCCGGCGGCACGCGCTCAAACATTGCAAATGGATTGACTCGTGCGACTTCGGCCAGCGGCGCTAACACCCGTCCTAAATAAGACCGGTAATTCGCGCGCGAAAGACCCCGGCTATTGCGCTTTCGATGTTCTATCAACGGGTAAATATCAATCGGTGCGATGACTTTGTGGGCTGCGAGGGCCGGTACAAATTGGTCTTCAAGCCCCATGCCGTCATCTGACGACTCGCCCACTGGACTTGCCGACCAATCCAGTGCCTCCCCCGATCGCTGATGTGCGCGCATCGTGCCAATAGCCTCTGCTCCACAAAGCACCACCATTTGAGCGTCTCCACGCGCAATCGCACTGCAGGCCTTGGCCGTGTACTGTTGCGGGCTTTGCCCCCCAGCAGTCGCATATCGCGCATGCACGTGTTCTAAATTAGCTTCATTAGCCACCGACCGGGCAAACTGATCACTAAATCCAAACGGTGCAAGCAGCGGCTTAATTCGGTCTGGTACCGAATCAACAAAGGTCCGCATGACCATAACCTGATCCACATGCCGTTCAACGTTTGGGACCCCCAGTGACTTCAAGGCCTCTTGAACCGCCTCTGCGGCGAGCGCCACGGGGTCCAATCGACGATTCTGCGGACCCAGCCGATCCACCACCTGACTTGCCGCTACCAGCACTGGCATATTGTCTGTGATCTGCACTACCCCTGCCCCTCTACGGATGAACACATGTTCCAAAATTGTCGCGCATTTAGCGACGCGCCACCCACCAATAAGCCGTTGACCTCGGGGTGCGCGGTAAATTGAGTGCAATTCTCAGGATTAACGCTACCGCCGTACAACACAGGAACATCCGCGGCAAATGCTTGGTCTAGCGTTTGCTTTATGTGGCGATGCATCGCAACCACATCGTTTGGCGATGCCGATTCACCGGAACCAATAGCCCATACCGGTTCGTAAGCAATAATTGGTATCGTATTTAACCCGCGACAGGACTCAGCAACCTGTGCCGCAATGACCGACTCGGCACCACCTGATTGTCGCTCAAGCAGTGACTCACCGACGCAAATAATGGGTCGAAGTCCCTCGGTCTCTAGGCGCAACGCTTTCTCTGCAATTACTGCGTTCGTCTCACTGTGACCCGACCGTCTCTCGGAGTGACCGACAATACCGTAGCGACACCCCAAAGCCTTGAGCATGGCAGCCGACACCTCTCCGGTATGCGCGCCCGCCGAATGAATCGAGACGTCTTGCCCGCAAAGCGACACGCCGTGTAGAGCGGCAGCGTGATGGACAAATACCGCGGGTGGCGCAACGACGACATCGGCAGTGGTCACCGCAGGACAATCATTCCATTCTCCCTCGAACGCTCGTACGGCATCGAGGTCGACAGCCATTTTCCAGTTGGCGACAATCAACTTTGGTATCATTCGACTTTTCTCATCGCAACGCTAGCGGACAAAGCGCTGTTGGCTAACCTCGTCCTTAATGTCGCTCCAGGTGAACAGACATCGTGAAATTTTCAAATTACGCCGAACATTACAGTAGCCAAAGTGGGATCGTCCAGCTAATGCAAGATTTGTCGATAGCTGCCCCTCCAGGTCAGCCCACTTTTCCTCTGGGCGGGGGTAATCCGGCGCACATTCAAGAGGTTCAGGACGTCCTGCGAGACAGCGCTCAAGCCTTAATTGACAGTGGGTCGCGCTTTGCCAGCATGATCGGCGACTACGATGCCCCTCAGGGCCATGAAAAATTCAGATGCGTGCTGGCCGCAGAGCTATCGACACTGTTCGGACGCCCCATTGATGCCGATAACATTGCGATCACCAATGGCAGTCAGGCCAGCTTTGAAATCTTATTTAATTCTCTGGCGGGTCGTTTTGAAGACGGCAGCTGGCGCGAAATAGCACTGCCTATTGCTCCGGAATACGTGGGTTATAACGACATGTCCAGACAAGCGCATTCAATCCTGCGCGCGTCGGCTGCGCAGATCGACCTGCTGTCAGACCAACAATTCAAATATCGTGTCGATACTTCAGCATTTTCCGTCAACCCGGCAACTACGGGCGCGGTCTGCTTGTCTCGCCCCACCAACCCATCCGGAAACGTCATCTCGGACCAGGAGCTCGCGCGCGTTGCTGCGCAATGTCGAGAGGCGGGCGTTCCGCTCATTATTGACAGTGCTTATGGGCTGCCCTTCCCCGGGATGATCTACACCGAGGCCACCCCTTTTTGGGACGAAAATACGATTTTATGCTTAAGCTTGTCTAAATTGGGTTTGCCTGGCGTTCGGACAGGCATTGTCGTGGCCGACACCGCAGTAACGCAGCTGATTCGTAATGCCAACGCCATCAATGGTCTTGCGCCTGCGCGCATCGGGCCGGAGCTCCTCTTGCCGCTCATTGAACGCCAGCAGTTGTCCGACCTGTGTGAGCGCGTCATCAAGCCTCACTACCTGGCGAAACAACAGCGCGCCATTGACACCATGCTGACTGCGGCTCACGACCTACCGGTTCGGATTCATAAGCCAGACGGTGCCATGTTTCTTTGGACATGGTTTGAAGGTTTGCCCGGTGGGACAGATGAACTTTATCGCCGCGGGGTCGATGAGGGCATTATTACCGTACCGGGACGACACTTTTTTCAGGGACTCGAGGCCTCCTGGCAACATGCGCGGGAATGCCTGCGCATCAACTATGCGGGTGATCCAGACGTGGTCTGTGAGGGCATAGAACGCCTTATTAACATTGCCCGTCGCCAATACCGAGGTGCACCATGAGTCCATCAATATCGGTATAACTTCTGGTGGCGCGCCATCTCATTCGCTATTGACCTGAGCGGGTCGAGGGCTCGGACAGGGTCAAAGAGGTCGTGCGCGGCTCTAATCTGAAGGTAACTTCGTCTCGTGAACCGCAATGCCAACCAATTGATCCAGGTTGCGTTGTGGTTTGCGGCCGACGCCTAGCCACGACCCAGTCGGCTGAGTATGATCCAGACTCACAACTGATCGAACGAGTCACAGCCATGCGCGTAGCCATTGTTATAGGAAGCCATCGAAAAGACTCTCAAAGCGCAAAGGTGGGACGCTTCCTGCAAAAGCAAATTCATGCGCTGGGTGATCACGAGTGCTGGACCTGCGATCTTGGTAAAGACCCCCTGCCCCTGTGGGACGAGGACATTGGGACCGGTGCTCCTCACTGGCATGCACTGGATGCGATAAACAAAAACCTAGGGCATACAGACGCCCTGATCGTGGTTGCGCCGGAGTGGCACGGCATGGTTCCCGCCGCATTAAAAAACTTCTTTTTGGTCTGCGGCGCAGGCGGAACACTGGCCCATAAGCCCGCGTTGGCCGTGGGCGTATCAGCCGGGCCTGGCGGCGCCTATCCCATTAATGAGCTCCGGACGAGCAGTTACAAAAACAACCGTCTTTGCTACTTACCAGAGCACTTAATCGTCCGCAATTGCATGATCGTCATGAATGAGAGCGACACAGAAAACGACACTGAAGAGCACCGCTATGTCTCGGAGCGGAGCGCCTACTGCGTCAGGCAACTACTGGCTTACGGCGTAGCGTTGGCACAGGTGCGTGCATCGGGAGCCGCTGACTTGGATGCCTACCCCAACGGGATGTAAGTTACGCGAGACGTTGGTAGCCACCACTGAAAAATACCAGCGGCTCACCTTCTGAGTGGGTCAGCGCCTCGACCTCGCCGACAATAATGTGGTGGTCACCCCCCTGATGAAGCGCTGTGAGTCGACACGACAATGTGGCGAGTGCGTCTTTGACCAAAGGCACACCGGCGTCGTTAACAATTGTGTCCGCAACATCCATTTCGTGGGCTAACGAACGCGCGTAACGATCAGACAGCGCTTGTTGAGAGCCTTTCAATATCGAAATCCCATACCGCTCGCACTCCGTGAACTCTTTAAAACACTCGGACGTGTTTTGAATGCTCCACAACACAAGGGCAGGATCTAGGGACACCGCGGCAAACGAATTCACCGTCATACCGATCGAACGGTGGTCAGACGTTTGTGTGGTCAAAATACAAACCCCGGTGGCGAATTGCCCCAAGATATTCCGTAGCGCGCGCGTATCCAAGTTATACCCCCAATAGCTCGAGCGCAGATTAACACAGCGAATCGTTGCAGGACGTAATTGCTTTGGCTTAGTGCGGACAGAGGCAAGACATTTGGTACCCGTCGTCAGAGCGCATGAGCCCGCTTACTCCCATTCTCTAGCGACGCACCGCTGAGTCACACGTCATCTCAGGTTCATGACTCGCAATCGTCCGTGTCACGCCAGTTGACAGCACACGACAAGAATCTAAGCTGTACGGCCACGCCAATTGGAGAGTGCTAATGACCAACCCACTGCGGAGCTTGAACCACGGCCTGTGCGACGAGCTGAATATGCTGAGGGATACGACTCGGAACTTTGTACTCAAGGAATTAGCACCCATTGCAGACGAAGTCGATCGATCCAATGACTTCCCACATCACCTATGGCGAAAAATGGGAGCACTCGGACTACTTGGCATTACAGTCGATGAGCGTTTCGGCGGCTCAGCAATGGGGTATCTCGCTCACATCATCGTTCTTGAGGAGATCAGTAGAGCCTCCGCATCAGTCGGATTGTCTTACGGTGCGCACTCTAATCTGTGCGTCAATCAAATCCATCGCAACGGGTCGGAGAGTCAGAAAGAGAAATACCTCCCCGATTTATGTTCCGGTGCCAAGGTCGGTGCGCTCGCCATGAGCGAACCTAACGCCGGTTCTGACGTCGTGAGCATGGCGCTCAGGGCTGATCGTAAGGACGATCACTATATTTTGAACGGCACGAAAATGTGGATCACCAACGGTCCCGATGCTGACACCTACGTCATTTACGCAAAAACTGACGCCGAAGCGGGCTCGCGGGGGATTACCGCCTTTATTGTCGAGCGCGATTATCCCGGCTTCACCCAAGGCAAAAAGCTCGACAAGCTTGGTATGAGAGGCTCAAACACGGCAGAATTAATTTTTCAGAACTGCCCCGTGCCCGCTGAGAACGTGCTGGGCGAGGTCAACGCAGGCGTTGCGGTATTGATGTCTGGACTCGATTACGAGCGCGCCGTCCTTTCCGCGGGTCCGGTTGGCATCATGCAAGCCTGCATGGATGTGGTCGTGCCCTATGTTCACGAGCGCAAGCAGTTCGAACAACCGATCGGTGAGTTTCAACTGATCCAAGGTAAATTAGCCGACATGTACGCGTCTACGGCCGCTTGTCGCGCTTATCTTTACGAGGTAGGACGGGCGCTAGATCGAGGAGAGGACAGCCGGAAGGATGCGGCAGCCGTGATTCTTTACACGGCAGAAGCTGCCACACAATCAGCCTTAGATGCGATTCAAGTCTTGGGTGGAAACGGCTACACCATGGACTACCCCACCGGGCGCTTTTTGAGAGATGCGAAGCTTTACGAGATTGGCGCAGGAACCTCCGAGGTTCGTAGAATGTTGATTGGACGCGAGATTTTCCAAGAAACTGCATAGCCTCCACAAAAGGGGGATTGTTCCTCAGCGCTCTCCCCCCTACCCTTAGATCCTAAACCTGCATGTCACAGACATGTTTATTTAGTGCTAACGGGGAATGACGATGGGCGGGACTACGCGCTGGACTAAACTCAATTGGGAAGATCCCTTTGAGCTCGACATACAGCTAACCGATACGCAGCGAATGGTGCAGGCATCTGCACGTGAATATGCACAAACAAAGCTTGCACCCCGCGTTACCTCCGCGTTCGCTGACGAGCGCATGGATGCGGAGATTTTTCAGGAGATGGGCGATGTCGGCTTGCTCGGCTCGACCATTTCTGGCTACGGTTGTCCCGGTGTTGATTACGTCTGTTATGGACTCGTTGCACGCGAGATAGAGCGTGTCGATTCAGGCTATCGTTCGATGATGAGCGTCCAGTCGTCCCTGGTCATGTACCCTATTTTTGCTTACGGAACCGAAGCGCAGCGGGAACGTTATCTACCCGGTCTTGCCACTGGCGAGTTAATCGGCTGCTTCGGTTTAACCGAACCTGATCACGGGTCTGACCCCGGCGGAATGAAAACACGTGCCCGTGCTGTTGAAGGTGGTTACCGACTTACCGGTTCAAAGATGTGGATCAGCAATAGCCCCATCGCCGACGTTTTTGTCGTTTGGGCGAAAACCGACGACGGAATTATACGCGGCTTCGTCTTAGAAAAAGGCATGGAGGGCCTCAGCGCACCCAAAATCGAAGGGAAACTGGCGCTGAGAGCCTCGATAACCGGAGAGATTGTGATGGACAACGTCTTCGTCCCTACCGAAAACCATCTGCCCAACACAGAGGGACTCAAAGGCCCCTTCGGCTGCTTGAATAACGCTCGATTTGGCATTGCTTGGGGCGCATTGGGCGCGGCAGAAACCTGCTGGCAAACGGCTCGCCAGTACACACTTGATCGTCAACAGTTCGATGTGCCTCTGGCAAGTAAACAGATCATTCAGCTTAAGTTGGCGAATATGCAGACTGAGATCTCGATTGGCCTACAGGCATGCCATCGTGCGGGAGTGATGATGAGTGACGGTGCCATATCGCCGGACCTGATTAGCTTAATCAAACGCAACTCCTGTGGTAAAGCGCTGCAAATTGCCCGCGATGCACGTGACATGCTCGGCGGCAACGGCATTTCAGGCGATTTTCCCATCATTAGGCACATGCTTAATTTGGAAGTTGTGAACACTTACGAGGGCACGCATGACGTTCATGCGTTAATATTGGGCCGAAGCCAGACTGGCATTTCCGCTTTTTAAGGAGTTTTTGTGTCCCCCTCTGATGTGTCTACTATCGATGATGTCCGCATCGATGGTATCAACGACCTCGTGGCGCCCAACGAGATCATCGACCAATATCCCGTCTCTCTTGAAGCGACCGCACTCATTCAGTCGACTCGACGAAAAATCGGCAACATTATGCGCGGTGACGATAAGCGCTTGCTGGTCGTTATTGGTCCTTGCTCAATTCATGATGCGGACGCCGCTATTGAATATGCGCAACGGTTACAACACGTCCGCAGCCAGCACGCCGACAAACTCGAAATTGTCATGCGCACCTACTTCGAGAAACCCCGAACCAGCTTAGGTTGGAAGGGCTATATCAATGATCCGTTTCTCGACGGGAGTTTCCGAATTAATGAGGGTCTAGCACTGGCTCGAAAACTCTTATTGACCATCAATGACATGGGCATTCCCACAGCCGGTGAATTTCTTGACGCAATCTCTCCACAATACGTCGCGGACCTGATGTCTTGGGGCGCCATTGGTGCACGAACAACCGAAAGTCAGAACCATCGCCAACTCGCGTCGGGGCTGTCCTGCCCTGTTGGATTTAAAAACGGAACCGAAGGCAATGTGCAAATTGCGGTCGATGCGATTAAAGCCGCAGGTGCGAGTCACCACTTCCTATCCGTCACAAAGACCGGTTCTGCAGCCATTGTCAAAACCTCTGGGAACTCGGACTGCCATCTCATTCTTAGGGGAGGTTTGAAGCCTAACTACGATGCGACCAGTGTGCGCGAAGCCGAACTACTGCTTGAAAATGCAAATCTCTGCACTGGGTTAATGGTGGATTGCAGCCATGCAAACAGCCAAAAAGATCATGCGAAGCAAATTGGTGTTTGCCAGAGCATTGTTGACCAGCGACGTGGGGGTGACTCCTCAATTCGTGGTGTGATGATTGAGAGTCACCTTGTTGGCGGTAATCAACCGATCGCGGCTACCGGCGATCTTACATACGGCAAAAGCATCACCGACGCCTGCCTCGGATGGGCAGACAGTGAGATGCTTTTGGATGCACTCGCTGACGGTTAAGTCAGCACGGCAAGGAAGGCGCGTGGCGCCAAACAGATAGGCACGCCACTCACCTCGCTCAACCTTTATACGCTGAGTATTCCGCCTCCTAAGCGCTACGGATAATCGGGCGACACGATCGGCGTATCACTCGTGTCAGACTCGATAAGTTCAATAATAGGCTGGTTAAACCCTCGCTTTAGACCCGCTAATGAACGTCGATTTTTACCCATCATGGGCGCTGCAATTTCAAGCGCGGCACCCTCAAGGGCGTCCAGGCTTGCGAGGGCATCGACAACATCCAGCTCGAGCGCCCGCATCGCCGTAAGACGCTCGCCGGTCAGTAGCGCCGCTCTGATGGCCATTGGACTCAACTTACTGCACACCAACTCGTTCATCCGAACCGTCAGCGTCATATTGAGGTCGACCTCAGGAAGACAGAAAAACCCCCGATCTTCACGCATCACCCGATAGTCAGACGCCAGCGCAATCATTGCTCCCAAGCCAAAGGCATGACCGGTCATGACAGAGACTACCGGTATTGGCGCATCCAAAAGGCGCACCAAGACACGCATGCAGAGCTCTGGAAACTGCTTATCACCAGAGGCCATAAGGTATTCCAAATCCAGACCTTGGCTGAAATTTTTACCCTCGCCTGAAAGCAATAAAACCTGACACTCCTCATCGGCGATGGCGGCCGAGATGGCGTCATCGAATTGTCCCAAAGTCTCAGGATTAAAACGCCCTTCTCCCAAAAACACATGACGATGAATCGCTGGCATAGCGTGGTCTCTTTTAAGGAATTTGTGGTGACAAATACTACAGGACACTCGCCTAATTGAGATAAACTTATGTCACTTTTAATCAGACTGGATCCCTTTATGAGCAAGCTCGACCAACTGGCCACAATGAGCACCGTCGTCGCTGACACCGGAGACATTGATGCGATCGCAACGCTCAAACCAGTCGACGCCACTACCAATACTTCGTTGCTTTTGAAAGCCGCGGGA
>CAYVQI010000004.1:21309-59874 GCA_964454155.1 uncultured Alteromonadaceae bacterium | reverse complement strand
CTAGCACGCTCCGATGCAATGCTTACTTGATGGCACCACCGCCGTCCACACTGAGCAGTTGCCCCGTGATGAAAGACGCCCGATCAGACGCAAAAAAACAGACCGCTTCGGCAATTTCAGAGGGCTCCCCCAGCCGCCGCATAACGGCTGACTGTTTGAGCCCTTCAGCTATTTTGGGTTGCTCCTCAAAATATTTTTCGACGCCGGGTGTTCGAATCACACCCGGTGAGACGGCATTGATCCGTATTCCTTTGTGTCCGTACTCGGCTGCAGCACTTTTGGTGAGCAGATTCACACCACTTTTAGCGGCCGCATAAGCCGTGTTATAGGGCTGACCGCGCAGTGAAGCGTTGGATGAAATGTTGATAATACTGCCGCCCGAGCCCTGCTCCAGCATCGCCTCGATTTCATATTTCATGCAGAGGAAGGTGTTGGTCAGGCAGAGTTCGAGCGTTTGATCAAATACGGCTTTGTCAAACGTATGAATCGGACCCGAGCCGCGGCTGACTGCTGCGCTATTACAAGCGATATCGAGTGTTCCCCACTGATCGATAGCGGCCTTAACCATACGGGTCACTCGAGGCTCGTCACTCACGTCGGCGACAAACGTCTTGGCTTCGCCTCCCGCGTTTACAATATCGTTTACCGCTTGTTCTGCTGTCTCTTCATTAAAGTCAACGACAAGCACGCGCGCACCTTCGCTTGCGAGTTTCATCGCAATCGCACGACCGATGCCCACGCCCGCACCCGTTACTAATGCTGTTTTTCCTGCTAGCTCTGCCACCCTGCTTACCACCTGCTTTTTGTAATGGTCAGTTTAGACTAAGTATCCATGCGCGCGCTTATTCCTTGCTCGCGCGCTTCGTTCTATCTTGTGCATAGCCCTGTCCACAAGCCCAAATGGACTAGAGCCGTCGGATTGATGAACCCTGGGCATCAAGGAACCCATTTTGATTACAGACTATTTCAGCCTCGAAGGAAAAAGAGCGCTTGTTACCGGTGCAGGTAAAGGCATAGGAGCTCGTATCGCAACCGCCTTTGCCGAAATGGGTGCCGATGTTGCACTTGTTGCCCGGACGCAAAGCGACTTGGATGTCGTTGCCAGTGAGGTCCGCACTCTGGGCAAGCAGGTCCTGACATTTGCTTGCGATGTCACTGACGAAACTGCGCTCGAAGGCGTCGTCAAGGAGCTGACAAACGCGTGGGGATCGCTCGACATTCTCATTAACAACGCTGGCGCACCCGGAAAGGGCTATGGCTCACTAAAAAAGGTCGATAAGGCTCGTTTTGAGAACACTATCGACATCAACCTTACCTCGGCCTATACCCTTACTCATCTTGCATTACCGCTCCTCAAAGCAGCCCCACAGGGAAGCATCGTTAACGTGTCCTCTGCATTAGGCTGGATGGTCGATCGGAATTTCGCGGCCTACGGCGCAGCGAAAGCCGGCATGGATCAAATGACACGGATTCTCGCTTATGAATTGGCGCCCAATATTCGTGTCAACGGCATCGCTCCCGGCGCCATAGAAACGCCAAGCACAGCGTTTATTACACAAAATGAAGACATGTATAACGCGACCGTCAGGTGGATACCGCAAGCACGTTTGGGGAAGCCTGACGACATCGCACTGGCGGCGCTTTACCTCGCGTCTGCTGCATCAGGCTTTGTCAGTGGAAAGATACTCGAAGTGGATGGTGGCATGGCGGCATTACCCGGAACGGCAATCGAAGCAAACATCGCGCGGACCAGGACGGATTGAGCCGGCACTGACGAGAATAGGAGATAAAAGTGGGAACTTACGTTTTAACAGGTGGCGCTACCGGTATCGGCGCAGCCATCAAGGAGAAACTTCGCGCTCAAGGGCACCGTGTTGTCGTCATTGATTTAAAGGAAGGTGACTACCTCGCAGATCTGGGAGATCCCAAAGCGCGCCAGGCCGTCATTGCAAAAGTTGCCACTGAAGTCCCCGTTATTGATGGACTTATTACCTGCGCCGGTGTGGCCTCGCAGTTCCCGGATGCAGGAAAAATTTTGCAGATTAACTATTTCGGTACGACCGAGGTCATCGAAGGACTGTCGAGTAATATCATTTCGGGCGGTCGCGTTATCGCCATTAGCTCGAATTCTGCCCCGATGAGCACTCGCCCAGACCTGATTGAGGTGATGCTGGAGAGTTCGGAAGAGAAGACGGTGAAATTAGGCAGCAGCCTGCACGGTCACGAATGCTATGCCAGTAGTAAAAGCGCTGTTGCGCGCTACATGAGACGAAAAGCGCCGGATCTCGCACAAAGAGGCATATCGTTCAACGCGCTGGCGCCGGGGTATATTTCCACGCCGATGACGCAAAGTGTAGAACGTGACCCGGAATATGGCCCGCTGATTAAGGCCTTTGTGGATTCTATACCCATCGGGCGGCCAGGGCAGGCGAAAGACGTCGCCAATCTCGCCATGTTTCTTCTATCGCCCGAAGGCGCCTATGTGGCCGGGTCAACCCTCGTCATCGACGGCGCGCACGACGCCATGATGCGTCCAGATGCCAACTTATAAAAACTAAACGCGCCGTGGATGTTAACAAACAAGACCAATTGTGCACTGTATGCTGGCCGTTGTGCCGGCGATGGAGAGATCCCAACATGAGAACTCACTATTCAGTAAAAACATGTATTGAGCGCACGATGTCAGCGTGGGTTATCGTACTGAGTCTGCTGGGAAGTCTTTCTGCTCAGTCAAGCGAAGCGCCCTGTGCCGTCTCATCCGACACAAAGCTCCCGTTTTTCGGTGATCTCCATATTCACACGCGTTACTCGTTCGACTCCTACCTTTCAAACCAAAAAAATGACCCTGATGGCGCCTATGAATATGCGAAAGGACGAGTCATCACCCTGCCCAACGCCTACGGGGATCAGACCGTTTCGGCGCAGATTGACCGCCCCATCGATTTTGCTGCAGTGACCGACCATGGGCAATTTTTAGGGGAAGTGGCTCTGTGCGACAGTCACTGGAGTCAGGCCGCGTGGTGGGCTCCCGTATGCCTCATGTCTCGGGCGCAGAACTTGTGGATACAACTTTACGCAGCGTCACTCTGGACGGTCTCGGGCGGTATGGAAGGCAAAGCGCCTGAGCGCGGCATGGTGTGCGCTCTGGGCGACTGTGAGGCGTCAGCCTTGTCGGTATGGGGGGATATTCAAGCGGCGGCAGAGCGGCACTACGATCGGTCTGAGGACTGTTCATTCACCACATTTGTGGGTTACGAGTACACTCAGGGTCAAGAGATGGCCAACTTGCACCGGAATGTCATTTTCCGAAACGAAGCCGTCACTGCGCGACCTATTTCCGTCTTTGAAACCGAGAGCTCCGTACCCGAGCTCTGGCGACAATTACGCACCCAGTGTTTGGACGCTGACGGACAGTGCGACGTAATGGCCATACCGCACAACCCTAATTTGGGTGGTGGTTTAATGTTCCCGGACCCGGCCAGCGAACAAGAGGCGATTGACCGCTTAGAGATCGAACCACTGGTCGAACTGGTGCAACACAAAGGCGCTTCCGAGTGCCGTTTTGATCGGCTCGCAGGCGTGGGCATCGACACCGAAGACGAGCTTTGCGCCTTCGAACAGATTCCTTCAGACAATCTCGCCATGCTGGGCAGTGTCAATGGGAAGATGTGGTCTGACCGAGGTTTACCCGTGGACGTCACTAACTTCCATCGTCGCAACATGATGCGGAACGTCCTTAAAGATGGCTTGGCATTAGAGCAAGCGTCCGGTGTGAACCCGTTCAAGCAAGGCTTCATTGGAAGTACCGATACCCACACGGCGACCTCTGGTGGCGCCATGGAGAAGAACTACGTCGGTCACCTTGGCTCCCGCGACGCAACCTTTCGAAACCTTCAGGATCACTTCGTATCAAATCCTGGTGGCTTGGCTGTCGTATGGGCAGAAGAAAATCGACGCGACGCCATTTTTAATGCCATGCGAGGTCGTGAAACCTACGCCACGTCGGGCACTCGCCCCATCGTCCGATTTTTCGCTGGCGACTACGAGACTGATCTCTGCGATGACCCGCAGGCACTTGAAAAAGCCTATGCGTCAGGTGTTCCCATGGGCGGCATTTTAATCCGCACGCCAGATGACAGCGCCCCGCGTTTTTTTATCAGCGCACAGCGTGACCACGGTACTGAATTGCACCCTGCAAACCCGTTAGAGCGCATTCAAATTATCAAGGGCTGGGTCCGTGCAGATGGCACAACCCATGAGCGTGTGGTTGACGTGTTGGGCAGTGAGACCGAGGGACTCGGCGTTGATATGAACAGCTGCGCCGCGACGGCGGCCGGCCATGCCAGTTTATGTTCGGTTTGGGAAGACCCCGACTACAGCGAGGGCGAATCGGCCTTCTACTACGCTCGAATACTGGAGACACCCAGTTGCCGCTGGAGCACATTGCAATGTCAGGCCGCTAACGTGAACCCATTTTCAGAGAGCTGCAGCACTCAGGCCGACGTCGCCAATGAACTGGCTAACGCGCAAGGCAACTCGGGTGATCTGTATGGCATCTGTTGCACAAATCCTGAGCGCGACCCGTTCTATTCGCCCACGATTCGTGAACGAGCTTGGACCTCCCCTATTTGGCTGTCGAAGACGCGTTAGCCAGATGAAGAAATACGGGGACCTCGCCACCCCCGTCGACTTCTAAGTTTGCGCCGCTAATGTAGGCCGCTCGATCAGAGCACATCATCAGTACGGCATTGGCAACATCCTCAGGCGAGGCCATTCGCTTCAGCGGCAGCATGTCTGCGACGCGTCTAAAGCCCTCGTCGCCACCGTAATGCTCAATGCCGGCCTCGTTGTGAACAAGACCCACGATCAGCGCATTGACACGAATACGAGGACCCCACTCCATAGCGAGTGACTTCGTCACGTTAAGTAGACCCGCTTTCGCCGCGCCGTAAGCCGCCGTGCCGGGTGACGGACGTGCGCCGCTCACACTCGCAATATTGACAATGGATGCGATGTCATTGGCCTTGGTCAGTAGCGCATGCGCCTGTTGCGCCAGAACGAGTGGCGCCAGTAAGTTCAGCGATATGATTTTTTGCGTGAGTTCTGGGGAGGCATTCGCGGCGGCGACAGGTGGGCCACCCCCGGCATTGTTCACCAGGATATCCAAGCACCCAAATCGCTCGCTAATATGATCAATCAGTCCTTGCGAGGCAACAGCATCGCGAAGATCAGCGGCGTAAAACGCGGCGCGATTACCGTCACTCTCGATGGGCCGTGAGGGCTCGCGACGTCCTACCGCAACCACCTGGGCGCCCTCAGACAACAAGGCCTCGCAGATCGCTCGCCCGATGTGGCCGGCCCCCCCGGTGACCAAGCAAACTTTACCATCAAGCTCTGACATTCTTGTCTCCACAACGTCTGCATTGTCCAAGGTAGCGTCCTCTGAACCCTCGCACCAGCCCTTTGCGGCGTCATCGTCTGAAACGATGATGCCTTTGCGAAAGAATATGGCACAGTATGCGCCTAAACCTGTTCGCCCTCAGCACACAACGTGTCTTTAGCGAACACTCTTTTGAACCCCATCGCCCCAACCAGGAGTCCAGCATGTCAAAGACCGTTATTGAATCCCCAGCAGACCTTTACGATCTTGTGGGTAAAACATTGGGGCCTAGCCCTAGCATGGAAATTACTCAGGCGCGTATTGACCAGTTTGCCGAGGCGACCGGTGATCATCAATGGATTCACGTCGATCCCGACATGGCCGCAAAAGGACCCTTCGGTGCGACCATTGCGCACGGCTACCTGACGATGTCGCTGGCCGCCAAATTCATGCCTGAAATCATTGAGGTCAAAGGCATTTCGATGGGCGTCAATTACGGCACAGAAAAAACACGTTTTCCGTCACCGGTTCGCGTCGGATCTAAGCTCTCGGCAACCGGCACCGTGTTATCGGTGGAAGAAGCGAAAGGTGGCATCAAAATGGTGTTTCAAATTGTCATCCAGGCAGAAGGCGCCGAAAAGCCCGCCTGCATTGTCGAGTCTATTAGCGTTTATTTCCCGTAAGGCGTCTCGCGGGTGTCAGACCTTGAACACCCGCTTCGCGTTCTCGCGAAGGAATTTCGGCCAAACTTCATCTTTAAAGGGCACGTCTGGCATGTCACTGAAAATGCGCTCCAGTGACAACCCCATTGGGAAGTATCCGGCGTACATGATCTTGTCGGCACCCCGCGTGTTGGCAAAGTGAATAATATCCTTCGGGTAATGCTTGGGTGCGAACGCACTGGTCATGTAATACAAGTTTTCGTATTTGAGCATCAGCTTCCAAGCAAGATCAGTCCATGGCTCAGCACCGTGCTTCATAACCACCTTGAGCTCGGGGAAAAACCAACAGATTTCATCCAGGTGCTCAACCTTTTGCGGCTCCATTGGAATACGCGGTCCAGGGACGCCCACACAGGGGCAAAATGGAATATCCAGGTCAATGCACGTCACAAAAATCGGGTACCACTTCTTGTCGGCCAGAGACACCTGCGGACATAACCCTGAAGGAAAGGCGTTCACCGACTTGATGTCGTATTCCTCTTTTAAACGACGGATCTTCCTAACTTCATCCATACCATTATTGGGGTTGCAGTCGTAGGAGGCAAAAAAGCGGTCTGGATGATTTTTAACCGCCTTGCACTGTGTCTCATATTGCCCTTCGTCGACGCCCAACATCGCTTTTTCAATGTTGAATTCGTCCATTTTCTCAAGGGTATAGGCAATGTAATCATCACGCTTACCCACCTTGGGAAGGTCTTTGAACATGTACTGCGCAGGCATCTTGAACATTTGTCGACTTTGCTCGTCCATTAATAAAGGTCGAATAAAGTCGTAAAAGTTAGACGTGTCGTCGTTGGGCACAGCCAACATCAAATCAATAATCGGCACGTAGGTTGGCATGGGCATAAAACTATCCTTGCTCAATAGTGAGTGGGGGTACGTTACTCGTAAGACGCCATTTATGCATCACCCGAAAGTGGGGGATAGTCGGTGTAACCGGCCGACCCCTCGCCTCCGTAGATCGTTCGTTTGTCCATTTTATTAAAGGGACCGCCGCGCTTAAAACGATCAACGAGGTCAGGATTTGCAATGTAAAGACGCCCAAATGAGACCGCATCGACACGACCCTCACCGATACTATCCTCCGCTTCGGCGGCGGTGTAACTGTCACTCCCAATGACTGCACCTGAGTAGTTCGCGCGTGTGAGCGCTAGGCTATCGATGCCCGTCGAGGGCATGCGTATGGCATGTACCCAGGCAATACCGACCCGCTCGGCAAGCTGCAAGAGGCCCGCGTAGGTCGCCTCAGGCGTTGCATCAATGTGGTCGTTGTAGGGATTGCCGGGGGAAATCCTAAGCCCGACTCGAGCCACACCAATAACATTCGCTAAAACGTCAATAACGCGTTCTATGAATCGGAGCCGATTAGCGAGCGAGCCGCCGTACTCATCCTCGCGCTGATTACTCCCCGATGCCAAAAATTGTCCGGGCAAGTAACCCGACGCGCAATGGAGCTCGATCCCGTCAAAACCCGCGCTGACGCAGCGCTGCGCAGCGCGTCCGTAGTCCGCCACGACCTCGTCAATATCAGCCAAAGACATAGGCTCGGGCGTTGGCATCGCCTTCATCCCGTCGGCGGTGAAAATTTCCGCCTGCGCGGCAATGGCCGAAGGCGCCAGCATACGGGTCTTGTCTGACTTATTATCAGGATGCCCGACACGACCGCAGTGCATAAGCTGGCAAGCAATCAGTCCTCCACGGTTGTGCACGGCTTGTGTGACGCGTGACCAGGCACCCACATGCGCGTCATTACAGATACCAGGAGTGCGGTTATAGCCCTTTCCGTCAAATGTCGGATGCACTCCCTCTGTAATAATGAGCCCCGCATTAGCGCGCTGGCCGTAGTACGTCTCATGCAAGTCTGAGACGCAGTCATCGTCTTGAGCGGCGCGACTGCGGGTCATTGGGGCCATCACAACACGATTTTTCAGCGACAGATCCCCAATCGTTAAGGGTGACAGAAGGCGGTCAATGGCCACGCGTATAACTCCTTTAGCGAGTGCGAATACTGGGATCAGTCGATCCACCGCGCATGGTGATCAAAAACTGATCCAGCGGCGCAGGTGGGGCAACGGATGGTAGTTCGTCGGAGGGCGGTTGGCTCCAAAATTTTTGCCAGCTTGGGAATAAGCTGTGAAAAGCACCCTCGTAGTGATCGCGGTCGGGCCAGCGCATTTTATTGTCACCGCAAGGCGGCTTATTGAGGTCAGTCGCGTACCAATAGCAAGGCAGTCGGCGTTTAAAATACCAACGCCCACCGATACGCTGATAATGATCCCAATACAGCATCTGCATGATGACCCATTCGCTGCCACCGTCCGCCGTCGGCGTCTCGTGTTCATTTTTGGAATAGACCACACCGACAGCACTGTCAGGATCCTCAAACTCGATAATGTGATTACCAATGTGGTGTGCCGTCCCCGTGAACTGCTGGCGTAATGTTTCGTCCATCCACTGCTTAAAATGAGCGCGCCCCACCCTGTCTTTGCCAACGCGCACGTCCGCGGGAAAAAGGTTCACCATGGCGTCCATGTCTCGCATGTCCAGCGCCAACGAATACTTCGCCGCCAGCTGACGAATCTCATCAAGAGACTCGAGCCGATCCAGGCGCGCAATTACAGTTTCGTCCGTCATTTCATCTCCCTCTTCAATGAGTGGCTGCGTGCCGACCGGCTCGTCGCCCAGAAAAAGTAGCATCACCCACCGAACTCCCTGACGCGTAACCGTCACCACGACGCGGAACGCCGCACGCTGTGCGTCCCGCCGCATACAATCCGCCGATACTCACTCCCTCTGAATTCAGCACGGCGCCGTCGACGGTGGTATCCAAACCGCCTAACGTGAAGTGCGGGAGAAATGCGCCGGCGCCAGGCGTGCAGTCTAGTGCAACGAACGGCCCTGTTAAGGGCTTCAGCCATGCCTTTGACTTGTGGAACGCCGTGTCGATGCCGCGCTCGGCGGCAAAATTGTACTGTGACACCGTGTCGGAGAGTGCGCCATTTGGCAGATCCAGCTCAGCGGCCAACTCGTCTAACGTTTCACCGGTCCCTCGCACGGGTGCCGCCAGCCAACTGGCCGTCTCATAGTCCGCGTAGTCGTCGACATTGAGCACCAAATAGACAGGGAACGTCTGCTTTACCAAATAACACCCGATGCGCCCGTGGTAGGCGTCCTCATTGATAAATCGTTGCCCCTGCCCGTTCACAAAAATGCCATGGGTGAGTGTCGCAGGTGGATAAAATGGGACGCTTAAAAAGCCTTCGTGCATGTTAATCGCGAGCGCGCCCACACTGAGCCCCATCTGAATCCCGCCGCCCGTATCATTGGGATTGCCGATCGGCACCGTGCCCGACTTCGCAAGCTCCGGCGCATAACGCGCCATCATCTCAGCGTTCATGACGAAACCACCAGCGCACAGAATGACCCCTTTTTTGGCACAGTAGAAACGTTCTTCCATGTCCTCGCGCACCACCAATCCGACAATGCGCTGACCCGGTCCATGCCGATCCACAATGAGTCGCAGCGCTCTGGCCTCGAGGTGCACGTCGATGTCGCGCGCATTCACTGCATCCGAGAGGATCTGGATGAATAGTGGACCCCCATTGTCGCCCTCTACGTGCAAATTATGGCCCCGTGGCGCCGGTGTATAACGATCGACGTAGGGCCAGGCCTTTTCGCTTCCCGTGTAGAGCAAACAATCGTCTGTCAACGCCATCATGGCGCGCTCTTTATGCTCCGACATTTTAAACGGAACCCCGAGTGCCATAAGCCAGTCCAAGTGCGTCGCTCCGCCCTCGGCGTAAGCCCGAGTCTTTGCTTCGTCCGCCTGAGGGCCATTAGAGTCCATCAAGTAGCCAAAGACATCTTCCACCGAATCGTCGTAACCCACGGCCTTTTGGACCCGGGTACCACCGCCAAGATAGAGCTCCGCAGACGACAGTTTAGTCGAGCCGCCGCTCTCTGACGCGGCCTCAAACACAGCAACCGAGGCGCCGTTATCAGCAGCTTCAATGGCCGCACAGGCACCGGCACCGCCAAAACCGACGATCAGCACATCTTTCGTGTGTGTCCAGTGTTCGACATCACTTTCCAGTATTGGCGCAAACGACACGACACCCTCTCCATTTTTTATGTTTAGGTCCTCAATGTAGCCTCTCGAATGGCGGGACTCTGCATCCATTTGGACGATGGTGCACGCTTGCGGTTACCGCGCACTCGAGAGAATGTGAGCGCTGTCAAAATCACAAATTAGGACGCGCCCCATGCAGTGGTACACCGGAAACACCCTTTACGACACCTTGCTCATCGTGGGTTTCGCGTATGCCATTCTGGTAATGGTCTCGAGCTATTTTGGCACCGCAGCCTACGGTGGACGATTCGGTGGGGGGAAGCGCGCCAAAGGCATCAAACTCGGTTCAAAAGCGGGTTGGATTCTAATGGAGCTACCCGGGCTCTTGGTTTTTCCGATCATCTTTTTCATGGGACCCAACAAAGACCAAGCGGTACCGCTCTTTTTCCTCGCCGTTTGGATGTTTCACTACACCAACCGGGCACTGGTTGCACCGATGCTCATGCGCGTTCAACCAGGATCCACGGCCAGTTTTTCACTTGGTGTCGTCATCGCGGGCTGGATAACCCTGTTTTTACACGGGTACTTCAATGCCGCCTACCTCACCGAGTTTGGCACGCATTACACCACTGACTGGTTCAGCGACCCCCGGTTTCAAATTGGCCTCGCCATTTACGCCTTTGGGTTCGTGCTGAACGTGCACTCGGATCGGATCCTACGAAACCTTCGCTCGATTAATCCAAGCCCCGATGAACCGCGGTATAAAATTCCCTATGGCGGCGGATTTAAATGGGTTACCTGCCCACAGTACTTTGGCGAAATCCTCTCCTTTACTGGGTTTGCAATCATGGTCTGGAATCTGGGTGCCGTCTTTGTGTTAGCCATGACCGCGGGTAATTTGATTCCGCGCGCGCAATTCACGCACAAGTGGTTCCACAAAAACTTTGAGAACTACCCAAGGGAACGCAAAGCCGTCATTCCCGGTCTTTTGTGAGGCTCTGAGGCTGGTACCAGATCGCTGAGCTGATCGCTCGTTCCTGAATAGATACGGGCGCCATTGGTTCCCGCTGAAGCTGCACAGCGTCAAAGGTGGACCAACGAGGTGTCGGAATCTCAAGCACTCTGACGTAATAAAACGCCGCTTGCCTCGCATTAAAATCGGGGTCCCGCCACTGCGCCGACAGGTGAGGCGATCCCAGTGTATTGTCATAGGTCGCGTTTACCGCATCAACACTGGAACCCACAGGCAAGACCCTCCCCGAAACAGGATCCACCGCCCGAGCATCAGACCAAGCAAGGTCGTAAATCGCCTCATGGCTTTGGCCGTCGCGATCAACCCACCCCTTGATCATCTGAACACGGTCGAGATTTGCGCCTACAGGGTCTCTTTGCGCCACCACAACAAACTCCGGCGCCATCGCACCGGATGAGGGCGGCAATGACGCCCCCATGGGTACGCCATTTGCCCTTGCAATCGTATCAAACTCGATCGCTGAAGCCGTGCCCTTCGGAAAACGCCAACCCCCGAAAAGGCTCACCACGAGACGTGGCCCCGAGGTTGCAAACGTTTCGCGACGCTGCAGCGCGTCAAACAATGCCTCACGCGTATTTTCAGGCGCCCACACGCCCGCTAAACCACCTGAGCCCCACTGCCGAGCTGGCGTCATTTTGTCTAATGCAAGACCGGCGGCGCCTGTTCGAAGTCCCGCCGAGCCATCCATCATCGGCAATTTCCCGGTGTAACCCTTCTCATCACTGGGTGAGGTTGCATTATGGCTGTCACTCGACCCAATGACGCCAAACTTGAGCGGGTTGAACCCCTCGTTGTGAGCCATCGAGATCCCGCTACGAAGCGCATCACGCGCGTAGGCCCCTTTGACACTGGCCAGCGTCATTTTGCGACCCGGGACCGTTCCCGCAATCTCAAAATCAGCAAACTCATCAAGACTCGACAACAACGGATGCGTCTCAGAGCTGCCCTTAATTTGCAGAATTTCACTAATCGGCTCTAAATCTGAGCGATCCTTGGGGGACAGCCTATCAATACGCTCACCGTTCTCAGACGCCACCCGATAAGCCAATCCCTCGCTGAGATTGGGGTTGTGTGGAATCGCCATCACACGTCGCCCTTTTTCGCGTTCTGATCGTAAAAACGACCACAGCTCAGGAGGCGTCTCACCATCAATTGAGCTAAAGGGTATATCGGGGAGGTCACTGCTTCCGTAAATCACGTTGCGGTGGAGGTGTGTTCCAACATCGCCAGCGTCAGCCGACCATTCCCAACCGGGGAATGTGGTAAACACGCCGGGCTCATAATACTGCTCAGCCGCTGCAACAATCTCTTGCCATGCGCTGCGATTGATCGCGGCGTCCACACCCTCAAGCGTCAACTTAAAGCCATTGTCTCGAATTAGACTCATGATTTCCCACCACGACTGAGTCACGGTCAGGCGGTTTTCGTCAGCCAAAAGGTCGCCAAGACGTTGGCGAGTGGTCGGCACATCGAGTCCTGACACGCGCGCCTGACCCAGATATTCGGCGTGGTCAGTCACCGCAGCAAAATCGAGCGGTCGAGAAATCGTCACGGGGTAGCCCGCGCCATGTTGTATTGTCTCACCCTTGGCAAAACGGTAAACATCATCAGGAACGGCCCTCACACCCATGGTAAAGGCATCACTGGAGAGCGACGTGTGAATGTGCAAATCTCCCCAATACACGCGATTACCCTCTGAAACCGGCATTGCTTTTATCCGTGAGACGAGCTCTGTCTCGGGACCTTGCAGTGACGGATCATCGATCGGCGCTAGCGTGCGGTAAGCGGCGACCGAGGCAACCAGTGCAATGAGCACCAGCCCTTTCAAAACTACGCCACCATACTGCGGTGAAAAGCGACTCATAGTGGACCCCCTGAAGCGGTCTTCAATAGATGATCGCCGGTGAGCGCTCCGGCGGCCCTCCCAACATTTCGCGATGTGATACGCGGTACTCCCCTGCGTCATCA
This sequence comes from uncultured Alteromonadaceae bacterium, assembly GCA_964454155.1. Lineage (GTDB taxonomy): Bacteria > Pseudomonadota > Gammaproteobacteria > Pseudomonadales > Halieaceae > Luminiphilus. The sequence goes on along the minus strand of CAYVQI010000004.1, from coordinate 46,702 downwards.
ATACCCAGCTCAAGACCGAGCTCTGCACCAATCAGGGTCTGACCCGCGTATTTATCGATCACGTTTCCAAATGCCAGCGCGTGCAGTAAATGCCCGGTGTATTCGGGGTTCTCGGCGACCTTCATAATTTCCGCGTACTGCTCAGGATGAACCTCGGCGGCCATCAACGCTCGCTCAGTCCGTAACGGGCCCATCCAAATCGACACGGCATTAACCCCAGTACCTGTGAAGTCGTGCTGCATGTCATGCGCAAATTTATCAATGCCTGCTTTTTGCGCCCCGTAACCCGGACCGTGCATGTAACAGTTCGCACCAAATGACGAACCAAAGGCGATCAATCCCGATCCTTGAGGCACCATGATGCGTGCCGCATGCCAGCTGGCGACATACGCGGAACGTAAACCCACCTCTAAAATACCCACCGCATCAATGGACTTCTCCCAGAAAGGTCTTGGAGTTATGAGTTCTGGATGGATCATGGTGGCGTTGTTAACCAAGATATCGAGACGTCCGGAGGCCGACTGAATGTGCTCAAATACAGCACGAACCTGTGCGTCATCCGAGTGATCGCAACAAAGCGCAATGCCCTCGCCTCCGGCCTCGGTCACCTCTGCTGCGGTGCTGTGAATCGTCCCCGGCAGCGCTGCGCCGTCCCAGCCTTTGGCCTCACCCACCGTTTCAGCACGACCGGTAATGTATACCCGCAGACCATGGCTCCCTAAGGCTCGGGCAATACCCGCACCGGCACCACGACTACCGCCTGTCACCAATGCAACAGGCCTCTTTGTTTGCGTCATCATTCCTCCGTCAGTCGCACTCTACGCCCGCGACTAAAATTTCAGCGCGACTGACCAAACTCTCGGTCATTCCTTGAAACCCATCCCTCAGTGCCCCTCCAAGTGCAAGACCCACAATAGGTGATATCCAGCCCTTTAACGCAAAGGTTGATCGGTAAAGCGTTCTCGTCCCGCTGATAGCCGCGATGTCGTGTTGACGGTAGCTAAACAGCAATGGGCCGACGGGTTTCATACGGTATTCAAAGCGCTCCCCAGCGACGACCTCACTCACAAACTCCATCTGATCGCGCACTCGGTCACCCAGCCGCACCGTCATGACAATCGGAGCACCCACGGTAAGTTCGGCAGCGCAGGCCGTCACAAAGGGATTCCACTCCGAATAGGCAGAAAAATCGGTAATGACCTTCCAAACAACGTCTTTTGGAGCCTCGATCTCTCGAATAAATTCAATCTTCATTCTCGTTAGATCCTTATCAGTTAATACTCAACGCGCTGTTTGCACCCAAGGCCTAGCTGGCCGAGGCCAATACTTGATTGTCTTCGAGCACGTTTGCAGGCCGATGGATACACCATGTCCCCGCCGGATGGTAAATGTATGCCACGCAACTGTTGCAGTTATCACAGAGCGATTCCCCGCCCCCGTCACGCCATTGATTGACCAAATCGGGCTCTCGCAATAGGGCTCGGGCCAGCTGCACGGCCTCAAAGCCAGCCGCCATGCACTGCGCCACATTGTCAGCAGATTTGACACCCCCCAAGTAAGCCAGCGGCAGGTCAACAGCCTCGCGTATCTTGGTGGAGTACTCCCAAAAGTACAGTTCTTTAAACTCAATTTTTGGCACAGCTGCTTGCGTGGATGCAATCGCCATTCCGCTCAGTGACCACTTGCCCAGCACACGAAGCATTGCCTCCAAGTTCATGTTACTGCCAAAGGTAAACCACCCCGACTCGACGTTTCGACCGCCGGACAACACCAACATGTCAGCACCCGCCTGCTCCAAGATTTTCGCCGTGATGACACCGTCTTCAAGCTGCGCACCTTTACTGCGACCATCGGCAACATTGATTTTGGCGATGACCGCAATGCGGTCACCAACAGCCTTCTTGACCGCCTTGAGGACGCGAGCGGGGAATCGCGCCCGGTTCTCAGCACTGCCGCCATACACATCTGTTCGTTGATTATCCAGCGGCGATAAAAATTGATTCAGTAGATAACCGTGTCCCATATGAATCTCGACAGCATCAAAGCCGGCGTCATAACAGCGCTCAGCGGCGGTAACGAACAAAGTTACCATTCGATCCATATCGCGCTCCGTCATGGCGCGGCGGAACATATTGCCCCGCAGGAGCCCCGCCGGATTGAAACCCGACACTGAACTTTGAAGACGCCTGGGAACAAAGACACCGGTCACGAAACTACCCGCATGCGTTAACTGCGCCGAAATTTTGCCACCTGCGTCGTGCACGGCCTGGGTCACAGCGCGAAGGTCGGGCATCGCGTCATCGTGAATCCAAACCTGGTCAGGCAGCGTCCGTCCGTCTTTCTCTACGGCCACATAAGCCATGGTGGTCATACCAACGCCACCCTTGACCAGCGCTTCGTGGTGCAGACGCATCGCCCGAGTAGGGCGACCTTGCTTGGACATGTTCTCGTTTGCGCCAGCTTTGATGAAGCGATTAGGTAAGGTGATGGGGCCGAGCTTTAAGGGCTCATAAGCGGCAGTCAGCATGTCTTCGTCCAATGACTAATGGTACAAGCATTGAGTATACCCACCGTGCAAGACCAGCCATCGTCCCTTTGGACAGTGTTCAAGCGCTGCTCATCAACACCGCTAATCATCGCGAAAACCATGGGCCATTGTAGCGCCAGATTTTAAAGTAGCGGGACTTACCGCCAAAGACAGCAGGTATTCAAAGACAACTGCAATGCGATGAAAGAGCTTGAGAAAAATGAGCCTAATCGACAAAATTACAGTTACCGTGTTTAGCCCCATCGGCTTCATCAACTGGTTATGCAACAATGCCCACTCGGTGATGAGTTTCGCTGAATCGTCGCCGCACCGACAATGGCAGACGAACTGACACTTCAACACACCCGCGTAAGCCCCAATAGGACACCAAGATGATCGAATCGTTATTTTCCATGCACGACAAAATATGCGTTGTCACTGGAGGAAGCCGTGGACTCGGTGCCTTCATGGCGCAGGGTTTTCTGGAAGCCGGTGCCAAGCGGGTATACATCACTGCGCGTAAACACGACGCCTGTGTAAGTGCCGCCGAGGAACTCAGTCAGTACGGAGAGTGCATTGCAATTCCGGGCGATGTCGCGACGTCCGACGGGCTGCAAAACCTTGTCTCCGAGCTCGTGTCTCGCGAGGACCACATTGACGTTTTAGTCAACAACGCAGGCGCGGGCTGGGGTGCCCCGTTTGGTCAGTTCCCGGAGCACGGTTGGGACAAGACGATGACAGTGAATACCAAGAGCCCATTCTTTCTAACTCAGGCTCTAGCGCCGCTGTTAAAAGCAAATGCCCGCGCTGACAATACGGCCAGCATCATTAATATTGGCTCTATCGCGGGCATGGTTGGTCATGCGGTTGATAACTTCAGTTACGCCATCTCAAAAGCCGGCATCCATCAGCTCACGCGCATACTATCAGCGGAACTCGCCAAGGATCACATTCGTGTCAACGCCATTGCGCCAGGTCGCTTTTATTCTAAGATGACTGAATTTCTCAGCACCGATCAAGCCGCTTTCGAAGAGGAGCTACAAACGATTCCAATGCGTCGCTGGGGAGAAGCCACTGACATCGCAGGCGTCGCTATTATGCTGGCATCACCTGCGGGTGCGTTTATTACCGGACAGATTATTCCTGTCGATGGCGGCACCTCGGTCGTCAATTAATCGTCGAACTCACGTCTTTTTGCGGGCGCCAAGGATGACCACTAAGCCCGCACAATTGTCGCCGCAGTTCGCGGTTTAGTCACTTGAGCGCCCCTGCAATAGCGAGCGGTATTGCAGGGTCCAACGTTCCTCGACACTGCCCGAAAAAAGGTGATGGTGGTATCAACACTGGGGGTGTATTGGTCGATGAACAGCCCACTCTTCCTCGGCGCAGGCTCTTGGGTCTAAAACCCTTCCGCCTCATGGGACGCTTTCCAGACGAGTCCAGGAAATAAGCGCCGCATCAAAACACCAAACTTCGTTTGCTTTCCCGGGAAGGCAAAGGGTTTGCCACCTTCCAAGCAACGCTCCACCTCGGCAATGACCTGATCAGGGGTCAATGTCTCGCCCCTCGCTGGGAGCTTCGGAACCACTGTCGCCTCCGCCTGTCGCCACAGCGGCGTAGCCACTGCGGGGGGGCAGACACAACAAAAGCGAAGCCCGCTGTCGCGGTTTTCGTGGTACAGGATTTCGCTGTAATGCTGTACGGCCGCTTTGCTCGATGCATAAGCGCCCATAAGCAGCCCTGGAATAATCCCAGTCATCGACGAGAAACTAATAAAGTCACCGTAACCCCGGGCAATCATGGGGGGGAGTGCAGCAGTCGTTACGTTCACCAGTCCGCCGTAATTCACCGACATCACCTTATTGGTCACCTTTGGATCCTCATGGATCAACCGACCGAACGGCATGATGGCTGCAGCATTGATGACCCGTTCGACCGGACCTAAGGTCGCCTCAATATCGTGAAATACGCTACGAACTTCATCCGAATCAGTAATGTCTCGTGTGAAGCTGTGAATACTGTCATGGCCAAACGCCGTCTCCTCCATTCCGGCTGTATTGACGTCAATCAACGCAACAGTGGCGCCTTCGCTGGCGAGTTTTCTCGCCCACGCTTGTCCCATACCGCTGCCACCACCGGTAATGACAGCTAGCTCTCCAGTAAAAGCCATAACCTCTCCTTAGCGCTCTGGCGTAAATGCGATGGGCATTTTTTTTATAGTACTGATGAAGAACGACCGCATATAGGTGATATCACCCGTCAAGCGCGGATTGCGAAGTCGCGGAATAAGCTCCTCAAACATGATCCGCATTTCCAAACGCGCCAAGTTAATACCGAGGCAGAAGTGCTGACCGATGCCGAATGAGCGAATCTCACGGTTAAGTGTCGGCATTCGTTTCATCCGATGAATGTCGAAGACCAGAGCATCGTCGCCAAACACGTCCTCGTCGTGGTTAACCGAGTGATAATGCATGACGACTTTGTCGCCCTTTTTAATCTCATACCCTTGCCATTGGATGTCTTGTGTGGCTGTTCGTCGCATGGCAATGAACGCGGTGTTATACCGGAGCATCTCCTCGACCGCTGCGGGAATATCGTCGGGGTAGTCAACCAAATGTTGCAATTGATCCGGGTTCTCCATGAGCAAGCGGAGTCCGTGCGCTATGGCTGTTCGCGTGCTCTCATTCCCCCCGACCATGAGCAGAATAAACACCCAGGCAAACATTTCATCTGTGACCGGTTGTCCCTCTAACTCACCCTCCAGCAGCGCCTGAATGATGGGCCCCGTGAATCCTTGACGCTGTTTTTGTGCAAGTTCTGCCGCATAGATCATCACTTCAAACGATGCGGTCTGAGCCGCCTCCATACCACCGGCCACATCGGGATCATCGGCAAACGCCATGGTATTGGTCCACTTGAAGAACTGGGCTCGGTCGTCCAGAGGAACGCCGAGTAACTCCAAAATCGCCATGAGTGGCAACTCAGCGGCGACCTCCTCGACAAACTCACATTCCCCTCGACCGGCCACTCGATCAACAATCGTTTTGGCTTGCGCCCTCAACCACGGCTCCATAGCAACGACCGCTTTGGGTGTGAAGGCGTCTTTTACAATCCGCCTGTGCGTCACGTGCTTCGGCGGGTCCATGGCGATAAAACTATTATCGTTCATGATGCGGCCGATCTCGCGCGCGCTTTCATCGGGTGGCTCCATGGGAAAGGGACCCTCCACCTGCGAAGAGAATAAGCTTGGGTTTTGCGACACAAAATCAAGCGCATCGCGTTTGACTGCAGCCCAGTACGGCACCCCAGTCTCCGGGTCTTCATAACGCACGAAACTCCCCTGCTTCCGAGCCTCGGCGAGCGCCCCATACGGCATGCCTTCGCGATAAGCATCGAGATCTAAAGGATGTGTAAACGGGCAACCTGACATATTTTCCTCCACCTTTCCGAGCGTTTCATGTTGATACGACCGATCGTAGGATTAGACCCACGTCGGTCCAGTCTGATCTCGACCAAAGCCTGCATCATAATCGGCAGGCGTGTAACAACAGGCATGTAACAACAGGCATGTAACAACAGGCCTACTGACGCTTACACAGGCCGCCACCCGCCCATCGATAAGGCTCACAGTTGTAAATAAGACGACCGTTCTCACCGTACTGCCAGTCCAACATACGAATCGCATTTTCTGGGGGCATACCACCAGACGGCTTGGGCTGTAATTCAAAAGATTGCTGCGGATAGTCGGCCCAATCCAATGGCGCCCTCCATCCCGGCGGTGGCATTAATTCAGAGCGCGTGCCCGCCACGGGATAAAGATTTCGCCACAGACGTATCTCGCCCGCCAAGTTTTGGACAACGTCAGGGTGTGCCTGAGCCAAGTTTTGAAGCTCGTTCGGATCCTCGGTAATGTCGAATAAAAAGTTCTGAACTTCTACAGCTGTGAATCCTGTCTCAATGCGCTGTACGAGCTTCCACTCGTCATTGAACGCCGTGACATTGACAGTGTTTTTAAAGGGTGACTCGGCAATGAAGAACAGAAGCTCGTCGCGCGGAATTGCCTCCCCGTTGACGATCGCCGGAAGCATATTTTGGCCGTCAAGACGGTAATGCGTCGACGCTGGAATATTGGCTGCTGCAGCGAGCGTGGGCAGTACGTCCATCACCGACATAATCGAATCTACACGGCTCCCCGCTGAGATCTGATCCGGCCAACGAACCGTGGCTACAACGCGGATACCGCCTTCAAACGCGTCACCTTTGCCTCCGCGTAGTGGCGCATTATCAGCGCCACCTATCGCGTAGACAGCGCCGCCATTGTCCGAGAAAAAGAGTACGATCGTATTGTCGGCAAGCCCTTCTTTATCCAACGTCTCCAGTACACGACCGATCGCTTGGTCCATTCCATCCACAACTGCGGCGTAGACGGGTCTTGCACTGTCACGCCCCATGATTCTTGCCATCAATCGGGTGTTATCAGCCATTTTGCTCCGAGATTTTCCTCGATCGTCCTCCATCTCCGCGTATTTGTTTTTTAGCGCTTGCGGTGCGTCCAGTGGCGTGTGAGGCGCTATAAACGGCATGTAAATAAAGAATGGTTTTGTCTCATCGCGCTCGCGAATGTACCGACTGACCTCATCTGCCAACAAGTAGCTTTCGTAGCCTTGGTCCTCGATCGACTGACCATTGCGCTGAAAATCCTTACCACCCAAGCTCGCAAACGGCGGATAAAATCCGACTTCGGTGTGCAAGTGGCCGTAGAAGTGCTCGAAGCCTCTCGCGTTCGGGTGGTAAGCCTGCTGCGCGTGGCCCAAATGCCATTTCCCGACCATGGCCGTTTGATACCCCGCGCTCAAAAAAAGCTCTGGCAAAAAGGTCTCGTCTGGATGAATCCCATTATTCTGCCAAGGCATAATCGTCGAGTAGGCGACGCCCAAGCGGATAGGGTCACGACCCGTCATCAGCGCTGCGCGGGTTGGGGAGCAGATTGGCGTTGTATAAAACCGATCGAGTTGCGCACCCTCCGCGGCGATACGATCAAGTGACGGCGTTTCGATTACCCGATTGCCATGAAAACCGACGTCGGCCCACCCTAAGTCGTCAGCAACGATCACAACAATGTTAGGTCGCTCGCTTGCTGCGACCAGTTGAGCCATAAAAAAAAGCGTCCAGCCGACGACAGCGGCCCCCATTCGGACCATAACGCACCTTCCTTTTTTATTGTGATGCTGTGGCACACTCGAGAATGAGAGTAACGCGCTACGAAGCCGAGTGAAAAGCATGCGATCAAAGAATTTTCTAATCAGTTTGAGTGTCGTCGCAGCAATAGCGCTCTGGCTCAATTGGGACGGCATTGAAACCAAGGCGCGTTACGCCATTGCAGACGCCGCGGGGAACGCCGCGGTGAGCACCCTCACGCGCGCTGTTGCCGGAAATAACGATCGAGGGCTGGCCGCCGCGGAGCTGATCACGCTCCCGATTACTAGCGAGGAAGTCAGTCCGGGCATTTTTCGTGCCTCAGGTGTTGGTAACAGCTACGTGCTGACGACCTCCGAGGGTAATGTGGTCTTCGACACGGGTCTAATTATTCAAGCCAGTGAGCAGATAGACCAACTGCAAGCGCTGACCGGTGACTCCGAACCCATCAGTATCATACTGAGCCACAGCCATGCGGATCACGTGGGCGGCACACGGCTTTGGGATCAAGGTCAGACCCAAATAATCACTCACGAGGCGTTTGAAGAAGAACAGCGGTACCTCACGGAACTTAACCCCTACCTTCACCGGCGCAACCGTGTACTGTTCCCATGGCTTCCCGAGACACCGTCGACATTACCCGGCTTAAATTTTCGGGGACTCACACCGGATGTCAGGGTTGATAATGACCGTCCCTACCGGTTCACTCTCGGTAATCGTCGATTTGAAGTCCATGCGACCCCTGGCGCTGAGGGCGCAGACAATCTTGTGCTGTGGCTGCCCGACGAGAAAATACTGTTATCGGGTGATTTTTTTGGACCCCAATTTCCCCAATTTCCTAATCTCTTTACTATGCGTGGCGAAAAGATGCGTAAGCCAGTGGAGTACATCGCGTCGCTAAATCACCTTCTCGCACTCAAACCCGCAGTCATTCTTCCCAGTCACCTGGACGGCGTATGGGGCAAAGAAAAAATTCGAGACAATATGGTGCGTATTCGGGACGCCGTTCAGTTTGTTCATGATGAAACGGTTTCAGGAATGAACGCGGGTAAAACAGTCGAACAGCTCATGAAAGAGATCAGACTTCCGGCACACCTGCAGCTGTCTCAGACACACGGAAAAGTCAGCTGGGCGGTCCGCTCAATTTGGGAGTACTACGCGACGTGGTTTCACTTTGAGCGCACCAGTGAACTCTATGCGACGCCCCTGACAGCAATACAAGAGGACCTGATCAGCGTTGTGAACATGCCCGCTGCGATGCAGCTTGTTCGCCGCTACCTGACAGACTCTGAACCGGAAAAGGCACTGTTATTACTCGAACTGTTAGGGGACGAACCGAACAGTGACGTCGCCAGAGCCGCCCGGTTGGAGACTTTAGCGCAGCTCGAGCGGCGAGCCCAAGCGCACGGAAACGATTACGAACTGTACTGGTTAGCCAGTGAATTGGATAAAGCGCGTGCCGCGCCACAGAGGACCGCGCCACACGACGGCAGTAAAAGAGACGTGCAAGTGGACTAGGTCAAAGCGTTTGCGCACGTTGCTCTGACACATCTCGTCCCCTATGTTTAACGTAACAAACCACCTGAGACCAGAGTTGAAGAGGATGTTATGACTGATCGCCTTACTGTCGTGTCCACCGACTGCCACGCGGGCCTACCCATTTCCCAATACAAACCTTACGTCGATAGCAAGTATCACGACTTCATCGATATGGCTGTCGACGTTCAAATCGACATGATGGATAAAGCCGAACAGCAGTTCTTGATCAAAGAGATCAATGACGAGTGGCGCGCACCCATTAAACAAGAGTTAACCGGCGCTTGGGATTACAAAGAGCGTAGCAAGATGCTCGCCAGAGACGGCATTACCGCTGAAGTTATTTTTCCAGACGGCATTACCGAGCAAAACACGCCGCCGTTTGGTGCAGGCCTTGGCTTGTCGCCCAAAGACGCCGTGCCTGAACTTCAATGGGCCGGGGCCATGGCGCATAATCGTTGGCTATCAGAGCTTGTCGCTAACGATCCAAAAAGACACTTGGGCGTCGCCTCCATCCCACTGTTGTTCGACGTTGAACAAGCCGTCGAGGCAGTCCGGTGGTGCCATGAAAATGGACTGAAGGGCGTGATGTTACCCACGCTCTGGGGCGAGCACGCGGCCTATCATGACATCAAATACGATCCTTTCTGGGAGGCCTGTCAAGATCTTGGCATCGTCGTGCATTTCCATTCAGGTCCAGCGCCGCACAATGAATATTTTGGTCCAGCCTTTCCCAATGAGGACCGAAGCGCCGAACTACCCGGCGCTATGGGGGCCTACGTCTCGGAGGTCATGTTCTGGCTCTACCGCCCGCTCACCTTTATGTTATGGGGTGGCGTATTCGAGCGTTTTCCTCGTCTCAAGGCGATGGTAGTCGAGGGCGGCACCATGTTTATGGTCCCCTCTTGGCTCATGCTGCTGGATCACAATTACACCGACATTCAGTTCTCCGCGAAGCTCGGCGACTTCCGGTCTCACCTGTCCATGGCTCCGAGTGAGTACTTTGCGCGCAACTGCGGTATCGGGGCGTCATGTGTACCGCGGCGTGATCTCGACCTGAGAGACCAAATTGGCATGAAGCAGATCATGTGGGGCAGTGACTTCCCGCACCCCGAAGGGACTTGGCCCAATACAGCGCAGTATTATCAGGACACCTTTAAAGGGTTTGATATCGATGCTGGCCGTCAAATCTTAGGCGGTAACGCCATCGAGTTTTACGGGCTAGACCGTCAATACTTGGATGGACTCGCGGCTAAAATTGGTCCGTCGAGCAGCATTTTCAACAGCTGAAAACAATAACAACTGAGGGAGAGTACTTCTATGGAACTCATCGCAGTCTGCGACTCCAAAATCAATACCGCCCCTGATTTTCCGATGGGCTGGTGGTCTGTCGCGCGAAGTCACGAGGTCGACGTCGGTGACGTAAAAGCCGTCACCGCCTTAGACCGTGAGCTGGTGTTGTATCGCACCGAATCTGGCGAGGCACGGGTACATGATGCGTACTGTCCTCACCTAGGTGCGCACCTAGGCGTGAACGGCAAGGTGGTTGGTGAAGCCATTCAGTGCCCCTTCCACGGCTGGCAATTCGGCGGCGACGGGAAGTGTCAACATATTCCTTATTGCGAAACTATTCCGGCACGCGCAAAGGTTCAAAACTGGCCCACCAGCGAGGTCAACGGCGAGATCTACATGTGGTACCACCCAACGGGTGCCGCACCGGACAGGGAGGTCCCCGTTATCCCCCAAATCGGTGACGAAAACTGGACTGAGCCCCGTCAAGTAGAGTTCAACATCCCCGTTCACATTCAGGATATTGCCGAGAATTCTTGTGATCCCGAGCACTTTCAGTACGTGCACAAGCAAAATCAAACGCCACCCTCCTCTGTCGCTGTCGAGGATGACGGTGCGGTGCATTTGCGCTCCGAAATCGAGGCGCAGGGTATGACAGGAGAGCTTCACGCCACCATGTTCCAACCGGGGCTTGCACGGGTGATCACCAGCTACGGGCCGGGTGCTGAGATGATGGTCTACAACTCGGCACAACCGATTTCACGGGATGAAACACTGCTACGCTGGACGCTCATTGTGCGCAATGAAATAGCGGAGTTTGTGGGTGATCAGGTCATGGACGGCATTATTGAAGGTCTGTCAGACGACTACCCCATTTGGGAGAACAAAGTTCACCGCAAGCAGCCTATTTTTTGCAAAGGCGACGAGACACTGGTGCTGTTCAGAAAATGGGTACGCCAGTTTTACCTTCCCGACAGCCCGCGAGGTCAACAATGAGCGACAACTATTACAGTGGGAAAACAGCCCTTATTACCGGAGGTGCCAGCGGCATCGGTCGATCAATCGCTTTTGGATTGGGGCGTGCGGGCGCAAACGTCGTGGTTGGTGACGTCGACGCGACAGCCATGGAATCCATGGCGACGGAGCTCAAAGCTGAAGGCATTTCGCACCGTATTGAACGATGCGATGTGACCTCAACAGAAAGTCTTCAAGCGTTACTTGATACGACCTTAACGGCGTTTTCACAGGTGGACCTCGTTTTTGCCAATGCCGGCATCGGTGCAGGAGAAGCGGGTCCAATCTGGGGTTTTTCCGAGAAAGACTGGCAGTGGTGCTTCAACGTCAATCTGTGGGGCGCCGTCAATAGCATCAGCGTGTTCATGCCTTACCTCATCACGCGAACTGATCGAACTCACATGATCATCACCGGCTCAGGTAATGGCGCCTACACCGTATTACCCGATGTCCCTATTTACACAGCCACGAAAGCCGCGGTTCATACCATCACGGAGAACCTGCACTACCAAGTACAGATGGGTGGACTTCCGGTTGTTGTGAGTGCCCTCTTCCCCGGACCACACGTCGTTGAAACGGGACTGTTTAATTCGGGACGTGTTCGACCTGAAGAATTTGATAAAGGCGTCATTGGCAACGAGACAGGCATCAACTCTGTCGAAGACATGAAACGCATGGCCGAAGAATTTGGCATCAATATCCAGACGACACACCCGGATGAAGTGGCCGAGATGGCGCTTGCAGGCATTCCAAATGGTGATTTTTGGTTGCTGGCGCACACCGACGAAAGTAAAGCGAAGGTCCAGCGGCGCGCCGATATGATTATTAATAAGACCACACCCGTACCAGAATCGGTCGGCTAACAACACGTTTACACGGCACAAGGAATAATAATATGAGTGAAGCACAAGCCCCTACGGGAAATACCGGCGATATCATCAACTGGCCCATGCTGAAAATCCATTACCGCACCGACCCAGACGCCATTGCAGCCTTGTTACCGCCCGGGATCACAGTGGGTAAAGAGCCTAATGTCAATCTCACGGTCTATAACTTCCCTGTACCCGATGTACCCGAATACGGCGTCGTGACGACTGTTAATGCGGACTTTGACGGCGTTGAGGGTGAATTTACGCTGGGCTACGGGATCGATCAGGAGTCGGCCATTTTCGTGTCTCAAGAGACGAATGGGCAACCCAAGTACCCTTGTGAGATAGACTTTCACCGCCTTGGTCCAATGGTGCGAGCAAAGTGCACGCACCAGGGGTACACCTTTCTCGAATTCGATGGTATGAGCGAGGGACCATCAGAGCCCGGAGAGGAATTTGTTCAAAACGAGTGGTGGATCAAAGTGTCGCGTGCGGTCAGCATGGGCGGGCCCGCAACCAGCTATGACTTCCCGCCACACGTTGTTCACGTCGCCAGTAAATATGGCACTGCTTGGCGAGAAGATGTTCAAGGGCAAGTCGTGTTGCGAGACAGCCCCTGGGACCCGCTCGCCAGTAAGCTCCCTATGCGCGAGCAGCTGTCTGCGTACCTCTGGTGGCCCATCTTTTTAGACCGCTCCATTACGTTGTCTAAACCACTGGACCCCGATGCATTCCTTCCTTTCGCCGATACTATCTCCGGTTCGAGATGGCCCGGCGTCAACGGTGCGCCAGGAAAGTAACGCGCACTATGACACTCACGGGCGATCTGTCCTCAAGGGTGCAAGCCCTTGAGGACATTGAGGCCATAAAACGTTTAAAGGCTCGCTGGTGGTTCGCTTGCGACACCCGCGACATCGCCGGTATGCGTGGCTGCTATGACGAAAGCGATTTTCTGATCGATTTTGGTTTTATTGGCGAGTTCACGGATATGGACGCCTTTATCGACGTCTTTGAGTCATTGGCCTGCCACCCGACGCATGTCGATATGCACCACGGGACGGCCCCCGAAATTGTCATGACCGGGCCGGACACGGCGACGGGTCGATGGCGCATGAGATTTCAGCTCCTTGAGACTCAGAAAGAACAGGTCCAGTTAATGAGCGGTTACTACGAGGACGTATACGCGCGCGTGAATGGCGAGTGGAAAATGCGGCTGTCCAAGTACACACTCATGTCCAACCTCTTCTTATCCTCGTCTGACGGGGTACTGGCTATCGAACAGATCGGCGCCGCCCCCGGACTCGTGACCGAGTAAGGCAGGCGATGAGCGTGAGTATTAGCCAAGCGAAATGGGTAGAATTTTGCGACACGCTCAAGGCGGCGGGAGCGCTGCTTGGCGAGGACGGTGTCCCACAAGATGAACAGACTCAAGCAGAGGGCCTCAGATACCTCTCGCGTATCGCCCGCGCAGCCCTCGAGTGGTACGTAGAATTTAACGATCCCGAGTTCCCAGAGCTCTACAAGCCCTCTCATGAAACCATCAAAATCGGCGCCGATAACCCCGACAATATTTATGAGAAAGCCGTCATCGATGGTCGCTACGACTACCTGCTAACGGGTCATCGGGGGACTGTCGACTACATCAGCATGGCTACCAGCAAGGGCAGTTATGCGGAAAACTTCAAACAAATCGAAACCGGGTTTCTCGACAGCAACGCCCTGGCAACGGCCGACGACGGTTCCTTCCAAATCGTCCTAAGCCGGCATGAGCACGAGGGCAACTGGCTGCCGATCGATAAAGACAGCGAGTCACTGCTGATTAGGCAAACTTTTTTGGATCGTGCAACGGAGAGCCCCGCCCTATTCCAGATTCGGCGGCGCGACAGCGGAGCGACACCTGAGCCCCTCAACTTAGCCACGGCCACGGCCAACTTTGACAAGGCCATCGCGTTTTATCAGAACACCTTGGGGCTGTTTGCTCGCTGGAGCCAACAGATCATCGAGAACCCAAACACCCTGCCTTTGTGGGATCAGTCCTTTTGTCAGTCAGTCGGTGGGGACCCCAATATTCTTTACTACCACGGGCACTTCAAACTCAAGGCTGGCCAAGCCTTTCGCATAAGGCTCGAGCGCGTTCCAAAATGCCAGACGTGGAATCTGCAGGTCGATAATTACTGGATGGAGTCACTCGACTATCGGTATCAACGAATATCCCTGAATAAGCATGGGGCAGCGGTCAATACCGATGGCTCAGTCACACTTATTGTGACGCCCGCTAATTTAGACGCAGTGAATACGTTGTCCACGGCTGGCCACACTGAGGGCACATTGTGCTTCCGCTGGGTGGGAACGGATGACCCCGTACATCCGCAAGTGGATATCGTGAACCTGTCGGAGCTGCACTAGCCGATGAGTGCCGGATGGCAAGTACGCGGTAATTCGCTTATGCGTGTCATTGTCGGACTTGCTCTCATCATTATCATTACCTACGCCAGTTACCAAGCGGGACGATTTTCCGGAACGACGGTGATCACTGCGCCAGACGATGCTTGGGCACTGGACGATGCAGCAAGTGAAGCATTCCAGAACCTGCTCACCAGTCTCGATTTCGCCGGAAGCGAAGCGTATTCGCGCTCTCAAGCGAGTGAAGCGACACTGCCGCATGATGAGATTTATCAGTATTTACTGGAGCTACTCGCCGCCTCCATTGAAATGCAGCTGTCCAAAGGCGACCCCGCTGAGCCCAAATTTACGGACTGGATGGGTGATTACCGGAAGTTTCTTGGTGACAGCCCTGACGCGCGCTATCTCACCGCACCGATCGACTCTGAATATGATTACGAGCTCACTTTCGACATGGGTGATGCGGATTACCTTGGAGTGGTCATCTATGACATAAACCCACTGACCGGTTGGAATCGAGCAGCGGATAGCCTGTATTTTCTCGCTGGAAACGTGGGTCGCGTAAAGAGTATTCAGCTTGCACCAAGTAACAACCGCGCGCGGGCCAACAGCGCAAGCGGCAGCTTAGAGCTTCAACTCTCTGCAACAGCGCACACCGTCATGGTTCGTACCTATCGCTTCGATGGCTCGGTCGAGGACAGCAGTCGCATCTCAATAGCGGTCTCTTCTTCGACAGGTCGTGCGAGCGACAGTGCGAATCAAACGGGTCTCAACCTACCCGCTCATGATGCTCTGTCGGTCGAGACACGTCTTTCCAATACCAGCCGCTTCTTTAACAAGACCTGGCAAGGGAGCAGAGCACTGGCACGTGCAACCGCCGCAACAGCAAACTCCTTCGAACGGCCCACCGAGGTGTCAGCCGATTTCGCCGGTATCTTTTATCCGACCCCTGACAACAGCTACCACGGCGGTGCGTTTGATCTCGCGCCTGACGAACACCTAGTGATCGACGGAAAGACCCCAGATGCGGCGTTTTGGAGCGTCACGTTACAAAATCACTGGATGCAATCGCTTGAGCCCAATACAGGTCAAGCATCGCTTCGAGGAGACGAAATTGCAGTGCGCGATGGACGGTACCGTATTTGGATCGGGGCTCTTCCCCCGCCTGACGGCGAGAACTGGCTCAGCACAGGCGGTCTGCAGCAAGGCCTTGTGGCTATTCGCTATTTACTCGCGACATCAGAAGAAACCCCGACGGCACGCGTTGTAAACACAAAAAACTCAATGGATGAGGTGATTCGATAATGCTCGACAAACAGACTCTGGTTAACGAGGCGTTGGTCCAGGCACAGCGAACCACATTTTTAGACGCCAGTTTTGAACCTGTACTCGACCGTTTAGTAACGGCTCTTAATACGGAGGCCTCGCTTAACGCGGTCGGTGTGGGATTTCATGGTGCAAGACTCCGCGACCTACTGACTAATCGACTCCGCATGGAGGCCTGGATCGAGAAGCATCCCGAGATTCTTAAGGAGACCATCGAACGCCCCGTTGTCGTTGTGGGGCTGCCTAGAACAGGGACCACCATGCTGCATCGCACCATCGCAACTGACAGGTCGTTACTGGCACCGATTTGGTACGAAGTCCGGCAACCTGTGCCGCTTGCCGACGATTTCGAGCATGAGGATGAACGCATCTGCATTTCAGAGGCCGAGGTGACAGCGATGTTGGAAGCCGCACCTGAGCTCGCGGCCATTCACCCGATGGATGCCCGAGCACCCGACGAAGAGATCATGCTGCTCGAGCACTCGTTTATGAGTACTGTGCCAGAGTGCTACGCCCACATTCCGAAGTTTGGCGATTGGCTTTATGAACAAGACCAGTCTGCGGGTTATGACTATCTCTACCAGTGCCTACAATTTTTGCAGTGGCAAAAGCGTAAAAAAGGACAAACCGGGACGCGCTGGTTACTAAAAACACCCCACCACCTGCACTACCCCGAGTATTTATTTCAACGTTTCCCCGACGCGGCCGTCGTGCAGACACACCGTCATCCTGTCGATGTCATCCCCTCCTACGGCAGCATGATGACTGCCTTAGCACAACCCTTCACTGATGTGCTTGATACGCCAGCGCTCGCGCAAAACTGGGCAGAAAAGTGGGCAACGGGGCTGGCCAAAACAATGAACTACCGGGCTGCACACCCTGCAGCGCCCTATCTAGATCTCTACTTCATGGATACGGTGGCGAATCCCGAGACGGAAATTCGGAAAATCTACGAATTTGCAGGCTTGGAGGTCACCTCTGAGGCGCTGACGGAAATGGCACATTGGCGAGCCTTTAATGAGCGCGAGAGTCGCCCCGAGCATCACTATCAACTCACAGATTTTGGCTTTGATGCTGAAGGTATTGGCGACCAGTTCTCGCAGTACATCGAGGCTTATTTTTAAGTCCGTTTTGCGCTTTGCTGCGCCGGTAAGCACGGGGGTTAAGAACGGTTGAAAGTTCTTTGAGACTGACCGGGACTCTGAAAGCCCGATCGCTTTAACACCATGAGATCAGAGATCTCGTGCCAAGTTCTTTTATTTAGTTAGCCTCAACATAAGCCTTCAGCGCCCTGGCCGTGTCATCAAAGGCGCGCTTTACCCAAGGACCTGCGAACCGCATCACGTGGATGCCGTGTGGACCTAGAAAGGCATCGGTCGAGTAGTACTCGCAGCTGTCAGGGCCAGTTGAGACAACGAACTGATCGCGTCGCGCCGGGTAGGGCCACTCGTCGACCCAGGGTGCTGACCATGACACGAGACGGGGCTCATCAATTTCTGTGATGAACTCGACGTTATCGAAGTACTGCCCCTCCTCCGTGTAGCTTTTGAGCTTCATCGACAGTGGCTCACCCACTTCGAGCACGCCGGAGGCCTCAACGCAAAAGGGGTTCCACTCGCTGTAGCGGTCAAAATCGGCCAACGCATCCCACACGACCTGAGTAGGTGCGGCGATCTGTACGGTAATGGAGCGCACAATCGCGTTGGGGTCTACAGCTAGCTTTTCTTGCTCATTTATACCGTCCGTCATTACCGCCTCCCTTCACCCATTCTTACGGCGCCATGTACTCGCCGCCGTTCACATCGACCGAACTACCCGTAATGACCGCCGAATAATCCGACAGGAAGGCAAGTACCGCCCTCGCGCAATCTGCTTCTGGGGGAATGATCCCCAGCGGGATGCGATCAGTAATGCTGCGCATCACGGTAGAACGATCTGCGCCCGCGGCCACCTGAGAATCGATGAACGCATAAACGGGAGCCCCACCAATCCATCCCATACGCAACGCATTCACCCGAATAGAAAACTTCCCAAAATCATTGGCCATGTGGCGAGTGAGCGCGTTAAGTGCGCCTTTCCCTGCCGCGTACATCGTCTCACCGGCAAAGGGCTTTACCGTCGACATGGTCGAGACGTTGACGATCGACCCCCCACCCACCTTTTGCATGTGCGGCGCACACGCCTGGGCCATTCGAAGTGCGCCCTGGCAAATGACATTAATGACGTCGCCCACTTTATCAGGATCCGCTTGATCGGCCGTTGCCCAATCACCGTGCGCGTAAGCGCTATTAACCAGGCCATCAATTCGACCAAACGCCTTTGCTCCCGCAGCCACTAGCGCGTTGCATTGCTCGGTCGAGGTAACATCGGTACCGAATGCCACCGCCTGTCCACCGGTTTTCCGAATCTCGTCCGCAACCGCGTTAATAAAGTCGTGATTGCGCGCGCCCAGTACGACGGCGGCACCCTCTGCAGCCGCCATTTTCGCCAGTGTTTGTCCAAGTCCTGGACCGACCCCGCTGATCACCACCACTTTATTTTCGAGCAACATCACACCACCTCCTCAACGCCCAACACCGCGGTAACTTCACCCCAAAGCTGCGATCGACACTGGAACACGCACTGACCATCCCACGGTATGACTTTCTTCTCATGGTCCATTTGAGCAGGTGCCTGCACTTGCAGTCTACCGCCCAAGATAGGCACTCTTGTCTCTCTTACGTTTTGATATTTATGTTATTTGAAAGACCCTTAAAGGAGTTGTTCTGTGTCTAATGAAAATAATCGAGTCGCTGTCATCACAGGCGCTGCCGGTGGCGTCGGCCAATCCACGGTCAAGAAATTCGTGGAGCACGGCTACACCGTTATCGGAACGGATATTCGCTTACCCGAAGGCTTGTTTGAGCACCCGTCTGTCAGCTACCAGACCTGCGATGTCACCAGCGAGTCAGACTGGATGGCGCTCGCCAAGTCGACCGTGGCAGATCATGGGAAGCTCGACGTTCTAGTGAACAACGCTGCTATTCTTATGACCTATACCATCGAGACGTCGTCTTTGGATGACTTCAAACAAATGATGGACGTCAACAGCACCTCGGTATTTCTGGGCATGAAATACATGCTCGACGCACTGAAAAAGAGCAGCGCCGCCTCGATTATAAATCTGTCCTCGTCTTCAGCCTTGGCCGGGTACCCGCACTTCATCGCCTACGGTGCAGCGAAAGCGGCTGTGCGAAGTCTCACCATGAGCGTTGCCGTTCACTGCCAAACAAACCAGCTCCCTATTCGCTGTAACAGTGTTCATCCGGACGGAATTTTGACTGACATGGTCACCCACATGAAAGGCGAATTTCCCGAAATGACGCCAGACCAGGCGATGAAAGCGTACAGCTTTGCCTGCGAACCCGAGGCCGTCACCGACGTCATTTACTTCTTAGCCAGTCACGAATCGCGACACATCAATGGTGCTGAAATTAGAGTCGATAACAGCTCGACCATACAAATGCCCTACCTATGAGGGAAAAGCGCCGCGAGGAAAGGATCGCGTACTTTTTTAAACCGTCATCATGATCTTGAGCACATTGTCCTCTCGCCGGTCAAACATGCGATAGGCCTGAGCTCCCTCAGAAAGCGCCATTGTGTGCGAAAAGAGCCCCTCCGCCTTCAGACGCCCATGCTGTAGAAGTGGGATAAGGTGAGGCCACTGGTCGATCACCGATGCGACACCCGCGCGAATCGTAATATCCTTGTAAAGCACCTTTAGCATGGGCAACTGAACGTCGGGTTGCGGTAGACCAACAAAGGAGGCGGTACTCCCCCTTCCCGCTATTTTGATCGCCAACGCCACTGCGTCCTTAGACCCCGAGGCCTCAAACACACGTGGCACCCCTGCACCTAGGGTTTTGTCCATAATCACGGGCAGCGCCTCACTGGGGTCTAATGCCGTGGCGCCCAGTGCCTGAGCATGATCACGCCGGTGACTGACCGGATCAATGGCAAAGACCTCCGAGGCACCAAGCGTGAACGCCAGTTCCACGCCAATCAAACCAATGGGCCCCAGGCCTACCACGGCGACGACGTCGCCAGGCTCAAGGTTTGTGCGCGTGAGTCCAAAGTAGGCTGTGCACAGAGCATCTGTTAGGAGAATACTTTGTTCCACGGTCACACCCTCAGGAATAGGCTGGAGTGTCAGGTCGGCCATCGGTACGTTGACAAATTCAGCTTGCCCCCCGTTCATAGCCCCACTCAAGCCAAATGCTGTCCAGCCCGAACAGCGCTGAGCGTATCCGGATAAACAGTTCTTACACTTGCCACAAGGTGCTCCACCCGACGCCAAAACCTGTTGACCCACACGAAAACGATGAACCTGAGAACCGACTTCAACGATTTCTCCGGTGAATTCGTGACCCACGCAAAACGGTGTTACACCGCCGCTGTAGCTTGCCTTACCCAAATTTTCACCGTGGTACATGTGCAAGTCCGAACCACAAATGCTGCAGCGTTCAACCTTTAAGATCACACTGTTATCTGTCGCTAAAGACGGGTCAGGAAACGTCTCATACTGAATGTCACGCGGACCGTTAAAAACGAGGGCCTTCATGATCACACTCTCCTTTGACTTTTAGTCCCGGGGCCGCGGTTGGCCCTCCCACTAAAACCATACTACGACTGAGCAATACGATTTTGAAAAAGAGTGTAATAGAGGTTCACCGACCGGGCCGCAAGTGGGTCTAGTCCGACGCAATTTTGCCGCAATACTGGTCTAAAACGGGTAGTCCGTTTGCTCTAAACAAAGGCCCAGTGAAGGATTCCCTCGGCCGTCGCTCTGAGCGACACTACCCAGACAAAATAGCGACAATAAAAGGTGAGTCGTTGTTAAAGTAAACCCAGACGCACAACTTGAAACGAGCGGTAACGTAACAAGCGGGTCTCAGAATTGAAAAAGTAAAATTTATTTGGCATATTAAATGCCATATCTTTTAAGAGAAAGACGTAGTCTCTATATCAATAACTCTAAAAATGAGGTTAAAACCATGAAGCCATCTAGCCCTAAGACGCTGTTAGCGACCGCTGTAATGACTGTTATGGCCGCCGAAACGGCATTTGCACAACTCGAAGAAGTGGTTGTCACGGCCGAGCGTCGTGAAGCCAGCGTTCAGGACACGCCGATTTCGATCGAAGCCCTTAGCGAAAAAGACATCGCTGAGCGTGGCATCAATAACAACCTCGACCTAATGAATGAGGTTGTGGGTGTGAATGGCTACGGCTCGCCTCAAGGCGGCTCATCAACCGCATTTGTCATTCGCGGTATTGGCGACGGCGCGCCTAACCTCTCGCTTGACCCCGCGGCTGGTCGCTACATTGACGGTGTCTACATTGGTAAAAACCAAGGCAGCGCAGTAGACATTGTCGACTTGGCACGAATCGAAATTTTGAAAGGACCGCAGGGAACGCTTTCGGGCCGTAACTCGACGTCGGGCACCATCAACTATATTTCAAAGGCCCCCGCAGACGAGTTCGGACTCTCCCTTCGCGGAAGCATGGGTAACTATGGCCGCACTGAGTACTCAATTCGGGCCGATATTCCACTCTCTGACACCATTAGAACCGCGATCTCCTGGAACGATAGACAGCGCGACGCGTTTTACGAGAACACCAACCCTCAACTCGACGGGTTCAACAGCATCGATCGCGATGGCTACCGATTCGCAATGGCGTGGGACATGACAGACCGCCTGTCGCTGGACTACGCGTTCGCGAGCAGTAGTGTTAACAATGAGCTGGACAACCACAACGTGGTTACGGGCCTAAACCCAAGTTATGGAGCCGTTGCCGGCTACCTCGCTGCGGGTGGCGATCAGACCGCGGTCCCCATTGACAGCGCCTCACGAATTCAAACGGTTCAAGCGATCGCCGGCGGTGTCGCTCAATCGGTTCAGTTCGGTTTACTGCCGAATCTGCCGCAGATTCAGCAGTTCCTCGGCTGGTCAAACGACTACGTAGAGTGGGCCAATGGCGTTCTCGCCAACGCCGATACTCACCCCAATTCGGGCTCGACGGATGTCCCGAGCTACGCGTCCATTGATAATGACTCACACACCCTTACGCTCAACTACGAGTGGAGTGACAGCACTAGCGTCAAGTATATCTATGGTAAGCGCACCATGGAGGACTACTCTATTAGTGACCTCGATGGCATCGACAACTCGGTCTCTTCGGGCGTGAGAAGCGATCTCACTTTACAAACCATTGGTGGCGCCTTGTTTGGACAAGTCATACCCAATCTGGGCTTTAACAATGCGGCGGCTGATAATTTCACCCTCGCAATCGACATGATCGATGCCATTAACGCCAACAATGGCGACGGTATTTTCTGGACGGATCTTACGAATGACTACGAGCAGGAAAGCCACGAGATTCAAGTGATTGGCAGCACCGGTTCGGTCGACTGGGCCTTCGGCTTTTATGACTGGGAAGACTACGGTGAAATGCGTAACGTTCAAGCGCCGACGTATACACTCGCAGCCTCCTCAAGTCGCGGCTTTGACGTAGGTGGTGATGCACAGTCTGTGTTTGGAGAGGCGACTTGGACGGCTTCGGATAAGTGGTCACTCACCGCGGGACTGCGCTACACCGACGAGACGAAGTACATGACCTATCGTTGGCGTGACTTCCCTGCGGGTGGCATTGCCAGCTACATCGGTGCAACGTTCGCGGGGGCGGCAAGTCCAGCAATTCTAACCGCGGGGTATGTTGGCGGACTTGACGGTATCGACAACATTCCTGAAACAGCCGGCGTGTACGGTAACTACAACGAGCAGAGCTTCAGTAACGTTTCTGGACGCTTCGTTGCAAAGTACAGCATGAACGACAACACCAACTTCTATGCAAGCTACACCACGGGCTATCGCGCGGGGGGCTTCAACGGTGGCGCGTTCAATAGAGACACCGCTACAGGTGACGACTACACCGAAGAGAATATTGCAAGTCTCGAGTTCGGCATGAAGTCTACGCTGATGGATGGCCGCATGCGCATCAACGCGGCGCTCTTTACCTACGACTATGACGACGTTCAAGTCAGTGTGATCAAGAGTGATGAAGGCGGCATCTCCACCGACGTGGTGAACGCCGCAAGCTTTGGTACACAAGGCTTGGAACTCGACATGGCTTTCCTTGTCACCGAAAGCCTACAGTTACGCGCTCAGTATGCCTACACCGACCGAGACTATGATGATTTCCCCGCCTATCAGGGTCTTAACATCATGCCAACGCAAGGTCTAACGCCTGAAAACGCCTACAACTTAGTTATGGATTGGAGTCTGGTGAATTCAGGTTCTAACTCAGTCGACCTTCAAATATCGGCGAACTATCAGGACGAGACGATCAGTATCACTTCCGTACCCACACGCTATACCGCCGCAGGACAACCGGCTATTCCCGTGAACCTGCAGCAAGCGTCAAACCAAGACCGCACATTAGTGAATGCACGGTTGAGCTGGAATCGCGCAATGGACAACGGTCGTAACCTCAACATTGCAGCTTGGGGCCGGAACATTACCGATGAGGAATACCGGACGTTTGGCTTCAACTTCGGGGCCGACTTGGGCTTCGCGACGCATCAGTGGGGTAATCCAGCGACCTACGGCGTCGATATTCGCATTGACTTGTAAAGTCTGACCCTTAAAAAACCCGCCCCTTCGGCGGGTTTTTTTTACCCTAAATTTAAGTGTTTACCGCATACGGTCGAACGCTTGATCGAGCAACAAAGGAGCGCAGCATGAGTGAGTCAGCAGAACTGTATCCGCGCGGAATTGCACTGGTTATTGGCGGCAGTGGCGGAGTTGGTCAGGCCATATCTAAAGCGCTGAGTGACAACAATGTCCCTGTGTGTCTGACGTACAACCGTAACCACGTCGGCGCGCAAGAGGTGGTTGCTCACTGTGGTGGCGCCGCGAAACACATTTCCTGTGCACAGGTTGACGTACAAGATATTGATACCCTCAGGCGCTGTGTTGACGAGGCCCTAGACAAATACGGGCGGCTACACTCTGTATTTCTTGCCACGGGTTATGACATCCCGCAGTCGCCCATCTCGGAGGTGACACCCGAGTTGTGGCAGCGCGTGATGCGATCCGATGCGGAAGGCGCTTTTAACGTCGTTCACGCAACCTTGCCGCACCTTCGCGCCGGCGGGGGTGGCAGCTACATTCATATCAGTTCAGCTGGGTTACTGAAGTACCCGCCACTCGACATTCTGTCAGTCGCGCCGAAGGCCGCTGTTGAGGAATTGATTAAAGGCATTGCCAAAGAGGAAGGCGTCAATAATATTCGTGCAAACAGCATTGCCATCGGTGTCATTGAAACTGGCATTTTCTTGCGGCTCAAAGCACAAGGCGTCTTTGACGAATCATGGATCGAGGGCGTAAAGGGAGCCCTTCCACTCAAACGATTCGGACAGCCCGACGAAGTCGCCCAAATGGCAGTCTTTTTAGCGTCAAACCGTGCGGCCTACACCACAGGTCAACTGATTCCGGTTGACGGGGGCTTTGGGATCTAACGAGCGATCTAAAGGGCTATCGACCGCTTAAGGTAAGCGCGTTGAATCGCCCGCTTGTCAAACTTTTCAGTGGCGCCCCGCGCCAGCGGCTCTTGAGTAATGTCGAAGTACTTGGGTATTTTGTAGCCTGCAATCCGTGAACTAAGTCCCTCGCGAATCACCGCTTCCGTGATCAAATCGCTCGCAACTCGAACCATCATGACCAGCTCCTCACCCATCACCTCATCTGGAATGCCAAACACGATGCACTCTTTGACACCGTCGATTTGGTAGCAGGCCTGCTCCGTATCGCCGGGAAAGATATTCTCACCGCCGCGAATGACAATGTCTTTAATACGGCCTGTAATATAAAGGTAGCTCTCCGCGTCCGTATAACCGACATCGCCGGTCTTCATCCACCCGTCTTGCGTGAATATTGCGGCATCAGCCTCCGGTTTATTCCAATACCCTAAGGTGCAAGCCACCCCTTTCATTTCAATTTCACCCGATTCGCCGGCTGAAAGAACAGTGCCGTCGGTTGCAGTGCATCGCACTTGCATAATAGGCGACTGAACCCCGGCCGAAGTGGGTTTAGCATCAAATACCGCCCCCGCGGCTTGGCTTCCAACAGCCAGTGTTTCAGTCAAACCGTAACCACCCGAGGCGTAGGCCTGATCAATTTGTGCATCAATAATG
>CAYVQI010000004.1:0-21209 GCA_964454155.1 uncultured Alteromonadaceae bacterium | reverse complement strand
GCATGGAACAGCGGGACGTTCAAGAGCGCTTTTTCTTGGGTGGCGCCACCGCGCAAATCTCGAAGCCCACCTTCCACCGTCATGGTCAGCATGCCCGTAAACATCATATTAAAAACGGCTTGCGACAGTGCCTGCTGACAGTGAACAACACCCTTCGGTGCTCCAGTACTGCCCGAGGTGTAGAGAATCAGACAACGATCGCTCGGCTCTGGGATCAGCACCGCCGATGGCGGTTCATCTAAAACAGCCTCACGAAAGTCAATGCCGCGCAGCGAGCCCGGTACTGCTCGATCATAAACAATGAGCCGGTTCTGAGTCTCAAGCGACTCGTCCAACAGGACAGCGCGTTGGTCGTCACACAACAGCCACTGAGCACCGCAATCGTCGACGGCAAACGTAAGCTCAGTCGCCTGCCCCCAACTGTTAATCGGAACCACTGTGGCGCCGGCAAGAAACGCGGCAGTAAATCCAATCAGCCACTCAGCATTATTGCGCATCGCAATTGCAAAACGATCACCAGGAGTAAGACCTTGCGATTCAAGGTAAGCACGCAGTGCATCTGCGCGCTCAAAAAAAGTCGAAAAACTCAGTCGCGTATCGCCAGAGACAATAAAATTCAGATCGCCGTGGCCACGGGCATTTTGAATAATCTCCGTCAGCGTGTTGGGGGCGTTTTTATAACCTGCCAACGCACCTCGCTCAGTTGAAATCGGACAGACCTCAAAGAAGGCGTCGCTCGCAGTGAGCTCCGCAATAGTGGCTTTCATCGACACAGTTTTGATCCTCTTATTATGACGTCCAGTTTAGCCAGACCCGTGCACAGAAATCGATGTCATTTGCTTTCGCACCATAATCCATATGGGCGGACCGTAATCCGTTTGCAGGCTCACCAGAGGTGAGCAGATCCGTGCCAGCAGTTATACTTCCAGACGTGAAAATGAGTGTTTGGACGCCCGACCATGATGATTGCTAGCGATTCACCCCGTTGTCCACTGCCCATGCCAATGGGATGGTTTCAAGTACTGTACTCACACGAGTTAGAGATTGGCGACGCCATTCCGGTTGAGTATTTCGAACAGGAACTGGTCGTTTTCCGCACTGAGGATGGTGACGCAAAAGTCGTAGACGCATTTTGTCCCCACATGGGCGCTCACTTAGGCTACGGCATCAGAGAGCAAACCGGCAAAGGTCCTCGTATCGTGGGGGACAGTATTGAATGCCCTTTTCACGGCTGGCGGTGGAACGGCAACGGTCAGTGCACTCACATTCCATACGCGAAGAATTTGCCGCCCCGGGTCGCCAAGGGCGAAGCCATTCTCGGCGCCTGGGAAGTTCGCGAGATCAATCAGCAGATTCTAGTCTGGTATCACCCCAATAAAGAGGCATCTTCCTGGGAGCCTGACATCATTCCTGAGGCCGCAGCCAACCACCCAGACTGGGGCGATATGATTATCCACACCTGGGAAATCAACACGCACATGCAGGAAATGGGCGAAAACGGCGTAGACGCCGCGCACTTCCTGTACGTCCACGGCACTGACGACGTACCAGAGGCCGCGTATCAAACCTTCGACGGACACATTCGTGAAGGGAAATTTATTACCCGTCAACCGACGCCGCGTGGGGTCGTCGATGGCGCTATCGAAACAAAAAGCCAAGGTGCAGGCTTATCAATGGTGAAATTTACAGGGATCTACGACACCTTGCTGCTGGCCAACGTCACCCCTATTGCCGCAGAAAAAGCCCGAGCGTCATACGCATTTATCCAACCCCGAGACACCATGGATACGCTCGGTAAAACAGTCGGGCAGGCAATCATCGGCAATATTTGTCAGCAGATGTCAGAGGATCAAATTATCTGGGATCGTAAGCAGTATTTCGAGCGCCCACTGCTCTGCGATGGTGATGGGCCTTTCGCCAAGTTCCGGCGCTGGTTCAGTCAGTTTTTGATCGAGAAAATAGTCTAGCGCCCTCGACACGCTCACGCGCCCGATCAGAACCCAAAGAGTCGCGCGTATCGGTCGCGATGGTAGCTGGACGAACCTAGCAGCTGGTTGCAGACTCTTGAGCGCTTTAAAAATAGGCCAATGTCCATCTCTTCAGTCACGCCCATACCCCCGTGGAGCTGCACCGCTTCGGACGTAACCAAGCTGAAGACGTCATTAGCCAAGGTTTTTGCCGCGCTCGCCTGCGCACTGACGCTTGAGGCCGCGTCATCAAGTGCCATGAGGGCCGCAGCGACAGCACTCTCAGCAAGCTCGAGCTCGCAGTAAAGTCGCGCACAGCGATGCTGTAGGGCTTGAAAACTTGCCAGTTTTACATCGAACTGCTCGCGCTCGTTTAAGTAACTCACCGTGCGCTCCAAGGTCTCGCGCGCACTGCCCATCATCTCGGCCGCCAAGATAATCGTGGCTTGATCGATTGCTTGTTCAAGCCCGCTGGCAACATCAACGCCCTCGAGCCACTCAGTCCTGTCCGCCGGAACACCCGCAAAGGTAATAGCCGCGCAGCCGTGAAGATCCATCAAGCGCGCTGGGGTAATGCGCACGCACTCATCGTCCGTCGCCACAACGGCGACACCCAAGTCACCGGCCTCGCGTCGAGCCACACAGAAAATCAACGAACTCATGGACGCGTCGAGCACCCGGGCTTTGGAGCCCGAGATCTGACCATTTTGCTCAGTGACCAAGACCGACCCCGGATCAAAGAAGCGACCCTCATCGAGCGCGACTGCCGCTGTAATTTCACCGGACAGCAACCTCGGGAGATAACTCTCGATTTGTCGTTTAGATGCGCAATTAAGCAAGACGCTCTGTGCCAAGGCCACACTTGAAAGCAACGGACTGGCAACTAACCGACGTCCCGCTTCTTGGCTCACGGCGCCCAGCCCCATCCAGCCGAACTGCAGGCCCTCAAACGCCTCTGGCACAGTAATTCCCGTGAGACCCAGACCCACCATTTGTGACCAAAGCGCACGATCGTAACTTTCCTCGACGGGCCGCTGTTGCAGTTCCCTCAAACGACTGACGGGCGACTGGTCTTCGAAAAATTGCCCCACGGTCTCTCGCAGCATGATCTGCTCTTGATTAAGAATCATGATCGACGCTCACCAGAGGCCATACCCAAAGCACGCTTTGCAATGATATTGAGCTGTACCTCGCTGGTACCCCCGGCGATCGTCAGTGACTTATTAAACGCCCATTGCTTTACCATTCTTCTCACGCCCTCGGACGCCACAGACTCGTCATCCATCGACAGCCCCTCGCCACCAAGAGCGGCGAGAATCAACTCGTCTTTGACTTGCGCCTGAGAGGTGCCCAAGTACTTCATCAAGAGCGGCAGTCGCGTGTCCATCTGCCCGGCCTTCCCTTGACTGTAAATTCGCTCACCCATTTGCGCGATGGCTGTCTCGCGTATCAGGTGGCTCGCTATATGACTGCGCAACTCTGGGTCGGCGAGACGCCCATCTTCGTTAACGCCCACCCCATAGTGCGCAAGCTCTAGAAGCGCCATTGCCGGCTTTTCAAGCATACCCTCGAACGCAGCCATCATTTTTCGCTCGTGGTTCAAAAGCTCCTTTGCAACTGCCCAACCCTCGTTGATCACACCCACGAGGTTGCGCTTCGGCACATGGACGTTGTCAAAAAATGTTTGGCAAAATTCTGAGTCACCACTGATTAACGGAATAGGCGAGGTCGAAACCCCTGCACTCGCCATGTCGATCAATAAAAAACTGATACCCGCTTGTTTAGGCGCCGCATCCCGCGTGCGAACGAGGCAAAAGATCCAGTCCGCCTCATCCGCTTTAGTGGTCCAGATCTTCGTTCCATTCACCAAAAAGTGATCACCACAATCCTCAGCCTTTGTTTTAAGATTGGCCAAATCAGAGCCTGCTGACGGTTCTGAGTAACCCTGCGCCCAGCGAATCTCGCCTCGACATATGGCGCCTAAGTGCTTACGTTTCTGGTCTTCGCTGCCGTAAACAAGGAGCGCAGGCCCAAGCATCCATAAGCCTTGGCAGTACAAAGGCGGGCGACACCCTAATCGGGACATCTCCTGCTTTAATATTTTTTCCTGCTCAGCGTCAAGACCTGCACCACCGTAAGCCACAGGCCAGTCCGGCGCGGTATAGCCCTTGTCACGACAGGCTTCAAACCATTTGCGCGCATCATCGCTAGGAAAGACGCGTCGCCGACCACCCCAAATTTGCTCTTCACGAACAATCGGCTGACGCTGCGACGCTGGGCAATGTCGATCTAACCAGTCGGCAACTTCAGCTCTAAATACGGACAACGCGTCTTCGGTCAAGCGGTACTCCTGAGGAAAATATTTTCATTGGTAGACGCGGTCCATGCTCAATCCCAACCGCCTCCATGTCATCGTCCTTTTTGTCTACACAAACCGGGTCTGGTATTTTGACCGGTGCTCGTATTTCACCTAGTTTAACGTCATGAAACGTCGCTATTACAAAAGTGGCGTCGCGTTAACACAGGAGAATGAACGTGGCTACAGCAGCAGAGTACGGTCTTGGACCTAATACCTACCCGCGAGGTTGGTTTATTGTGGCTGAAAGTCGCGAAATCGACGAGCGCCCCATCGGCGTCACTTTCTTTGGCCGTGACTTTGCATTGTATCGAGGCGAGAGCGGTAATCCGGTCATGTTGGATGCCTACTGCAAACACATGGGGACTCACCTGGCGAAGAATACGAGCGCGATGCTAATCGTTGCTGACGTGGGCGGCAAACACGTGGAGGGTGATTCGATTCGATGCCCGTATCACGGCTGGCGCTATAGCTCAGAGGGCCATGTTGACGATATTCCTTACCACGACGGTCCCTGCCCTAAGTCTGCATCAATTCGATCCTATCCCGTCGTGGACAATATGGGTTGCATCATGATGTGGTTTGACGAGCAAGGCGCCGAGCCCGACTACCCACCACCCTACCTGCAACAGTGGGACGAAGGCGGCTGGGTTCATTGGGACCTTGATCACCTACCGGAGCTTGAGATTCACCCTCAGGAAGTCCTCGACAACATGTGTGATAACCGACATCTTGGCCCGACCCACGGCGCGCCCTGCGAATATTTTGAAAATGAAATGCAGGATCACGTGTTGATTCAGCGACAGGGCGGCGCGATGACGCTCTACGGTGGCGCCATGCTTTATACCACCACCTGGTACACCGGCCCCGGGGTCCTTCTCTCTAAACAAGTATGGGGCGGTGCCACCCAGTTCGAAATGATTGCCAACACGCCCGTCGCTGACGGAAAGATTAAAGCCTGGCACGGGTGCCTTGTGAAGTCTGCCACAGGGACTGTGACCGCCGAAGACAAAGAGATGGCGAGAACAATTCAGGCCGGCGCGCTTGAAGCGTTCTCGAAAGATTTCGAGATTTGGCAGCATAAGTCTCCGGCCCTCAGACCCATGGCCATGAAAACTGAGGGGCCTTTTCTCAAAGGTCGAAAGTGGTACAGCCAGTTTTACGCCGCGCGCGAAGATGTCTCGACGACCCAAGCGATGGTGAATGGGATTTATCACGTTCCGGGGGTTCAAACACCTCAGCAGCGAGACCACGCCATTGATGAAGGCTTGCCAATCTAGTCGGCCAGGTGCGCGTTCACTCCGCGCGCCTTTCGGTCAGGATTAGCGTAACGATGCCACGCCTTAAACAGAATACCGTATAATCAAGGCCACAAAATCATGAGTGCTCCAACGTGCTCCTCCCACTTTTGTAGAGAGATAAAATGAGCGAAAGCGCCTCAAGTAGATCCTCGTTTTCCGTAAAGAAACTACTGACGCCCATCACTATTATTGCGCTGTCTCTTGTTATCTACACGGTACTGGTTAACAACAAACCTGAAATCATAACAGCGGCCAAGGAACCGGTTCCGGTGGCTGTACGTGCGCTCGCGATAGCGCCCCAGACACTGGCGCTCACGGTCACGTCAGAGGGCAATGTTCAACCTCGAGTTGAAATGGAACTGGTAACGCAAGTTGCGGGGAAAGTTGTTTCGGTTGCACCCAGCCTTCTCAGCGGTGGCGAATTTGCTGAGGGCGAACCGTTAATTACGCTCGATCCGCGAGACTATGAGATTGCGTTGGCCCAAGCACATGCAAGTCTCGATCGCGCAAATGCCGAACTCGATTTTGCCACAGAGGAACAAAGTCGAGTGCGCGTACTGTATGCGCAAGAGCTGACAAGTATTGCGCAAGTCCAGTCCGCAGAGCGTGCTTTTTTGGTCGCACGAGCAGCAAAAAGCGATGCGGACGCGACCGTGTCTCGCGCTCAAATTGACCTCGGCAGAACTGTTTTAGAGGCCCCCTTTCACGGTCGGGTTCGCTCTGAAAGCGTTGACGTCGGTCAGTTTTTTCAAAAAGGTGCATCGATTGCTACGCTTTACGACACACAGCGACTTGAGGTGCGTCTGCCTCTAGCCGACGCACAACTGGCGTATCTCGACACCGAATTTGCTAATACCGGTATTGCAGCAGCTGATCGTATACCGGTCACACTGACGGCTAACTACGGTGGACGCCAACAGTCTTGGACCGCTCAATTGATGCGCAGTGAAGGCGATATTTCGACGACAACTCGCTTTCTCTACGTCATAGCCGAGGTCTCTAACAGCACCAACGCTAATGGTATGCGGCTACCCGTAGGGCTGTTTGTTAACGCCACGATTCAGGGACGTAGCGTGGATGGGCTTGTTTCTATTCCACGAACCGCACTCAGATCAAACAACAACGTCATGGTGATCGATGAAAATAGTCGCCTACGGTTTCGTGAAGTTCAGGTTTTCAGGCTTTCTGAGACTCACGCGCTGATATCTGGAGGGCTTAGCTCAGGCGAGAGAATCAGTATCTCTGCGCTGCAGTTCGTCGTCGAGGGCATGCCCGTGCAAGTCATACAATGAGGGGCATTGCGCGTGCCTAAACTCATCGCATGGTTCGTCGACAACCCGATCGCCGCGAACTTACTCATGTTTATTCTTATTGCGTCTGGTCTCTTGGCCTTGAAAGACGTGCGTAAGGAAGAATTTCCTAATGTAGAGGCCCCAGTCGTCACCGTAACAGTGCCTTACTTGGGTGCAGCGCCTGCCGAAGTCGAAACAGGCGTTTGTGTCCGCATTGAAGAGTCTATCGACGGCATTGAAAATATTGTCAAAGTCAAAACAACGGCCGCCGAGGGTCGGTGCAGTGTCGCCATTGAGCTCGATATGGATGCGGATAAGGCCAAAGCACTCGACGACATAAAAGCGCAAGTTAATGCTATCTCCACGTTCCCATCGAATACAGAAAGACCCATCGTTTCGCAGGTGACTATGCGCTCAATGGTCACCCAAATTGCTGTTCATGGTGACACCGACGAGCGATCGTTAAAAAATATAACCGAGTCGATCCGAGCAGACCTGTTGGAACTGCCCGAAGTCAGCCTTATCGAAACACTCTATGAGCGAGCCGATGAAATATCGGTAGAGATCTCCGAGGAAATGCTGAGACGGCATCAACTGACGCTCGCGGAAGTCGCACAAGCCATCCGCTCGTCAAGCGTTGATATTCCGGGAGGATCGATAAAGGCTGAGTCAGGTGAGATACGGCTTCGAAGTACTGGGCAACGCTACAGTGGCCAGGAGCTCGAGAACATCGTGGTTGCACGCGAATCCGGGGGGGGTCGACTGCTGCTCAGCGACATTGCGCTGATTGTTGACGGTTTCGAGGACGTTGATCAGTACGCCGAGTTCAATGGCGAACAGGCCATGATGATTCAGATTTTTCGTATCGGCAGTGACGACACAATTAAAATTTCTGATGCAGTAATGTCCTACGTAGCCATGAAGGAAAGAGAGCTCCCCGAAGGTATTCACTTCACTGTTTGGAACAACGAAGCTGACGAATTAATCGGTCGACTGGGCACGATGATCAATAATGCGCTCGGCGGTCTCCTCCTTGTCATTATCAGTCTTTCGCTTTTCCTGCGCGTTCGCCTTGCCCTGTGGGTCAGCGCCGGAATACCAGTCGCGATTTTTGGTGCCATCGCCTTTTTTCCCGCAAGCGATCTGAGCATCAGCACCCTCTCTCTGATGGGGCTCTTGCTGTCACTGGGCGTCGTGGTCGATGACGCCATCGTCGTCGGTGAACGCATCTATACCAAAGAACAGGAGGGTCTAGACCCCCGCTCAGCAGCGATCGTTGGCACCAGCGAGGTTGCTGTACCGGTCTTCTTCGGAGTCCTCACAACCATCGCGGCCTTCATGCCCTTGTTAAGTGTCGACAGTAACCTAGGGCAGTTCTTTATCTCCATTGGTGGCACCGTTGTACTCTGCCTGATTTTTAGCATTGTCGAGTCACAGCTGATCCTCCCCTCACACCTGGCCCACCGCAGTCAAAAGCGGGGACAATCGGGTTTTGGTCAACGATGGGAAGCGTTCCAAGATAAAATAGCAGGATCACTCGAGTATTTTGCGACACACCACTACCGTCGCTGGATCGAGTGGGGGGTCGATCGTCGTTACACGACCCTTTGTGTGGCAGTAGCCATCATGATTATCATGGCCGGAACAATCGCCAGTGGGCGAATCGTGTTCCAGTTTTTCCCAGCGGTCTCGGGCAATAATGTCGTCGCTCGTGTTGTGATGCCTGAAGGTTATCCACTGACGGGCACACAGGCGATCGTCGAACAGATTCAAGCATCAGCGCGAGAAACCCGCCGCGTCGTCGACGCGGCGCGCACGGACGGCAGCTCCGCCTTCAAAAATGAGCTTTCATCTGTCGGCGTGAGTATTACTCAAGGTGCACTGGTCATGATTGGTGAGACCGGCTCTCACGTGGCAGAGGTTTCATTAAACCTTGTGCCCTATCGAGAGCGTGGCGGTATGACACCGCTCGAAGTCGTTAATTTGTGGCGCGATCTAACACCGAAATTACCCGATGTTGTCGAACTGAGTTTCTCTGCGAATGCCGTCTCGCTGGGTGCCGATATTGACCTTGAACTGCGCGGTCGAGACATCGAACAATTAGGCCAAGCCTCGGCAATACTGACCGATATTCTCGCGGAGTATGACGGCATCTATGACTTGAGCAATAGTTATCGGTCTGGGAAACGGGAGCTTGCACTTGAAATTATTCCCAGTGCAGAGGCACTCGGACTAACGCAAGCCGATTTAGGCAATCAAGTTCGCGACGCGTTCTATGGACGCGAGGCACAGCGTGTTCAGCGGGGCCGAGACGACGTCAGAGTGATGGTGCGCTTCCCTCAAGAAGACCGACGGTTCCTCTCAAGTCTTGAAGACATGACCATTCGTCTGCCCAACGGCACTGAAGTACCGGCGTTATCCGTCGCTCGCGTTACCCCCACCGTCGGGAACTCGACGATTAATCGCACGGCTGGACAGCGAACAATTAACCTTGTGGCCTCAACCGATAGAACGCGAGTTGCACCTGAAACGGTGCTTAGTGAGTTATTTAAAACCGATATCCCTCGCGTACTGGAGGCCTTCCCTGGCATTACGATTGTTCAGGCCGGTGAGGCTGAAGAGCGCGCAAGAGCCTTGAGTGGTCTCGTCAGCTCAAGTCTCGTCGCGCTTATGGTGATCTACACACTGCTCGCCGTGCCGCTTAAGTCCTATCTTCAGCCACTGGTCGTTATGGCCAGCATTCCCTTTGGCTTTGTCGGAGCGATCATTGGCCACGAGATCATGGGCTACGACCTTGTCTTCTTTTCACTCCTCGGAATGATCGCGCTTGCCGGTGTGGTTATCAATTCCAGCCTCGTCTTGGTTGACTTCATAAACCGTAACCGGCGGTTGTACGCCATGGGTGCGAGAGACGCGGTGATCGACTCTGGCATGTCTCGATTTAGGCCCATTTTCCTCACGTCGGTCACAACATTTATGGGCCTGTTACCGCTCATGGTCACCAGGGACTTCGACACCGCGCCTTTCGTACCACTGGCTGTGTCTTTAGGCTTTGGTGTCGTCTTTGCAACCGCGATCACGCTCATACTGATACCTGCGCTGTATATGATCCTAGACGACTTTTTGTCCCTCTTTAGCGACGCGGACGAAACCAGTGAAACAGTGGGCTCGACACCTATTGAAATCA
Source organism: uncultured Alteromonadaceae bacterium (assembly GCA_964454155.1). Classification (GTDB taxonomy): domain Bacteria; phylum Pseudomonadota; class Gammaproteobacteria; order Pseudomonadales; family Halieaceae; genus Luminiphilus. The sequence goes on along the minus strand of CAYVQI010000004.1, from coordinate 11,106 downwards.
CGACTTAGTGCGGAATGAGTTGTTCCAAAGGCACATAGTCCAGATCGATTCCAAAGCAACGAGGCTCAGTGACCAGTAGTGCGGCCTCTGACTGGTAAAAAGCAGGAGCGCCAACCGCCAAGACAGCCACCCGCTGCCCGTAGTGCAAACGTTCCGCATTAATCGGCGTGGACGTCTCTGAATCCACGATGACGATCAAGTCAGGCACCATTACAAGCGGCTGCTGGTCAATCATCGCCACTAAGTACTCATTTTTTATCGTAATCGAGCAAATCCGACTGGGATCATTAACGTCCTCCAACGACAGGCTTCCTATGTCATAACCACCCACCGTCCTTGTTCTTTTCCCAGATACTTTCCCTGCGAATACCTTGTGTACCGATCCGTAAACGGAGTCTGCGAATAGATTCTTCAAAGGGGCCAATAGATCGTCTATGGGCCCACGTCGGTCTCGGAGCAAACGCCCTAAAGCCAGAGAAAAACTGACCGTATTTGGAATGACTGATCTGCGTATTTGTGTCCCCGACATAGGATGTTCTGCAACGGTAATCATGCCGCCCGCTGCCGCTGCATAGGCACGAATATGGTGCTCATAAGTTGACGTATCGGACGTCTCAAAAATTGCAGTGTTACCCGCATAGTCCATCGCAAGCGCGGGCGTCGGTCGAACACCCGCGATCGCGTAGCTCATCATCTGAGCTTCTGGAAACGCGCGCCCCATTCCGTCTCCGTCAACAACCGGGATACCCCGTACAGCAGCGGCCATGAGTGGTATGAGTGAATTTCCGCCACCAATTTCAAAAGAGGCTACGGCGGTAATCGATCGGCCCATCAAACGCTCATAAGCATCCAGCACTTTCGAGGCTTCATCGATCGATGGCAGTAACTCAAGAGACACCGTCGGTGCACCCACCCCCCCGACTGGGACAATAAAATCGTCGTCTTTCAGTGCACTTGGATCGATCAGCGTGACACCTCCCGTTTCTGCAAGCGTCTGCCGCGTGATGAGTGTCGGAAGGTAAGGGTCTCCGCCGCCACCCGTTGCCAAAAAGACGGCCCCTAGTGCTAGGTCATCAATATCCGATGCAAAAATTTTCATCGCGAAGGAGGCTCTTTTTGAGCGAGATCACCCACCACGGTGACACGAATCCGAGTGGTCTCAGTGGCCATGTACGGAATATCAACTTCCTCTATATTAATCGGCACCACACTTTTAGGGTCAGCGCCTGCGACTACCGCTAGTCTTTCTGCTTCGACGGTCAGTGCTTTAAGCGCCTCATCACGCGTTTGAGCACCCACAACGAAAAGGCCTTCAGCCTCACCACTGACCTGCGCGATCGACGCACCAATAGCATTGGCCACGTCGGCATTGATCGGTCTTATAACGGGGCATCCGGCCAATTTTTCCCCTGGAATCAGTGGCGCGCCACCCCCGACTAAAATAACAGGAAGTGTTGCTCCACCGGGCTTCATAAGATCCACTGCAGCGCTGAGACGCTCAACGACCAAAGCATCGACCCTGTCACACACCGCTTGGGGCGCGGGGTCGTTAATCGTGGCACGAGCAATCTCCATACGCCCCTGAGACACTGCGACATCGGTCAATGTCAACACATCGCCACCGAAGCAGACGGCCTTGTTCTTGAGCTCGCGCGCCACTGACTGAGGACCACACTGGTCACCGTCGCGGCCAATGAGGCTACCGCCCCCAAGGCCCATCGCAAGGACGTCAGGCATTCTGAAGTTCGTGCGAACCCCACCGACGTCGATCACCAAGTTAGACTGGCGAGGGAACCCATTTTTAAGAACACCAATATCCGAGGTTGTTCCACCCACGTCGATGACGATCGCATCGGACAAACCCGTGAGCGCCCAAGCACCACGAATAGAGTTCGTAGGACCCGACGCAAAGGTCAAGGCAGGAAACGCGCTTACCCTCTCGAGATCAACCAACGTGCCGTCGTTCTGACTGACATAAACGGGGCACCCAAGACCAAAATGCTGACTCGATCGGACAAGTGCCGTGACCACCCGCTGAGCAAATTTTAATAACGATGCGTTAAGAATCGCCGCATTCTCGCGCTCGATGAGGCCCAGCCCGCCCATGTGATGTGAGGTACAAACATGCGTCTGAGGCAAGGCAGCAGAAAAGCGAACGGCCAGAGCGTCCTCATAGTCCTGCTGCATTGGCGAGAAGGCGCTAGAGATCACCACACTGTCAGGTGATGACCCGCTCAATGCCTCGATGACGCACTCAACCTCTCCCTCGTCAAGGTCGGCCAATGTGCGCCCGTCATAGAGGTGTCCGCCATGAATCACATAATTCCCGCCATCGGTCGCATCTGCCAGGTCAGCCGGCCAATCGGCACGCGGTTTCAAACCACGACCGGCAGGAAGACAAGCCCGCACCACCGCGACGCGTGAGAGATGTTTACGTTCTATAACGGCGTTCGTAAACTGGGTCGTACCGATCGTGAGCAGTGACACGGCCTTCGGGTCCTGATCTTTTAACACCACTGCCAGCGCCGCCTCAATGCCTGAAGCCACGTCTTCGCTGGTCGTCGTTTTCGTCCTGGCGACCACTGCATTACCGTCCATGAGTACCGCGTCGGTATGAGTCCCGCCCACATCTAAACCAATTCGCATGCTAGGGTCTCGCCGTCCAGACGCGTGTTACGAGCGCATAAATAAGACCTGAAGCGATCGCCGAATCCAGTGCTGCGACGCTGGTAATGCTTGCAATAAGTCCCTCGGATCCGGCCAATGCAATCGCAGCGCCCAAAAGCCAGGCCACTACCGCTGGTCGGTTAATGGGGCGAGCATCTTCCACACGTGTCACCCGATAGACGTCAGGTCTGATCAGGAAGTGATCAATAATAATAACGCCGGCAACCGGTATAAAAACCACTGAGAGATAAAAGAGGAAGGTGACGAAACTGTCCAAGATATTAAGCAGCCCGGCCGAGACGCCAATCACACCCAGAGCAATGGTGACGTGACGTGCGTTAAGGGCCGGAAACGAGGCGGTGACGCCCAAAACAGCGCTGTAGAGATTGAGGGTATTCAGTACCCATGATCCCGCGATAATAACAATGAACGCACCTAATCCTAAACCAAGCGTCAGCATAATGCTGATGATGTCTTGAGTGCCTAGCGCCAAGGCCGCCGCAGCGGCAACCCACATGACAAAGGGCTGAGCAATCAGGTAACTCGACGTTCCCGTGACAACAGCGCCTTGCCACGAGCGCAGAAATCGTGTGATGTCTGGCATGATAATGGCACCAATAACGATCGATCCGACAATGGCAGAAATGCCATCACCCAGACTCATCGGCTCCGAGACGCTTTGAACGGCCGGCTGTGAGTGCCCCATAGCGGCAAACAGCAGTGCCAAGGCTACAAATACGAGTACTGGGATCATCAGTGTCGACACAAGATTAATGGCCCGAAAACCAATGATCGTTGTCGCCGTAATCAATACACTCGCCGCAACCGTTACACCCAACTCGGGCGGCACCGCATTAAAAAAGTCCTTCGATAACCCTGCGATGGCCAGACCAAAGAGATTCAGGTTTATACCAAACCAACCAAGAAGCGACACCGAAAACGCAAGATTGACCAGTCGTGCGCCCGAGTCACCAAACGCGAGTCGCACAAGCAGGTACGAGTTAAAACCCGTGCGAGCTCCAATTGAACCCATTAGGGATCCCACTAAAAAAATGATGAAGGATCCGCCCAATATGGCAGGGAGTGTAAGGAGCTCGCCGACACCACTGGCGACTTCAATACCTGCAATGAAGGTGGGCAAGGAAAATGACACCATAGAGGCGACGGCCGCCACACGAAAAGACGCCACCCGAGCCTCTCGCGGGACGGCATGAGTTGAAAACTCATCGTGCTCAGGTTTTGTGCTCATGGCTTGCTAGACTCCAACGTGCGATAAATTCGCGCACACCCGTTGTACCACTAAATACGTTTTTCACAGGTGTGCTCATTATTTTTATTCAAAAAAAAACCCGCAACGTCAGCCACGGGCTTTTCATTTGCGCTTGTGGCGTTCAGCTTACATCGAGTAAGAGAATCCGAGGACGAGCGTCCGACCACGAGGACCGACAGGCCATGCGGTCTGAGTTGAGTAAGGCACTTCGTCATCCACGTTGTTAATGGCAGCAAAGATTGAAAGCTCATCGCTCCACTGGTAGTTGCCGTTAATGTCAGTGATCATGACTGATTCGAAGAACCCGGCGTCACCATAAACCGCCTGATTACCGTAAAGTCCTAAGACTTCTTCAATCTCATCGACGCCTTGCTTGCTTTGGTAAACGGTCTGCACGCTCAGCGCGAAGGGACCACGATCCCAAGAGATATTAAGAGAGCCGGCCACTTTAGGCCGCTGGATTTCCTTAAGCTCTGGATCAATATCAGCCTCATCGAGCGGGTTAAAGAACCGGTTGAGGTGCGTCTGACGAGAGGCGACCGCACGGACACGGAAGTTGTTGTCCCCCATAGCAAACTCGTAGGCAGCAGAAATATCCACACCCTCTGCTTCCAGCTTGGCAAAGTTGATTTGCCCGGTTTCAAGGAAATTCAAGCCACCATCAGCACGACGGGTAAAGGAGCTACAAAACCCAAGATTCGGGTAGTTCCCTGAATCGTAGCAGCCTTTCAAAATATCGTCCGCGCTCACGGCCGAGATGGCATCCTCAATTGCAACGTCCCAATAATCAACCGACAAGGTTAAGCCGTCGATGTTACTGGGCGTCAGCACGACACCAAAGGTTTCAGTGTCGGCAACCTCCTCGCTCAAGTTGGGGTTGCCTCCCGATACACCATTAAAGCGAGCGGTGAGTGGGTTAGTCCAGTCGTAGGCGCCGTCGGTGAAGATTGTGTCTTGAGAGACACCAGACGCAGAGAGCGCCGCGACACAGTTAGCCTCACGAACAGCGGTGCCGTTGTTCACGTTGGTCGATGCACAGGGATCCGAAGTTGCAGCGATAAATATGGGCAGCCGAGGGTCAAATAACTCCGAGATATTGGGAGCACGAACCGCCTCTGAGACTGTCGCTCTGAAACGGATATCGTCGTCGGGGGCCCAAGTCAAACCAAACTTCCACGTGGTCGCCTGACCCAGTGTTGAGTAGTCCGCTTGACGAACCGCGCCGTCCACAGTGAGCTCACGCGCGAGCGGGCGATCGACAAAGATCGGTAAACGCACCTCAGCAAACACGTCAGTCACGTCGTAGTCGCCCTTGGTGTTGAACTGCTGGGTATTGTCAAACGAGGTGTAGGAGTTCAGCCAAGGCGATACATCACTGACCAGTTGGCCAGGCTGGAATGACGAGGTTGCAGGGAGAACACCCAGTGTTATCGGATCGAGTTTGTTGTCACTCGACTCGTCCCGATATTCAACACCCACCGCGTAGCCAAGCGGTCCATCTAAAACGCTATCCAGCACGTCAAATGATCCCACTGCAGTCACGTTCACAACAAACTGCTCTATTTCAAGTTCGTCCGTTAGTGACGCCGTCACAAAGTCCTGCGCCTCAGCACTGGCCGAGTAAGTCCCAAATGGGTTCAGCGGCGCACACTGACCGCTTCCAGGCGTGAATGTATAGTAGGCGTTACTGGAGTAAGCGCCGTCAGCGTAGCCATTGGAACCGGCGAAGTAATCGATCTCGTAGGAGGCGCTGGGGTCTAGATCAGAACGACACACTGCGTTTCCGTTCGCATCAACAACGGAGTCAATCGCCGCATATAGTCGATCAAGGTAAATGGCCGACGTTTGAGATTTCTGATTAAAAACACCCTGATTGACAGAGAACTCGATCGAGTGGCCGTCCACAGGCTGCCATTCCAATCCTGCGACAAAGCGGGTCGTCTCTCGCGTGTACTTCTCGGGGTTGTTTTCACTGAAATCCAGCGGATCCTGAGTCAGTAAAAGGTAACCCACTTGGTCCATAACCGGCTGAAGCTCGGCCGGTAAGAACGCGTTGTCAGGCAAAATGGCTAACGTGTCGTAGAACGTATCCTGCTCCGTAAACGTCATCGTTTCGGCGCGCACGTACTTTGTTTCCAAGAAGCCTCTAAGCGTATCGCTGAACTCGTAGTTGACGTTAAAGTTCACCACTTGGCGGTCTGTCTTTGGGTACAGTGAGTCACGGTTGAAGCTGACACGCCCTCCGTCACCGCCCGTCCCCCAGAGGCCGTCAATGACGGTACCGTCTTGATTGACACGTACGGTGCCGTCAGACCCTGTAATCCAGCAGCCAGCAAGATAGCCTACTCGACCACCCTCTGATTCCTGACAGTCCGCAATGCCATTATTGTTGAGATCAATATACGTATCACCTCGCCCACCAAAGCCGGGAGCGACAGAACCCTCTTGCGAGGTTAGCCAGAACCGAGGATCCTGTACCACGGCGCGCGCGGGTCCATTGGGATCTGGGTTGGCCAGCGTCTCGTCAATGCCATTGTCGCGGGACCAGCTTCGGTCGCCAATCGTTATGCCTTTGTCATTCTCAGAACTCAGCGTCAAAACAACATTACCGCGACCATTATTAAAGTTTTGTCCCCAGGCGACATCGACCACCGACGTTTGTCCAGCTCCCGCCTCAGGGCGACCCGCTGATACGTCAATCTGGAAACCTTCGAAATCGTCTTTAAGAATAAAGTTCACAACACCGGTAACCGCGTCCGCACCGTAAACCGCAGACGCGCCACCGGTCGTCACCTCAACGCTTTTAACCAGTGCTCGCGGAATAGTACCGACGTCGACGGCCTGACTGCCGCGGAAACCCGATACGTGTCGTCGCCCATTGACCAGCGTCAGTGAGCGATCGCCACCCAAACCTCTGAGGTTAAGGCTGTTTGACCCGGTTGTTGAGTTCTCTGCGGTGAGTGATGACACGAGCGCGGGAATATCCGCAACAATGTCAGCGATGTTGATTTCACCAGAGTTACGAATATCTTCTTCGGATACGGATTGGACGGGGACCGAAGAAATAGAGTTAGCATCGACCGGAATTCGAGATCCCGTGACGATGACCTCTTCTAAACCTTCCTGAGCTGATACAACGGGGGACGCTGTAGCAACTGCAACCGTCAGCGCTGCCAATGCAAAACCTGGCCCTCTCGACAATGACTTGATCATATTAGCTTCCTTTAAGGTCTGGTCGCACCAACCCTTCTTCTGAGGGCGTGTGCGTTTTCTTTGTGTTAACTGACAAAAGTGTCGTAACTACCACATGCACCTTCGAGTATATAGGTGTGCACAACTGTGACAAGCCAAAGGCAGACCGAACATTAAAAATTAATATTAATCAATAACTTAAAATAAAATAGCCTTTTCAAAACCCTCAAAAAAGTTCTGTTTTGACACATTTTTCCTGTTTTATGCGCTGAATCAGTGCTTCGCCCTCCCGCTCACAAAAGGTCAGCACCAACTATCGTCTACTCGGAAGAGGACCTGAATGACGCGTCGCTGGATGTATGGCATAAAGTAAGTCTGCACGGACTTAGCAACAATGAAACGTCTAGTTTGCGAACGCTTCGATAAGCAAATAGCGATACCCGCGACGAAAATAGAACGTAAACAGAACAAAAACAGAGGAATGCAGATCGATGTCGACAGGCAAAAAGAGACTACTTCTCGCAACACCCGTGGTCGTCCTCTGTGGGTGGCTCGCTTACGACTACCTGATGACGAATATCACGTTTATTCCTTCAAGTGATGAAGAGCGCGCAGCGATTCGTGCTGAAGTGGCGGCCCAAGACGAGACGGTCTTCTACAAACCACCACAAAGCGCCCTGTCTGTTCAGCCAGTAAACCCCGTTAACAATGTCTACTTTGGGGACCTGCACATTCACTCGAGTCTGTCTGCCGACGCCTACCTCTTTGGTAACCGACGTGACCTTGATGCGACCTACCGGTTCGCCAAAGGTGAATCAGCTCACCTTGAAACGAGTGAAGTCATCGAAATTACCCGCCCCTTGGACTTTGCAGCAGTGACGGATCACGCCGAGGGCTTTGGACGGGTCATGGCGTGCTTGGAGCCGGCAACGCCCGAAATCGCGGAGAACTGTAAACTCATCAACAAACCCACTCTTCTCTCATTTTTAGAGCTACGAGGTAATGTTGAAAACCGACCATTGGTCGAAAACCTTGGCTACTTTGGCAATAAAAAAGCGGTGGAGCGGCAGTATCACCTCGATACTTGGGGCGCGATCAAGGCCGCCGCCGAGCGACACAACGAACCGGGTGTGTTTACTGCGTTTGCCGGCTATGAGTATTCCCCTGCCATGGTCGATCGCGGCAAGCATCACCGTAACGTTATCTTCCGCACCAGTGTGACGCCTGCCTACGCCGTCTCCGCCTACGACGCAGACTCCGAAATTGACCTCTGGAAACAACTTGATGCGACTTGCGGTGAGGGCTGCGAGTTTCTCACCATCCCACACAACCCCAATAAAAGCTGGGGACTCGCCTTCGCGAGTGAGACCATCGACGGTATTCCCTACACCCGGGAGGATTGGCATCTGCGAGAAACGTTTGAGCCGCTGGTTGAGATGTTCCAAATCAAAGGTAATTCCGAGTGTGCACTCGGCTTTGGTGCCACCGACGAAGAATGCGGTTTTGAGCAGTTCCTCCCTGTTTGTGAAGAGGGGCAGGCCACCGGCTGCATTCACCCCACCTCGATGGCGCGTGACGGCCTAAAGAAGGGATTAGCATTACAGGGATCACTGGGATTCAACCCGATGAAGTTCGGTCTCATGGCGTCGACCGACACCCACAACTCGAATCCGGGTGACACCGAAGAGTGGGACTATCGCGGCGCTAACTCCTATGTGGGCTCCCCGGCCAGAAACCGGCTCGAGAGTGGCATACGACAACCCAAGGTCGCCAACCCTGGCGGACTGGCTGCCGTGTGGGCACCCGAAAACACCCGTGACGCATTATTTGGCGCCATGAGCCGTCGAGAGGTCTATGCAACCAGTGGCACGCGCCCCCTGTTGCGATTCTTTGCAGGTGCCGACTTACCTGACGACCTTGCCCAAACGGGTGATCTAGAAGCGGCTTATGCAAAAGGTGTTCCCATGGGCGGCACCCTCATCGCTGAAGACGATGCACCCCGGCTTTTTGTCTGGGCCACTCAAGATCCTGACCATGCCCCATTAGCAAAAATACAGATCATTAAAGGCTGGCTCAAAGATGGAGAGACCCACGAGAAGGTCTTTGATACTGCTTGCTCAGATAAAAATACCAATGGTGCCTGCATCGCGACTAAAGCACCTGTCGATCTCAGTAATTGTGCCTGGTCTAACTCTGCGGGGGCGCCCGAGTTGCGCACGACCTGGGTAGACCCTGACTACGATGCGTCCCACCACGCGTTTTATTACGCGCGGGTCATTCAGATACCGACGTGCCGCTGGACAACCTATGACAGTCTGCGGCTTGGACGCGAGCCCCCAGCGGATGTGCCAGCGACCATTACCGAAATGGCCTGGAGTTCACCGATTTGGGTTTTGGCGAGAGACTAATACGCTCCTTTTCTGGGTTTTAGATGGTTTCACGGGCTTTTGATAACTTTTTATATCTTGTAACGTTTTTTTAGCCCGTTTCGATCGCCTTTTCATTTGGCGAGTCGATCTTTCCCGGTGGTGTCAGAATGAGTTTTTCGGGTTTATCTTTTAACTTACCGGGAGGCTCTGTGGTGTCCCAGCGCACACACCGGTCGATAGGGACATCGCCCTGTGGATTGTTTACCGTGTGAATACCACTGTAATCACCGGCTCTCATCGCCGCGCGTGGCGATACTTCCTCAGTCAGGCACTTGGGAAAATACGGTGCCGTGTCCAAGCCTAACTCTTTTTTAAGCGACGCTATTTCGCGCTCTTTAACCGTGGCACAGCCCGACAAGACCAAGACACCCACCAACAGTGTGATGCACTTACGCACAGCAACAGTCCTCCATTGTCTTATCGCTACTTTAGTGCCGGCACCCTGACTTTGGAAGTCCATTTACGAGCGCAGGGGCAGGCCGTTGCATACCCTGAGGTAGTGTCTGATTTTAGTCTGTGAGCGCGCTTCCAATTTCGCGCGACTTTAGTGATATTCTGGGCGCAAATTCACTGATCTGAGTGTCCTTGTCATGCCCGTATCGCGTAGCCTCCCTTTTTGTTCCACCTACTGTTTCAACTCAATCTTAAGTCTCGTTGCGCTTTTAAGCAGCGCCGTCTTGACCGCCAAGGACTTACCTGTTTTTAGTCCAGAAGATGTGTTCGAAATTGAATACGCCAGCGACCCTCGCGTTTCACCCGATGGATCCCAAGTCGCTTATGTTCGTGTGTCCATGGACATCATGACCGATCGCGCTCGACGCGCAATTTGGGTAGTCGACACCGACGGTACAAACCACCGTCCACTGGTCAGCGGCCAAGGCAACTTCAGCTCGCCACGCTGGTCTCCCTCCGGCGACCGGCTGGCATACCTGTCGAATGCAGAGGGTAAAACGCAACTTTTCGTGGAATGGCTCGACGAGGGTGAAACTGCGAGGGTGACCGCCCTTCCTCAATCACCACGCGGCATCGTTTGGTCACCAGATGGTGAGCAGATCGCGTTTACTCGGCTCGTGCCTACCAAGCCACCGATGCTGGCAACCATGCCCGATAAACCCAAAGGCGCGACCTGGGCTGAACCTGCCAATGTCGTGGATAAAATGACCTTCAGAGTCGACGGTGGTGGCTACTTACCCTCGGGCAGTGAGCAAGTATTTGTCGTACCCGCCCATGGTGGGACGCCACGTCAAATGACGTCGAGTAACTTTCCCATCAGCAGTGCGATTACTTGGAGCCCCGACAGTCAATCGATCATTTTTTCGAGTAATCGACGCGATGACGCCGAATATCACCCGAGACAAAGTGACTTGTTCGGTATCGCTTTGCTCACGGGACAAATCACTCAGATCACCAACACGGCAGGCCCTGAAGGTCATCCCGTGGTCTCACCCAACGGCCGTTACTTGGCCTACACCCAGACCGCAGATATCCGACAAGGGTACAACGGTGCCAAACTCACAATCAGGGATCTTACGACCGGAGAGAGCCGCG
>CAYVQI010000003.1:30601-60754 GCA_964454155.1 uncultured Alteromonadaceae bacterium | reverse complement strand
CTGGCAGCCTCGACCAACCCCAAAAAAAGTATCACTCTGAACGCGCTAAGGACCACTTCCATCAACCCCAAAGATTCATCGCACGTCCTGAATGTCGCGCAGAAAACAACATCTGTAAAACGCAGATGAGCTAAATCAGCCCTAAGACCTCGGGAGAACAAGCAAGGGCGTTTTACCATCGACGAACGATCGGAGGATTTTACATTTGAGGGTTCTCTGGAAACGCGGGAATATCAGGGGCGAGCTCAAGCCAATTTTGCTTTGTACTCGACCAGCAGTGAAACATCGCGACAAAGTCGTCAGTATCGTCAAGCGTCCCTGCTTTAATGAAGGCCATACCCGGCTGGCCGGGCACCTCGGAGTAAATAGGCGAACCGCATTGCCCACAGAAATATCGGTTGACGGTATTGCCGGTGTCCGTGTCACTGTCCTGATAGAGCTTGAGCTCACCGACAAAGTCGACGTCGGATTTTTGAAATGCTGCCAGTGTCGAAAACGCAGTACCTGCCTGCTTTTGGCAATTTTTGCAGTGACACACGCCACTCATTAAGGGCGCGGTCATGGCTTCGTAACGCACTTGCCCGCACAAACATCCACCGGTTTTAGACATCGTACTGCTCCTGTGTCTCTAGAGAGAGGTAACTCACTGCCCACAATGCGCAAAAGGCAGTTCCTGCGCAAGCCGATCAATGCGTCGCCGTCGATCGACGCGCACGACAAAAAAAATAATGGCAAATCCAGTAAGGAGATCTAACCTTTTAGATAAGGCCATTTCAGGTGTCTTAACCCACAAATTACCAGCGGATTAGAGGTAAAAAAAATGAAGCAATTGACGAAAGTTTTAGTGTGCGCATCGATGATCTTGAGCGCGACTTCGGTCTACGCAGAGCGGCTGGAGGTCTTTCGATGGCAGGCACTCGATACAACGGCCCAGCAATTAGCCGGGACCCTGATGGAAGCGGCAAAGTTGCACGAGAAAAGTGGGGCGAGTGTCGGTATTTTTCAGATGGATGTCGGCGGCGCTGGAAACACCACGTTTGACTACGTTCTTCGCTGGGACAGCAGCGCTGACTGGGCCAAGACAAAGGCGTATAACTCCGGCGAAGAGTTTGCCGCATTCTTTGCCAAAGCCGGTGCTAATCCGTCGGGAAAACTCATGATGTCTCTGGAAGGACTCAACTGGGATCCGTCAGTCACTGCACAGAGCTTTGCCGAGGATGGTCCCTTCCGTGTCTTTATCTGGAAGCCCACGCCAGGAAAGATGGCCGATGTCTACAACACCTTCATGAAGGCTAAAGCCATTCACGAAGGACTCGGTGTGAAAATAAACATCTACAACGAAGGCATCGGTGGCACAGGCAATATCCACTATGTGATGAGCGCGAAGGACTGGGCCTCTATGGCTTCATCGGGCGATGCGATTGCCGCGAGCCAGGAATTTCGGGCACTTCAAGCATCAGCGGCTGGACAAGTCACACCCGTTGCTTCGATCCAAGGCTTCCCCATTTACTACTCAAAATAAGTCAATTCCTTGCACCAAAAGTAAGCCCGCATCAGCGGGCTTTTTTTACGTCAGAAATCAGAAAAGACCAACAATCTGTCCGTCCACCACATCGATATTCTGACTGGCCGGCACCTTGGGCAGTCCCGGCATGGTCATCACGTCGCCGCAAACAGCAACAACGAAGCCCGCACCTACCGACAACCGGATCTCGCGAATATCCATCGCGTGTCCAGAGGGCGCGCCCTTCAAGGCAGGGTCTGTGGAAAACGAGTACGGCGTCTTAGCAATACAGACCGGCAAATGACCGTAGCCGCCCTCCGTCAGTTCGCGAAGACGATCACGGACTTTGCTGCTTGCTGTGATTTCAGATGCGCCGTAGATCGTCGTCGCAACCGTCTCAATTTTCTCCCACAAGCTGGCTGAATCCTCGTAAACAAATGAGTGATGCGGCGCGTTTGCCGGCGTTGCGTCCGACTCACAGAGCTGGGCAACCATGTGCGCAAGTTCAGTTGCGCCCGCGCCACCGTCGGCCCAATGACTTGACAGCGCCACCTGAATGCCTCGAGAACAACAATGCTCTGTGACAAGATCAATTTCGGCCTGGGTGTCAGCGATGAATTGATTGATCGATACAACCACGGGGACACCGTAGTGGTCACGGATATTAACAATGTGGCGATCTAGGTTCGCAAGCCCTGCCTCCAACGCAACCAGATTTTCCTCAGAGAGGCTTTCACGCGCCACACCACCGTGAAATTTCAATGCCCGAACAGTGGCCACGAGCACAGCGGCAGAGGGACGTATGCCCGCCGAGCGGCACTTAATATCGATAAACTTCTCAGCACCCAGGTCAGCGCCAAAGCCCGCCTCAGTGACCACATAGTCCGCCAGTCTAAGTCCCGCCGTGGTCGCAATAACGCTGTTACACCCATGAGCAATATTGGCAAACGGCCCGCCGTGCACGAACGCAGGGGTACCCTCAAGCGTTTGCACCAGGTTAGGGGCCAGTGCGTCTTTCAAGACCGCCGTAAGCGCCCCCTCAGCTTTTAAGTCAGCAGCGGTCACTGGCTGGCGATCGCGTGTGTAAGCAACCACGATACGACCCAGGCGCGCTTTAAGGTCGTCCAGATCGGTGGCCAAACAAAATATCGCCATAATCTCGGAGGCCACCACAATGTCAAACCCGTCTTCGCGAGGGTAGCCGTTCCCAGGCCCTCCCAACGACACCGTAATCTGTCTCAGCGCGCGATCGTTCATATCCAGGACACGCTTCCAAGTAATGCGACGTACGTCAATATCGAGCGTATTGCCATGATGAACGTGATTATCAATCAGTGCGGCCAGCAGATTGTTAGCAACACCAATGGCATGCAAATCACCGTTAAAGTGGAGGTTAATGTCCTCCATGGGGATGACCTGCGCATGGCCGCCGCCGGCTGCGCCCCCCTTCATGCCAAAAACTGGACCCAACGAAGGCTCGCGGAGACAAATGACCGCGTCCTTCCCAATCTGCTTGAGCGCATCGCCTAAGCCCACCGTGGTCGTCGTCTTTCCCTCGCCGGCAGGTGTTGGACTAATCGCGGTCACTAAAATCATGCGTGCGCTGTCTCGAATCGGTTGGGTCAACAGCCAATCGAGGCTGACCTTGCCTTTAATCCGCCCATAAGGCTCAAGTGCCTCTTCTGGAATACTGAGCTGGTCCGCAATATGGGAGATGGGACGGGGGGTTGCAGCCTGTGCAATATCAATATCTGATGCCATGGGAAACGTCTCTACTAAAGCTTTTTATTGGGATTATTTATAGAGTGATCTATGCCGCTCACGCTAGACCCAGTTTCACGTGCGAGCAAGTGGTTAAAACCGAAAAATAAAGTGAAAAGTTGGCGTGATTTTCTGGTCGGAGAGTTGACTGAAGCCATTGCGCAAATCCCCTACGTCGAACCCCGGGAATTTAGGGTATGAGGCGCTACAATAGAACGTCAAAGACGGCGCATCTAAGCGCTAAACAGGCACACCTCGACGCGCCGAAAACTGATCGAGAGAGGGCCAAGCTGCAGTGACCTTTTTTCGCTCGCCGCTCACCCGCAAATACCAGTCCTTACGCTTGAACTGAACGCGTCGCTGGGCACCCTAAAGGCTGTAAAAAACGCTCGCGCCTGGCCCCAGCGGGAGATCAAGGACAACCCAAAAAATGGTCATCGCCAAACCCGAGAGTAAAAGGCCAATCGAGTAAGGCAACATCGTTGCCGCAAGGCTTCCCAAACCAAAATTACTCTGCCAACGCTGGCAAAAAATCAAAATGAGCGGAAAGTAGACCATCAACGGTGTGATGATGTTGGTCGCGCCATCACCCACGCGATAAGCCGCAGTGGCCATCTCTGGAGAGATCCCCAACAACATGAGCATGGGCACCATGACCGGCGCGATTAAAGCCCACTTTGCGCTCGCCGAGCCAATGAATAAATTGAGCAGTGATGACACCAAGATAATAGAGGTCAGTAGGGCCCAGGCCGGCATATTGGTTGAGCCTAAAAAGTCAGCCCCGTGGACCGCCAAAATAAGCCCGAGGTTTGACCACGAAAACATCGCAACGAAGTGCGCCGCAACGAACGCGAGCACCAGGTAATAGGCGAGATCTTCCATTGCACCCGTCATCATTTTTACCAAGTCACGGTGATTCTCAACAGTGCCAGCCCCCTTCCCGTAAGCCCAACCTGAGAGCAAAAACAGCACGAAAAATGCAGCCACCAAGCTCTTGTAGAACGGTGCCATCTGCGCCTCAGCCGAGGCGCTCTCGTCGATCAGCGGTGTTCCAGGACCGATCGTAAAAAAAGTCCAGAGCCCGATCACGAATAACACCGCCCACCCTGCGTTACGAAGACCCTTGCGCTCGGCAGTCGTCAGTTCACGAGCACCGTCATCACCGGCACCCGTTGCTGCCGCCAACTCAGGATCAAACACCCCTAAACGCGGCTCAATAATCCGGTCGGTCACCGCCCAGATCACCGGAAGAAAAACGAATGTCATGCCCACAATGAAAAACCAGTTGCCGGCAATATTGGCCGTAAAATCACCAAAGACCGTCTCGACACTGGCCTCGGTTATTCCGAACAAGAGTGCGTCTAATTGTCCGGGTAAAAAATTCGCTGAAAAACCACCGGAGACACCCGCAAACGCGGCGGCAATCCCCGCAATAGGGTGCCGTCCTGCAGCATGAAAAATAATACCCGCCAACGGAATAAGAACGACGTAGGCCGCATCGGCCGCAAGATTGCCAAGCATTCCCACCAGCACAACTGTGGGTGTCAGTAGCGCCTTGGGCACGTCACGGACACCCGCACGCATGGCTGTTCCAAAAAGACCAGCACGCTCAGCAACCCCCGCCCCCAACATCACCACTAAAACGTACCCCAGCGGATGAAAGTGGGTGAAAGTCTTCGGCATATCAACCCAAAGCTTGGCCAAGTTATCGCCTGATAAGAGACTGGTCGCTGCAATAATCCGGTTAACTCCGGTCTCTGGATCCACCTGAGTCGGGTGAGACGCGGAGACACCGGTCAGGCTGGCGACGATGGAAATCGCCACCAAACCTACGATGAGCCAGAAAAAGAGGACGACCGGGTCGGGGAGCTTATTACCGCTTCGCTCAACCCAACCTAAAAATCCACCCACACCCTGTTGCGTGTCAGTTATCGACGTGTTCATTGCGTACTCCTCCAGTCCAGCGACCCCTTAAGGACCCGCCGATTGACCTCTTTATTAATATCTGTCCGCAGTGTACCGACGTCGCGAGTCATTACCAGCGCGCTCCGGTCATCACGCAAAGCTCACGACAGGTGCACTGCCATAACCCGCCTCTTCCAGCATTCGCGCAACCGCCAATGTGGTGTGGTCACCATACTCAGGACCGACAATCTGAAGTCCAAAGGGCAGGCCGTTACTGTGCCGACCCACAGGAACAGCAGTTGAGGGCAAACCACAGAGTGTCGCAACGCCCGCCCAAACAACATTATCCGAATAGGGTCGCACCTCGCCATTGACCTTAATCGTTCGTGCGGCGTAGCTCGTTTCCTGATCATGCAGCATGGCAGTCGTGGGTGTCACCGGACAAATCAATACGTCGTAGTCATTAAAAAACGCACGCCACTGCTGGCTCAAGTGCTCACGAATTTCATTCCAGATAAGCCAGTCTCTGTGGCGCAACAACGTGCCGCGCGCCTGCAGGACATTTGGCGATTTGTCATCACGGTGCGCCGCATCCACAACCTGCTGCATCATACCTACTTGTTGAGCGCTAAAACCCGCGCCAATAATGGCCGACAAGTGCATTAAATAAGTCTCGTGGTGCCAGGCCAAGTCAAAGTTCGGTTTGGCTTCATGGACCGTGGCGCCAAGTGCCTCAAGCGACCGACTCGCCGCTTCAATGCCCAAGCACGTTTCGTTGTCGATGGGACAATAGTCGTCGCGCAGCCAAACCCCCACGCGCAGTGATCGGACGTTACTCACACTCGCCGGGGGTAAACTCAGTCTCAAGCCCGCACCCGATTGGTCGTCAAGCCCCGCGGTGACATCGAAAGCAAGCGCTAAATCGTCGACGCAGCGCGCCAAAGGGCCCATGACACTCAGAGCCGATGCGGTTAGCGCACCGTGTGCTGGCGGCACATGCCCTCGCTGGGGGATCACACCGAATGTGGGTTTATGTCCAAAGACGCCGCAAAAATGTGCCGGCGTTCGGATCGATCCGCCAATGTCGCTGCCAAACTCCAGCGGTGTCATTCCTGCCGCCAGTGCGGCGGCCGCGCCGCCCGAAGAGCCGCCGGGCGTATGCGCTAAATTGTACGGATTGTTCGTTGTGCCGTGAATCGCGTTATAGGTTTGCAGGTCCGCACACTGAAGCGGCGTGTTGGTTTTTCCTAAAATAATAGCGCCAGCTGCACGAAGACGCTTGACCACAACAGCATCGCGGGTTGAGACACGCCCTTGATACGGTAGGTGCCCGACCTCACAGGTAAGACCTCTCACTTCATAAGCGTCTTTTATCGTCATGGGTAGGCCATGAAGTGCGCCGATTGGTTCGCCGGCACGCGCGCGTTCGTCGGCGTGATGCGCCTGAACGAGCGCCTCCTCAAACCGCTGTGCAATGACCGCGTTAATCGAGTCGTTGTGCTGTTTTATTTGATCGATGTAAAACTCTGTGACCTCAACAGACGACAGTTCGCCCTGTCGCATGTTGGCGACTAGGTTTTTAGCACTCATTCTCAACATGGTTCGCGTACTCCTACCGTGGTTTTTATTGGACGCTCAGGATTGGACGTTTTACCTTAACTGGATACATCGTGGTTTGAATACACCCGCCTGAGGCAGACGCGCACAAGATGACTATCGTAATGAAGACGATCACACGAATTGTGATTGCAGCACTCGTGATTGCGGCGCTCTATGCCAGCCATCTATTCTTAAAGCCCATCAGTAAATTAAAGGCATCACTCGCACAATCGTCGATTGCCAGTCCAATTACGCTGGCTGGTGAGACCTTTCGAGATCTCAACCGCAACGGCCTACTCGACCCGTACGAAGATTATCGTGCAGTGACCGAGGATCGTGTGAATGACCTTTTGGCCCAAATGACACTGCAGGAAAAGGTGGGCCAAATGTTCCACCCCCCTGTGCTCATAGAGCCCGACCCCCTGTTCCGTATTTTCCTAGAATCAATGAATGCAGGTACTTCAGTGGAGGAACTGATCACCACGGAGTCGATCACTCATTTCAATTTTTATGGCAGCGCGTCGCCTGCTAACGTCGCAGACCGACTCAACGCCCTTCAACGAATTGCGGAGAGAACTCGGCTGGGTATTCCGTTGTCGATCAGTAGCGACCCCATCCATGAAGTTTCAAGAGGGGGTGGCGTTGCCTCGTTCTCCCTAGACGGCGTATCGAAGTGGCCCTCACAGCTCGGCTTTGCGGCCGGGCGAGACCCCAAGACACTCGAGATCTTTGGCAAGATTGCCGCTGCAGAATACCGCGCGATGGGGTTCACCACCGCGCTGCACCCTATGAGTGACATGGCGACTGAGCCACGATGGGCGCGTAATTTCGGCACCTTTGGCTCAAACGCAGCGCTGTCATCGGAGATGACCGTGGCCTACATGAAAGGCTTTCAAGGGGACGCGCTCGACAGTGATAGCGTCATGACCATGGTCAAGCATTTCCCCGGCGGCGGTCCGCAACTCAACGGCTTGGATCCGCATTTGAAATCAGGCGAAAGTCAGGTTTACCCCGGTGACAACTTTGACTATCACCTGGCACCGTTTATCGCTGCGATTGAAAATGACATGCGAGTGGTTATGCCCTACTACGGCATTCCAACAGGACAAACGGATGAGGACGTGGCTATGGCCTACAACCGCTACATCCTCTCCGACCTCCTCAGAGACCAACTGGGCTTCGAGGGGGTCATTTGTACAGATTGGGGTGTCGTTACCGGTCGAAATTGGGGTGTTGAGGCCTTGAGTATCGAGGAACGCTATCTTAAGTCGATTGACGCGGGCGTCGATCAATACGGCGGAGAGAAAGACACCAAATACGTACTTAGACTGGTGAATACTGGCGCGGTTAGCGAGGCGCGTATAGACGCCTCTGTCCGACGAATCTTGCGAAACAAGTTTGACCTAGGCTTGTTCGACGCACCGTTCGTCGACGAAAATGCCATCGATGCAACGGTAAATCTGGCGAGCTATCAAACGCTGGGCATGGAGGCACAGCGAAAGGCCATTGTCCTGCTTGATAATGCGGAGCAGGTGCTGCCGCTCGATGACAATACCCGTGTCTTCGTCGATGGGCTCGACACCACACTTGCTCAAGACTACGGCACCATTGTAGACACGCCCAATGATGCCGATGTCACCTTAGTTTTCTTGAACACAGTGTTTAACGGTAACCAGCCACCCGGCACGGATCGGGCCACTGACCAGATGATGGCGAGTATGTTCCCTGGAACAAACCTCAACTTTAACGAGGAGGTACTTGCGAAAATACAGCGCTACTCAGAGGTGAGCCAGGTCGTCACCTTGGTTGACCTCAACCGCCCCGCCATCCTCACCGATATCAAAGCGTCGAGTTCAGCCCTCGCAGGTACATTTGGCGTGTCGGACAACGCCATGTTGGATATTGTATTCGGTCGTTATGCACCTCAGGGGAAACTCCCCTTCGAGCTACCTTCCTCCATGGCGGAGGTTGAAGTCCAGTTCGAAGACGTACCGGACGATACGGTTAATCCGCTGTTTCCGTTCGGCTGGGGTTTGACCTACCCCGAGGGCTAGCTGTCTATTTCCATCGCAAGCTGGTCTTCTGAAACCGATTCACCCTCGGCAATATGGATCGATGCAATGGTTCCCGACGCCGGTGCGACGTAGGGGACCTCCATCTTCATCACCTCGAGGATGAGCAATGTCTGACCTTCTTCAACCGTATCGCCCACACCCACGAGGAGCTTCCAAACCGAACCACCTGTCTCAAATTCAATCTGTGTCATTGTATTATCCTCACAATGCTTAGGGTCTGATGGCAAACGCCGAAGGCCCCAACAACTCAGGTAACAAGGGTTGCACACGAGCCAACCATTTGCCGAGTTCCGGCCGCGTCTCACGCGGATCAATCAGGTCATGCACTGACAGCGCCTCAGCACGTGGGAATGGCGACTGTTTAGCCGCCAGCATCTCCTCAAGCTCGCGTCGCTTGGCATCAGGGTCCGGCGCCGCCTCGATTTCACGTCGAAAGGCCACCGCAACCCCCCCCTCGACAGGCAAAGGACCACTCTCGGCTGAAGGCCATGCCAGCACATACGCCTCGGGACCGTAGTGCGCCGCCTGCGCGACACCGAACGATCGGCGAACCATAACGGCCGCCCACGGAACTGTGGTCATCGCTGCGGTGAGCACGGCAGATGTCCCATGCCTGATGGTCGCCTCCTTCTCTGCTTGGCTCCCAATCATAAACCCCGGCTCATCGACCAGAGTCACTATGGGCAGTGTAAATGCCTCACAAAGCTCCAAGAATCGACGCGCTTTATGTGCACCGTCAGCGGTCATGGAGCCCGCGAGAAACTTACAGTCGTTGCCCCAGACCCCGACAGTTTGACCGTTAAGTCGCGCTAATCCCGTAATCTGCGAGCGGCCATAGCCCTTTCCCATCTCAAAAAAGCTGTCTTTATCAAACACGGCTTTGACAACAGCGCGCATTTCAAAAGCGACGCGGCGATCCCTAGGCACGACGTCAAGAAGCGACGCATCACACCGATCAATCGGGTCATCGCACGCCAGAACGGGTGCTAACTGGTTGATATTATCAGGCATGTAAGACAGGAAACGCTTTATCTCGTCAATACACGCCACTTCGTCATCTGCGCCGTTATCGACGGTGCCGTTCTTGGTGTGGACTTTCCAGCCGCCTAACTCGTCCTTGGTCTTTTTTTCACCCATGGCACGCTCAACAACGGCAGGGCCTGCGGTAATGATTTGTGCGGTGCTTTTGGACATCACCGAAAAATGCGATGCCACTAAGCGGCCAGCAGGTAAACCCGCCACAGCACCCATTGCGGCTGTTGCGACCGGTACTGTCGCCATCGCTTGTGCAACGGAGCGAAAACGCGAAGGCGCGTTCACCGGGCCTGGAAGACTTGCCCCTTTACCACCCGTTCCCCCAACACTCCCGCCGGCGCCCTCATGAAGGCGGACCAATGGTATCTTGTATTGGACCGCCAAATCTTCGGCATAAACGCTCTTTCTCAGTCCCGCAGCCGATGGCGAGCCACCGCGCATCGTAAAATCTTCGCCACCAACAATAATCCGCCGACCAGCGATTTTCCCAAACCCCAAAATAAAATTAGCAGGATCGTAACTGACGAGATCGCCTGCTTCGTTGTGAACAGGTGTGCCCGCGACGGGGCCAAGCTCTTCGAAGGAACCGTCATCCAGAAGGTGATCGACGCGCTCTCGCAGGGTCAATCGGTTTTGACGGTGTTGCTTCGCAACCGCCGCTTCACCACCCTGACCCAGCGCCAGTGCTCGGCGGCGTTCAATCTCGTCAACTTCAGGTTTCCAGCTCATTATTTGTCCTTATCAGACACATTCCACGACAGCTTATCCCAAGACCTCATGTCACCGACACCGGCCAGTCAAACGGTGTCGTTAATCGTTACGAGCATGAACTCAACAGAGGTGACCGTCCCCTTATAACTGATAGGTTCAGGCAGACATTGGGCTCACAGAACAACGGCCACAGAAGACTATTTGATTTCGAGGCCCTTCATATCGCCCGCCTTTCGCCACTTCGCCATGAGATTAAAAAACTCGATGGGACCGCCGCCATAAAACGTGTTTTGGGACTCAAACTCAACATGACCTTCGTTGTTGTAGTAACCCGGTGTGCATGATTTTTGGAACTCTTCGGTTTGTCGCGCCACCCGCTTAATGGTGTTAATCCAAAGCGCTTCGGCCTTCTCAGACGCATCGACGCGCGTCGCCCCACGCTTTTGCAGCTCACTTAAAATGTAAGCGGTTTGCATCGCGTTTTCATCAAGTGCAAAGGTGTATGTGGCGGTGAAACCTGACTGCTGAGGGCCAAAGAAAAAGGCATTGGGAAAGCCTCGGGCGTGCAGTCCATGAAACGTTGCCATACCGTCCGCCCACTTCTGAGAAATAGTCAGACCATCAACACCCGTAATGGAGTAACCGGCGCGCTGAGAGTAGTCAGTCCCGACCTCAAAGCCCGTTGCAAATACCACACAGTCGACGTCGTACTCGATTCCGTTGACCGTCAGACCGGTCTCTGTAAACGCGTCAACACCGCCCCCCTCGGTGTCCACTAAGGTCACGTTAGGTCTATTAAACGACTGCAAATACTCATCGTGAAAACACGGGCGCTTACAAAATTGACGGTAATAGGGCTTGAGCGACTCGGCAGTCTCGGCGCTCTCGACAAGGCTGTCGGCTCGCGCTCGAACTTTTTCCATTTTGGCAAAGTCGGCCATCTCCATTTTTTCTTGAAGACCCATGTGCACCATGGCTTTATCCGTGAGGTACTGCTTGAGCCCGCGCTCCTTGCGAGCGCCAGTAATGAGCCACCTCATGGCCCAAAGCGCCAAACGTCCTTTTGAAGGCTGAAAGTGTCGTAAGTCACCAAAAATGTCGCGAAACGCCTCGGTCCAGCCGTCTCGCACTAAGTCTTTTTTAACGGGCATACCGGCCAGAATCGATTCAAAATTGGTGCGGCGTTTTTGGTGCCAACCCGGAGACTGGGCTTGCACCCATGTCGGATCCAACTCGGTGTTGTTGCGAACATCGATTGACGAGGGTGTGCGCTGGAAAACATAGAGCGCTTTGGCACCGGTAGCGAGGTGCGGTACGCACTGTACGGCAGTCGCCCCAGTACCAATAATCGCCACCCGCTTGTCTGAAAGCTGATCAAGACCGCCAAAAGTATTGCCGCCGGTGTAATCGTAATCCCAGCGACTGGTATGAAACGTATGCCCTTTGTAACGATCTATTCCCGCGATACCCGGCAACTTGGGTCGGTTCAGCGGTCCGTTTGAATGAATGACATAACGCGCCTTTATGACGTCGTCTCGGTTAGTCCGAGCCCTCCACAGCCCTTCTGCCTCGTCCCAGTCAGTACTTAAAATCTGCGTCTGCATGAGGGCGATGTCGTGGAGTTGGTACTGATCAGCAATGACCTGACAGTACTCCAGCGTTTCACTGGCATTGGTGTATTTCTGTTTGGGGATAAATCCGGTCTCTTCAAGTAACGGCAAATACACCAACGACTCGATATCACAAGATGCACCGGGATAGCGGTTCCAGTACCAAGTACCGCCAAAGCCCCCCCCTTTTTCGACAATCATTAAGTTATTAATGCCCTGATCCCGAAGCCGCGCGGCGGCCAACATACCGCCAAAACCCCCGCCAATAATAAGCACTTCAACGGTGCACTCCACAGCACTCCGCTCAAAACCTGGATCAACATAGGGATCATCAACATAGTGAGAGAAATCACCGGTCACTTCGGTGTACTGCTCATTTCCATCTGAGCGAATCCGCTTGTCTCGCTCCTTGCGATACTTTTCGCGCAACGCGTCGGGATCAAAGCTCCGTTCTTTAAACGCTGTGGCCGACATAAAATCCCCCTTTGGATCTGGTTTCTTAAATTGACACTAACCCTGTCAAATGTAGCAGAGTCTGACAAAAACAGGCGGGCTGATAGTGTTGCCCCAGCCGTCAGTTTCTGCTTTAACTGAGCGTCTAATAATTAGAGCCATCATCATGAATAACTTAGCGCAAGGCCAGCACAGCGAACCCACGGCGGAAGATCAGTGGCGGCAATTTGGGGAACTCACTTGTCAGAACGACTATGTGGACAGTCTCCGAGGGCGAAATCTCGACGTGTATTTACTCGGTGAACGTATCGATGAACCAGTCGACCACCCCATTGTTCGGCCATCAATTAACGCCATGGCCGCATCGTATCAACTGGCTGAGGATGAACCCGATCTAGCAACCGCTTGGTCGTCGATTACCGAACGCAGAATCAATCGATTCCTGCACATTCCGGAATCGCCTCAAGACCTTGTGCAGAAGAACAAAATGCAGCGGCGCATGGGGCAACTTACGGGTACCTGTTTTCAGCGTTGTGCTGGCCTGGACACGCTGAGTGTCCTTTTCTCCATTACATTTGATATCGATAAAAAACACGGCACCGCATACCACGAGCGTTATCTTGCCTTCCTTAAGAAGGCGCAGGCACGCAACTTAATTGTGGGCGCCGGAATGACGGACCCCAAAGGCGATCGAAGCAAGCGTCCGAGTGACCAGGCTGACCCCGATCTATTCATGCACGTAACGCGCCGCACGGACAAAGGCCTATACGTCAAGGGCGCCAAAGCGCATATGACCGGTGGCCTCAATTCACATTGGATATGCGTCATGCCCACCATGAATATGCTCGAGTCGGACAAAGACTACGCGGTCATTGGCATGATTCCAGCAACCGCACCGGGCCTGACCTACATTTATGGCCGACAGTCCTGTGACACCCGTGCGCTTGAAGTGGGGGATATTGACAAGGGTAATGCGCAATACGGCGGTCAAGAAACACTCGTGATCTTCGACGACGTATTCATTCCTTGGGCGCACGTTCTCATGGACGGTGAGTACGAATTTGCTCAAGAACTAGTGTCGCGTTTCACCGCCTACCACCGCGCCAGTTACGTCTGTAAAACAGGTCTTGGTGACGTCATGATCGGCGCAGCATCCAGCGTTGCTGAAATGAATGGGGCCGAAACTGCAAGCCACGTGCGTGACAAACTCGTCGAGATGACGCACCTCAATGAAACGATTTACTCCTCGGGTATCGCCTCGTCCTACGAAGCCAAACAGCACGAGAGCGGAGCGTTTATTAACGATCCGATTCTTGCCAATATCTGCAAGCACAACGTGACCCGCTTCCCCTATGAGATCTCGCGCCTTGCACAAGACTTAGCGGGTGGGCTCATGGTGACACTGCCGTCACAGGCCGACTTCGAGCACGAGACTATTGGTCCCAAGCTCGACAAGTATCTGCAGGGCAAGTCTTCGGTCAGTACTGAAGATCGAACGCGAATGCTGCGACTCATCGAAAACATGACCTTAGGGCGCAATGCTGTCGGGTATCTGACCGAATCAATGCATGGTGCCGGCTCACCGCAAGCGCAGCGCATTCAACTTCTACGCGAAACCGACTTTGGAAAAAAACAGTCGCTCGCCCGACGTCTCGCAGGCATTATCGCTACCGATCACGACACGCAGTAATACAAAATTTAATAGCACGGGACGTCCACTGCGATGCGTCCCTGCCCACTCAGGTCGTTATGTCCCGAATACATGCAACGCTCCGCTCGCCGTACTTTCTCGGTGCAGCCGCCATTTTTTTTGCCTCTTGTATGAATGCCATGATCAAAGGCCTATCGGTCTATGAGACCGTAATGGTCATTACCGCTTGGCGCTATGCACTGGGTGCTCTTTTAGTCTCAACACTGTGGCTACTCTTTCGGCCCCCTCTACCCGGCTGGGGATCAGTGCCGTTTCATCTATTCCGAGGCTTTTTCCAGATCTGTGCGGCCAGTTTGTTTTTTTGGTCAGTCACTCAAATTCCTCTGGCCACCGCAGCTGCACTCGGGCTCACGGGTACATTAATGATCGGTCCACTGGCGTGGCTACTGATGCGGGAGCCGTTAAAACGCGACGTTATTATCGGTACGGTGGCAGGGTTCGCGGGCGCCATGTTCATTGTAAATAACGAGACGCTTTTATTTTCAGGCACAACAGAGGGACCGGTGCTGGGTTATCTTGCCCCGATACTTGCCTCACTGTGCCACTCTATCTCCGTGGTGCTACTGAGGTTTCGATCACAGAGCGAAGACCCCATCGTTGTCGCTTTCTTTGCCAACACATTGCCGGCGCTTTACGTCATTCCCGTCTTCTTTTTAGTGGACAGTCAGCCCACGACGGCTCTTTTCGGTGGCTACGTGGTGTCCGCGTTTTTTGGCGTCAGCTTTTGGTCGCTAACAACGCTTGCCTACGCACGGGCCCCTGCCGCGAAGTTAGCGCCGATTACCTACAGTCAGCTCATTTGGGCAGCAGCGATCGGCTTCTTTATCTTTGGCGAATTTCCGGGCGCCTCGACTTGGTCGGGTGCCGCCGTCATCGTTGCGGCCTGCTTGTTCGTCATGCGTTCGGGCAACAAGGTCGCCTGACACGAACAGGCTTTGTCGTTGGCCCACCGGATTAAATAGAGCGCGGTAGACGAGCAGCGTCTAGGTAAGTGGCCATCGATTTAATGGCGCACCGCTGGGCGCCCACGTGCGAAAGCACAGGTGCATTCGAGCGACAGAGTCACATACACTAAACGCGCAGTAGCACATTTGTTAATCAGTGAGGTCTTAATGAGCAGCGACCCAAAAAACGACACCTTTAACGCAGGACGTGTGGGTCGCCTCGCGACATTAATCGCGTTGGGTGGTTTCCTGTTCGGCTTTGACGCCTCGGTTATTTCCGGTGTTGTGGGTTATATCAGTACCGACTTCTCACTCACTGACTTAGAGATCGGGCTGGTGGTTGGTGCACCGACGATAGGGGGCCTTATTGGGGGCGTTTTATCAGGCTTCATTGCCGATGCCGTAGGCCGAAAACGAGTCCTATTGGGCCTTGGGGCCCTGTATTTGGTCTCCGCAGTCATCAGCGCCTTGGCACCGAGCTACCAAGCCTTGGTTTTCGCCCGTGCCATAGGAGGGCTCGCGTTCGCCTCACTCAGTATCGCGCCAATGTACATTGCGGAAATTGCACCGGAAAAAAGACGCGGCTTTTACGTGTCGTTTAATCAGTTCGCAATCGTTCTTGGGTTTAGCGCCGCCTACTTTGCCAATTACGCATTGGTGTCAGCGAGCCAGCTCGAGAGTCACTGGATTCAAGTACTGGCCATCGATACGCTCACCTGGCGCTGGATGCTGGGACTTGAGATCGTGCCCGCACTGGTTTGGTTGGTGGCCTTAACGCAAGTTCCCGAGACGCCGCGCTGGCTTGCGTTAAACAACAGAGAAGACGAGGCACAGCAGTTACTGGCAACCCTGCAAGAAGCAGCGGTTGCCGAGGTAACCTTTGAGGCGATAAAACGTTCTGGTAATGAAACAACGGGGCAATTTAAGAAGCTCAAAGAGCTGGTATCGCCCTCGCTGCGCGTCCCCTTCTTTATCGCCATATCCGTTGGTATCGTCCAGCAGATAACAGGCATTAATGCCGTATTTTTCTATGCGCCAACCATTTTTGAGCAAAGCGGTGTGGGTACTAATGCTGCCTTTGCGCAGGCGACTGTCGTTGGCTTGACCAACGTGGTCTTTACCGTCGTCGCCATGGTGCTCATCGATCGGTTAGGACGAAAACCACTTCTGATTGCGGGCCTTGCTGGGATCATTGTCAGTATGTCACTGGTCAGTTACGGCTTTGGACAAGCGACCTACACACTCACAGACACCTCTGTCAGCGCGCTCGAGATAGACGCGAAGAGCAAAGACAATCTGATGGCACTCTCGGGTACCGTCTTTCAGAGTGACGTGGCCTTCAAGAGGGCCGTTGCCACGCAGATCGATCCACAAGTGGCTCGAAACCATGAGTCCGCCATTATTGCCTCAGCGATTTCGGTGAACGCGGCCCTCGTGCTCGCTGGCATCTTAGGCTTCGTGGCGTCCTTTGCCATCTCGCTGGGTCCTGTCATGTGGGTCTTATTTTCCGAGGTATTTCCGAATCGAATCAGAGGTATTGCCATTGGTTTCGCCACCATCTTTAACAGCGGTGCCAGTTTCCTTGTGCAGTTTTTATTTCCGTGGCAACTCAACACCTTCGGCACGTCTACAACGTTTGCCCTGTTCGCGGTCGTCGGCCTGCTTGGCATGGGTCTTATTTGGCGTCTCCCCGAAACAAAAGGTGAAACCTTAGAACGTCTTGAAACGAAGCTTGCGTGAGTCAAGATATCAACCACCACCCGGTACAGAACCCAGTACTCAGGGGTTTTAATCCTGACCCATCACTGGTGAAGGTCGAGGACGTCTACTATATGGCGACCTCCACCTTTGAGTGGTTTCCGGGGATTCAGGTGCATCGATCCAACGATCTCATTGAGTGGGTGCTCATCGCACGACCACTGGATGAAAAGCGCCTGCTCGATATCGTCGGTGTGCCTGATTCCTGTGGCGTTTGGGCACCTTGTCTGAGCTTTTCCAGCGGACTTTTTTACTTGGCCTACACCGTCGTAAAACGCTTTGACGGTCATTTCAAAGACACTCACAACTACGTGACCACGTCGCCCCACATTACCGGCCCCTGGAGTGATCCCGTACACATCAACTCCTCCGGTTTCGATCCCTCCATTTTTCATGACACGGACGGTCGAAGCTGGTGGCTGAATATGATCTGGGACCATCGACCAGATCGCACGCCTTTCCACGGCATCGTACTTCAGGAACTCGACAGGTCTGATCTGCAACTAAAAGGTGAGCCGACACTGATTTCGCAAGGGAGTGACATCGGCCTCGTTGAGGGCCCACACCTCTATCGGCTGGGTGATTACTACTACCTTATGGTCGCTGAGGGCGGCACGGGATACGGCCATGCAATTTCTGTAGCGCGCAGTCGATCGATTAATGGCCCCTATGTGTTTGATCCTCAGGGTCCCCTTATGACGTCGCGCGCCCACACCCAGTGGCCATTGCAGCGCAGTGGCCACGGTTCGCTGGTTCACCTAGGGGACGACGATTACGCCATCTCCTTTTTGTGCAGTCGCCGAACAAACGCACTCCAACACAGTCCCATGGGTCGCGAGTCAGGCTTGGCAAATGTGGTGCTCACCGACGATCAATGGATTAGACAGCCCAATGGTGAAACTCGCCCACCGCTGTGTTTTCCAAATGCTAATGAGCGGACCGCCACACCCACTCGGGCACGCGCGTTCTGCGACGCCTTTGACACTCAAACACTGTCCAGCAACTACCAGTGGCTCCGCGACAGCGAATCAAACAGCTGGTGTTCATTAACAGCACGACCCGGGTTTCTGCGAATAACCGGTCGTGAATCACCCGGCAGTGTATTCAAGCAATCACTGATTGCGACCCGAATGACCGACTGGAACTGTGCCGTAGAGACTTGTCTTGAATTTACACCACGCCATTTTCAGTCGCTCGCTGGGCTCATGATTTACTACAACTCAACAAAATTTCATTACGTCCATGTCACCCATGACCCGGCGCTAGGACAGGTACTCAGTGTGGTCAGCTGCCTTGCGGATGAGCACTTGCTCAATGACTACCCGTTGGGCTCTGAATGCATTTCGCTCACCACAGAGACGACCTTTTTGCGCTGTGAAATTAAAGCGTCATACGCTGAGGTCTTTTACAAGGAGACCTATGAGGCGCAGTGGACAAAGCTCCCGGTGCGCCTGGACATGACCTGCTTAACGGATCAAGCAGGACAGGTGTCGGGCGAACAATTTACCGGAACCTTTGTGGGATTGGCCGCCCATGACCTGTCGGGGCAAGCTGCCACTGCCGATTTTGCCTATTTCTCCTACACAGAAGAACATTGATGACACACACTCCCAGCGGTGGCACAACGCCCGCTCCGCCTGAAGGCGGCCAAAGGCGCCCGCTCAGCGCTCAGTATTACCCGCAAGCGTCACCAAATTAGCTTCATGCTTCGCCCTGTCAACCGAGTAAAGGGACAAGCACGCAATCATCAACATCCAGACGGTGAAAATAACGGGGACGTACAGCCAACCAAAATCGGCTAAGACTGTGTCGGGAACATCCGACGGCGCCACCCCCACAGGAAACTGACTCGCTGTCAGGAGGACACCTGCAACCGCCGCACCAACCCCCTGAGTCACCTTGCGAACAAACGTCACCGCTGCAAAAAATACGCCCTCATTGCGACGCGCTGTTTTGATCTCTGCCTCTTCCACAAGGTCTGCGATCATTGCTGA
The DNA here is from genome assembly GCA_964454155.1 of uncultured Alteromonadaceae bacterium. Taxonomy (GTDB): domain Bacteria; phylum Pseudomonadota; class Gammaproteobacteria; order Pseudomonadales; family Halieaceae; genus Luminiphilus. The sequence goes on along the minus strand of CAYVQI010000003.1, from coordinate 41,694 downwards.
AGAAAGGATTTGATAAGTGATGATCAGTGCGACATCGACCACTGTGATCATTAAGATCAGCGGAAATAGCATCGGATCAGAGTTGTCGGGCATGAGCCCCATCAAGCGAAGAAAGATTGGCGCCGGTGAGACGGTAAAGGCCAGCAAACCCACAGCAATAGCCCCACGCTTCTTACCGAGTCGTTGCGAAATAGCCGGCGAGATCATGAACGCTAACACGGCGGAAATCACAACGCTGAGCGAGATTAGACCGATCTGTTCGGTGGAAAAACCCCAAAAAAAAGTCGAGAAATAGTAGCTAAGCGTTGCGGCAACACCCGTGGCAATAGCACCAAACAGGGCGGCCAGGAACAAGGCCAGGAACGACTTGCTCGCCAGCGTCTCAAACACCTCCTGATAAATGAGTCTCAGGCTGAATACGCGAGGCGGGGGCGGCTGTTTCAGCTCAGGAATCATCTTATGCGTTCCCAGTGCGGACACCATAATGGCGAGAAAGATGACGGTGGCAGCGATAGCACCCACCTGGCCATGACCCTCAACATTAAACATGCCGTTGCTGATTGACGCCGTCGGCACCAAAACAAAAATCGTTGCGAACGCGCCCATCAACGTACCGCCCGTCCAACCAAAGAAGTAGCGATAGCTCAGCATACTGGTTCGCTCATCATAGTCGTCGGTCATTTCAGCAACGAGTGACGAACTTGGAATCTCATAGACTGTGATCAAGGTCCGCACTAAAACTGCGATGGTGACGATGTAAGGAAAAAGTGCATCGCCCTCCAAACCGGCGGGTGGATTCCAAACAAAGTAGTATGCGACAGCGGCAGGAACGGCGGCGGCGTACATAAACGGGTGGCGCCGACCCCACCGAGATCGCGTATTGTCAGACAAGTAACCAATGAGCGGATCGCTGAGCGCATCGACCATCAGCGCAATCATGATCGCAAGGCTGACCAGGTAGGCGCTGACACCCATGACCTGACTGTAAAAAATCAGAAAGAAGTAATCGAAGCCGTTGTTTTTGACGCCAAACGCCACAGAGCCGATGCCGTAAGCTATTTTTCGTCCAACACTGACTCCGTTACTTTTTGACATCCACAATTCCTGAGACGCTGGTATTCTTTTATTCTGACAGTGAGAGTAACGCCTACCTGTGGACCTGAGAAGCGAGACATTGAGCTCTCTGAGACCTTACCGTTATTATCAAATGCTTACGCAATAGGCCTGACCATGAAATATTTATTCCTCGTTCTTGCACTCCTTTGCGCATCGACCGTTCAGGCCGCGAGCCTGTCTCTGGATGACGTGCTCACTGATACACCGACCCTGAATATGGCGCTGCCAACACCCGAAGAAATTACGGGGGTCAAGGTCGGCGAAAGGCACTGGTATCACTACGAGATAGTAAACTACCTGGAGGCGCTGGCAGAGGCGTCACCACGAATGGTGGCCTTGGGCGAGCACGCGCGGACCTACGGGAATCGACCGTTAGTCAGCTACGCGATATCGACGCCGGACAACCTGGCCCGCCTGGCCCAGATAAAAGCCGCACGCGCATCGATTATCGACCCAGATGCTGAGGTGTCGCTTGAAGACCAACCCGCCGTGCTGCACATGATGTACAGCATCCACGGTAACGAGCCCAGCGGCGCCAACGCGACACCACTGGTCGCTTACTATCTTAATGCCGCTCAAGACGAGGCGCTGCTGGCACAACTTAATGACGTGGTTATTATTTTTAACCCCATGTTGAACCCCGACGGTTTAGACCGATTTGCCTACTGGACGAATGGTCACCGCGGGTTGAACCCCAGTCTCGACGGGCACGATCGTGAGCATACCGAGGCCGTCCCTAACGGCCGAACAAACTACTACTGGTTTGACCTCAACCGCGACTGGCTGCCCCACCAGCACCCAGAGAGCCGAGGAAGACTTGCGCTCTTTCACGAGTGGAAACCCAACGTGCAACTCGACTTCCACGAGCAAGGAAGTAACAGCAACTACTTCTTTATGCCCGGCAAGCCCGAGCGAACCAACCCATTAACGCCTTCGATCAACCAGATACTCACCGCTAAAATTGGGCAGTACCACGCGGAAGCCTTTGACGCTGAGGGCGTTCGTTTTTTTACTGAGGAAGGCTATGACGACTTCTTCATGGGCAAAGGGTCAACCTACCCTGATTTGTTTGGAACCGTGGGTATTTTGTTCGAGCAACCCTCGTCTCGAGGTGCGGTTCAAGACACCGTGAACGGTAAGCTGACCTTTGAAGTGAGCATTTCAAATCAGTTCCGAACGTCGCTCTCGTCCCTCAAGGCAACATCCGCCCTCAAAGATGAACTACTGAGTTACCAGCGAAACTTTTACACGGATCAAAAGAGACAACGCGGGCACTACCTCGCCAGCGCAATGGGTGACCCGACTCGACTCGCGGAGTTTGTGCGGGTACTCAAAGGACACCAGATCACCGTTGAAGCACTCGCCACGGATATGACCGTGGACGGTCACACTTATCGTGCGGGCGAGACGATAGCGGTTTCACTTGACCAGCCTCAGTCAACCTACCTCGAGACACTCTGGCGAGCGCAGTTGGAATTTGAAGAAAACGTATTCTACGACGTCTCGACTTGGACGCTGCCTTGGGCGTTTAACCTCACGCACACGCGGTCAGCAGTGCAACGTGCAGCGACGGAGCCCTGGGCTGAGCGCGACTTGGATCAAACGACTGGGTTGGCGCCGTCTGCGGTCGGTTATTTGATTGACTGGCGTGATTCAGCAAGCCCCGCCCTTCTCTACGACTTACTTGAGATCGGTGCCAATGTTCGAGTTGCCGAAGCAACATTCACCGCACTCACTGCGAAAGAAGGTCCGGTGAACTTCACACACGGCACACTGTTCGTCGCCCCCAAGCTTCAGGAGAATGTTTCTGATGCGGTGATCAGTCGCTTACAACGCGCCAAGGCCGAGGGTATCGCCGTCTACTCAGCCACCAGTAGCTACACGCCAGAGGGTATCGACCTGGGAAGTCGCGCGTTCACTGTCCTCTCGCTTCCCAAGGTGCTGTTGGTGACAGGGCCCGACACCTCCGCGTACAGCATCGGTGAAATATGGCATTTGTTAGACACGCGTGTCGGCATGCCGGTCACCATGGTGGACAGCCACCGGTTAAGTCGGGTGAGCCTCGGTGACTACAGCCATGTCATTATGGCGTCACCACTTCGTGCATCGAGCATGACTCCAAAACTCAAAACGTTTGTAGAAGACGGTGGCGTACTTTGGGCGCAGGGTGCATCAACCGTTGCCTGGGCCGCTGATCAGGGCCTGACAAACGTGACCTGGCGAACAACGAGCGCGCAAGGAGCAGCCAAGGGTGGCGCCAATGCAGAGACGCAGGGGTTGTTACGTCCAAAACGAAAGCCCTTCGGCACTGCCTCTGACGAATACGCTTTCACTCTCGTCCGGGGTGCTATTTTACAAGGTGAATTGGACGTGACCCACCCGCTCGGTTTTGGCTACGAGTCGTCGCAGCTGCCCGTGTTCAGAACGTCGAATCGCTTTATGAACCACTCGGCTAACCCCTATTCGACCCCGCTTGCATACACCAAGACACCGTTGCTCTCAGGTTACATGTCGAGCGAGAACCAAGACGTTGTTGCCAATTCAGCAGGACTGGTTGTGGATCAGCGCGGTGCGGGCGCAGTTGTGCTCTCTCTGGACAGTCCAACGTTCAGGGCATTTTGGTGGGGCACGCAACGACTTCTAGTCAACGGTATTTTCTTTGGGGATTTGTTAGAAGAGCCTCGCTAAGCGAGGCTTGGGCGGCCCGTCTATCGGCGACCGATAACGTCAGTTGTGCAAAAGTAACCTAGGGTTTTTCAGGCTAATTCGGTAACCTCCCCGCCTGAAAAATGTCGGTAATCTCCTACCGTCATTGCGGTCGCGAGGTCCACGTTGAGCACAAAGATTAAGGTTGAAAATCCACTGGTTGTTCTGCACGGCGACGAGATGGCTCAGGTAGCGTTTACCGAAATTCTGGCGCGCTTTGTCACGCTGCCACTCGATATTCAACTTGTTGAAATTGACCTCTCAGCAACAAAGCGATTTTCCAGTAACGGCGAAGTGATCGAGGAGGCGATTTCAGCACTCAAAGAGCATGGTGTCGGCATTAAAAATGCAGGCATGACCGTTAATCGTGCGCAACTTGACGATCTGCTCAGCCAATACCCCAACGTCGTGGAGTCAACGCTCGACCCACTGGCCACTAAATCGCCTAACGGTGCGATTCGCAAAGGAATCAGCGGGAACATCACACGAGAAGACATTGAGTTTCGCAATATACAAAGTGTGCGCCCCAATTGGATTGACCGCGATATCGAAGTGGACACTATGGAAACCGGTGGGTTGGACTTCAGCTACAGTGAGCTGTCGAACGCAACCGGCGTGGCTAAAGTCATGTTCGTGGGCTCGAGCGGCGAACCCGTAGAACTTCACCGCCGCTCGCTCAATAAAGGCGACCCCTGGATGCTCGCCACCAATTGCCTTGAAGAAGTGAAAGCGTGGGCTCACCGGTTCTTTCAGCGCGCAATTGAAGAGAAGCGGGACATCTACTTAGGGCTCAAAGACACCGTGGTCTCTGGCTACGACGGGGTTATGCGGACAGCCATTGAGGAGATCTATACGCAAGAGTATCAAGCGCGCGTCGTTGAAGCGGGCTTGAGCTATCAGTACGAGCTCATTGACGCGCAGGCGGCTAGAATCGTGTCTAACCCGCCCAAGCGAGCGCTTTGGGGCGTCCCTGATAACGTCAGCGGTATGAAGCTCTTTAAGCTGGTACAACAACTCAAGCGCTACGGGCTTCCAGAGCGAAAAGCGCACGTGTCGATCTCTCGTATGAGTGCTGGCGGCGGCGATCAATACGGCAGTTACAACACGCCTTCACCCGAAAAAGGTGTCATTAAAGTCATCGTCGATGGCGAAGAAAAGCATGCGCGCTACGTCAAAGAGGGCGACCCCATTCTTTTCATGTCCAACGATCGAGACGCGATTAAAGACTGGGTCAGTCAGGTTTTTAAGGATGCTGCAGTCAACAAAAAGGAAGTCTATTTTGGGCTCAAGCGCGAATTCGTAAACTACGACGAGGTTTACAGCTCGATCATTCTAGAGATACGAAAAGAGCTCGCAGCCCTCGATACGCCACCACCGTCGTTCATGATCATGCGCCCTTCTCGTCAGCTGAGCAAAATGATTTGCGATCCCCCTCGATGGGGCATGTACCCAGCTCAAAACCTTGATGGCGATATCTTCTCGGACATCTCAGCGGCGCTTGGCGGCAGCTTAGCGACGGCAAGCTCGGTGATCATCAGTAAAGACGGGACAAAATTGTTCGAAGCGCCCCATGGCACCGCCCATGATTTGTATGTTCGCTACCTTGAAACGGATGGTAAGGAAGCCAACTTCAACTCGTCGGCGCTGATCTTTGCCGTTGCCAGTGCGCTTGAAGAGCTGGCGGGACGCGAGAACAATTTGGCACTGACGGGGTACGCAGCGCGGCTAAAATCGGCATTGATCGAGACCGTGGCTCAAGGTGTGATTACAGGTGATTTAAAAGGTAAGACAACAGCGCCTGATGCTGAGAGTATCGTCGATATGAACGGTTTTCTGGACGCAGTCGCGTCAAACCTGTCCGCCTAGTACGCCGCTAAAATGGGACTGATTAAGAGGCCGTAAGACGCTTTGTCTGTCGCAAGCCCAGGTAAATTAGAAGGCCAAACGGCCCGGTCATTAAGGTGAAAAAGAGACACGGAACGACCAACACGTGACTGATCTCGTGTTCCTGACTGTCTCTAACGATCCAACCGCCCACAAAGAGATCGAATGCCAAATAATGAATCCAGCCGGCGAGCAATAAGCCGTCTACCCCGAACAGCACCTTGACCGACTCAAGCGTGCCAAAACCACCTTCAGACGGCGCGTCGTTGCTGAACGCGAACATTAGACTGGCGTAGATTGAGCCGAGTAATAAAGGTGCCAATACGCTCGGAATGATGTCACGCGCCAACGCCCACCTTGGGGCAACAACCAATCCGATCCATCCCAACAGGGCCACACCACTACACAGACTAAATACGGTTTCTAATGACATAAGGGTCTCTTCTTTGCGGAGGCGCTGGCCACCGACACTGTAGTGGACCACACTTACCCTTTAAATAACATTTGCCGAGAGTGACCATGCTCATTTCTGATCAACAACATCCCCTAGACACCGGCATGAGCAGCAAGCCTGAGGCCACAGAAGTGGTATCCGGGCTCGATCTTTCGGGGAAAACGGCCCTCGTGACGGGTGGATACTCGGGAATTGGTATCGAAACTGTGAGAGCACTTACGAGCGTAGGTGCTCATGTTGTCGTCCCCTCTCGAGACATCGATCGGGCGGTAAAGGCCCTTGATGGTGTCATTCCCGCAGACCAAATCGGTGCTATGGATCTATCGGACTTACCGAGCGTTACGGCCTTTGGTGAGGCCTTTGCACGCGCCTATCCGGTCTTGGACATTGCCATTTTCAATGCCGGCGTAATGGCCTGTCCCTTGGACCGGACCCAGCAAGGACTCGAATGGCAGTTGGGTGTAAACCATGTCGGCCACTTCGCGCTGTTACGCTCGCTACTTCCGAGCTTGAGAGCGGCGAAGGGGGCTCGAGTGATCACGCTGTCATCGATTGCCCACCGGTTTGGCGGGATCGAGTTTTCTGATATGAACTATGAACACCGACCTTATGATAAGTGGCAAGCCTACGGGCAGGCGAAGTCTGCGCAGTCGTTGATGGCGGTTGACCTTGATCGCCGCGAGCGTGGTAACGGTATCCGAAGTTTTGCCGTTCACCCGGGGGGTATTTTCACCCCCCTACAAAGGCATTTGGGTAATGAAGAAATGGCGGAGTTTGGGTGGACCACGCAAGATGGTCAGCCCTCCCCCGTGGCGCAGAAGCTCTTCAAGTCGACCAGCGAAGGCTGCGCCACCTCGCTCTGGGCGGCAACCGCCGACGTACTGAATAACACAGGCGGTGTTTACTGCGAAGATTGCAACGTCTCAAGCGTGGTCGCCGATGACAGTAATGCCTTTACCGGTGTGCGACGTTGGGCCGTGGACGGTGGCATCGCAGAACGCCTTTGGACGGAAACCGAGGCGCTAATTGATCGGTGTTAGGTCACACCATCGCACACTCAGTCGGCGCGCGCCGCACTCCGTCGCCGTGATCGTCGACCTCCCTCTGAGGCACCACGCTCTGACAAATCAGGCCAAGGGGCGCCCAAAACCTCAGTCATGATCGCAGCATCAAAAGGTCGCGGGGCTGTTGTGTTAAGCGCAGTGGCCATGGCCGCTAAGTGTTCAGGGGTTGTACCGCAGCAGCCACCAATAATCGTCGCGCCTGAGTCACGCGCAAAGAGCGCGTAATCGGCCATGAGTTCGGGACTGCCGTGGAAATGGATGGCGCCGTCGACGTACTGAGGAATTCCGCAATTACCCTTCGCAGCAATGGGTAAACCACAGTTCGCCTCCAACAGTTGAGTGGTGGAGTCCATGAGCTCTGCGGGGCCAATACCACAGTTTGAACCGACCGCGTCCAACCCAATCTCAACGGCAAATGCGGCAAACTCAGCGGGTGTAACGCCCATCATCGATCGACGTGCCGTATCGAATGTCAAACATCCCACCACCGGGAGACCTGTTGATTTGGCAGCCTCAGCGGCAGCGGCAACCTCTTCGTTCGCCGACATCGTCTCGATCCAAAGGACTTGTGCACCTCCCTCTGCCAACGCGACTGCTTGATCCTTAAAACAGGCAACCGCCTGTTCAAAAGTGAGTTCGCCCATGGGCACGAACAACTCTCCCGTGGGACCCATTGACCCGGCAACCACCGCACGAACCCCACTTTCGTCTGCATACGCCGCCGCCGCTTGGCACGCCAGTTCCGCGGCCGCTTTGTTTATCTCGTGGACTCGATTTTCACTTTTATGCAGCTTCAGCCTCATCGCATTCGCACCGAAGCTATTAGTCAAAATCAGATCAGCGCCGGCACGTAAGAACTCGTGGTGCAACCATAAAACTTCGTCTGGGCGCTCGACACACCACAGTTCTGGTGGATAACCAGCTTCCAGACCACGGCCAAAAAAATTGGAGCCCGCCGCGCCGTCTGCAACGCACCACCCTTTTCGTTGGATGATCGCGTTGATGGGGTTTGTCATTGTTGGGTGTCCTATTATCGGCGTCGAGCAGAGGGGCGTTAGTTTAGCCTCGTTTTAGCGCGTGCTTAAGATGTTAATGGCGACGCGCGCGGTATAGCGTCACTTGGCGCACTATTTTTGACCAATTGGGAATGACGTACTGACAACGGGCGCCAACAAACTCGCACCGCTCAGAGAGGCTGCCTTGCAGCCTCTCTCTTGTTGCGGATCAATCCCCAACGTCCAATGTGCGGTCAATATTCATCACCAGTAACTTGGCATGGGCTTGTGACGTACGATCACCTCTGCGCTTATTCGACAGTGCCTCACGAAGTTCCGAAAGGGTGAGAACGGCCAGTGCCTGAGCGGTGCTGTGATACTTCGACGCACCTGCTTCACTTGCCATCATGGAAAGACGGTCGACGTATTCAACCTGGAGGTTACGTCGGAAACTGTTCACACTTTGGCGTGCGTCCGCCTTGAAAACCGCATCGGTTAAATCGTCAAAGACCTCCACCAACGGGTATTCGTTGCCATAAAGCTCAGTATTCGTAATACGCTTTAACACCGTTGGATGTAATAAATGATCGAGTACGCGCTTTTGAGCAGACAAGACAGCACGATGCACTTTCGGGTCTTCCGTCGACCCACCGTGCTCAAAACCACGACGCTCAGGCGCAGCTTGCCGCCAGAGCGCGTCGTCGACCTCAAATGCATCAGGAGCAAACAACTGCTCAGCAAGCGTCGCCATGGCCAGCTTCTGACGCGCACCCTCTACGGGAATAAAAGGCTCGGTCGCCCCCGGTTGCCCGACCACGGCGCGATCAACGTAGACGCCACCGACCCAACGAGAGATTACACCCGCGTTAATTCCCCAAAAACGCACCAATAACGCCACACCATCCACCACTTCCTCATAAGACTGACCTTGATCAGGTGTCCATTCGGCGGTCTTGTTTAACGCATCGTGCATAATTTTCATCTGATTTGACGCGTAAGCGATCGAGTCAGAACTGTTGTCGTAAATGTTCACACGCGGATCGATACCCGTACCCGGACTGCGCATGTCATCAGCGTCGTTACCAAAGGCAAGAGCGTGCTCGGTTGAGCGTGCTGCAATCGTCTCTAGACGCTCGCCTTCGTCCGACGGATCTGATGATGCGGGTGAATAGGCGTACTCAATGTACCAATCGTCATAAGGGCCGGGAGCAATGGTATAAAACAGCGTCTGATCGTCCCGATCAGGTGCGTAATTCACTGCAGGGTAGTCCATGACAGATCCAGAGATAATACCGGATGCCAATACAGCGGGATCCTCGAGTTCTTCTGGCGACAGCAGTTGAGTGCCCTTCATATTGTGGTTCATACCCAGGGTGTGCCCAAGCTCATGGAGGATGAGGTAGTACATGCGATCACGCCTGAGCTGCTCTTCGATATCCGCACCACCGCCTGACATTTCAATGCCCATATCGGCAACCAGTCCACCCTCGGCAATGGCATGTCCAACCGCGCAAGCACGCGCGTCATGCCCATCGATCATCATCGGCTCACTGGCGTCACCCTGAATCAGTTCACGCGTGAGTTTTGATCGATTGAGAAAGGAGTACTCAAGCATAATATCTGCCCCGATCAACTGCCCGGTTCGTGGGTTTGAAAAGCTCGGACCGTAGCCACCAAAGGGCGGTCTCGGTGACGACGTCCAACGCAGAACGTTGTAGCGAATGTCTCCTGCATCCCAGTCAGCATCGTCAGGCTGGACATTGACCACCATGGCGTTACTGAACCCCGCGTGCTCAAACGCCTTATTCCACTCAAGCGCAGCACCTTTAATCAGGTCGCGCCACTCGACTGGTGTTGTATTTTCGATCCACCACGTAATGGGTTCTATGGGGTCCGACACAGCGGCTGTTGGATCTTTCTTCACAAGATGCCAACGCTCCATCAAGTCACGATACGGCGCCGACTCGGTCGACGTAAGATCAGTGACTTGAACGTTAAACGATCCCAACCGAGGATCAGCAAACCGTGGCTGGTAGTTGTTTTCTGGAACTGCAATGAGCGTGTGAAGCACCTGAATGGAGACGTTTCGCGCATCCGTCACCGCGTCACTCCCTGACGCCTTAGGGTTGGGGTTGAAGTAGACATATTCGACTTCAATCGCTGAGTTCTTGGGGTAGTTTTTGATCGCTAAAATCTGGCTTTTATCAGCGTCCATTTTCCCCAGTCTGAATCGATCGCCTGAATCATCATCACCCCCTCGGGTGCGAACAATGTTGGCAAAAGCTTCCGACAAAAACAGTGGGTCCGAGTCGATTAATACATCGCCTGACTCGTCATCTTCGGCAGCAATCGGCAGAACAGCCAAAACAGCGCGCGAGATGTTAGCCTGCGACGCACGAGATATAGCATTGGCGGGGTCAAAATAGTACGCGGTGTTGTGTCGAACAAACTCGAGCTTGTCAAAGCGACGCTCTATCGTGAATACAAAGTTGTCACCATACGATCCGGTAAACGCACCCGCGTCCGTCACACCGTTCATAATGTGCTTGAAGTAAATAAACTCCTGACCCACTTGGTCACCACGAACCAACAGTTTTGTCGCACCCGTTTCGGAATCCTGAAACACAGTAAAAAGTCCGTCAAAACGGTCGGCTTCCTCAGTGAGTTCAGCGATAGTCTTCGGCTTTTCTTCCTCGGGGGCCTCTGGTGTTTCCTCTACAGTCACATCGACTGCCGCATCGCCTTGCACCTCAGGCTTGGCAGCCTCTTCGGCAAAAGAGTGGCTCGAGAGTGTCAGGGTCAGCGGGAGTACCCACAGCAGTACCTTACAAATAGCAATGCGCTTCATATAAATTCCTTTTTCTTCAGCTTTTT
>CAYVQI010000003.1:14672-30501 GCA_964454155.1 uncultured Alteromonadaceae bacterium | reverse complement strand
CTTTTTCTTCAGCTTTTTATACAGCGTGTTAAAAACGCTCTACTGCGCTTAAAACAGGGCCGATGAAGATACCCCCAGCCACCACTAAAAATCAAAGAAATACACCGGAATCTCGCTCTGGGAAATCGCTTTAACCACCACAAGAGCAGTACACTCAGCGACTGATGGAGGGAAGCAAACCGATGCGAACACTGTATGCCCCTATAGAACCTTATCGACGTGGCTGGTTATCCGTGGGGGATGGCCATGAGGTTTATTTCGAAGAAAGTGGAAATCCGGACGGAAAACCCTGCGTGTTTGTGCACGGTGGACCCGGCGGAGGAACGTCGCCGGCCGCGCGGCAGTTTTTTGATCCAGCGCACTATCGAATTGTGCTCTTTGACCAACGTGGATGCGGACAGTCAACGCCGCATGCCTCACTCGATGCGAATACGACAAGCCACCTGGTCGACGACATGGAACGTTTGCGTGAGGAACTCGGTATCAAACAATGGCTGGTATTTGGCGGATCATGGGGCAGCACGCTCAGTCTCGCCTACGCCCAAAGCCACCCCGAGCGTGTCACACAGCTCGTGCTTCGCGGGATTTTCTTACTGCGTCCGGAGGAAATCAGGTGGTTTTATCAAGAAGGTGCGAGTCATCTCTTTCCCGACAGTTGGCAGAATTATCTCGCGCCGATTCCTCATGATGAGCGTCATGATTTGGTCAGTGCCTTTCATAAGCGGTTGACCAGTTCCGACGAAGTCACTCGCCTGGAGGCCGCGCGGGCTTGGTCTGTTTGGGAGGCCTCAACAAGCTTCTTACGTCAAAACAAAAACTTTATGAGTCAGCTCGATGAGCCTCATGCAGCGCTCGCAATGGCGCGCATTGAGTGTCACTACTTTATTAATCAAGGGTTCTTCAATTCGGGCAACCAATTACTCGATAACATAGACCGTATTCGTCACATACCGACGGAAATTATACAGGGCCGTTACGACGTTGTTTGTCCTCCTAAAACGGCATGGGATCTCCACAGTGCTTGGCCTGAAGCAACACTACATATCGTCCCCAACGCCGGTCATTCAGCCTTTGATCCAGCCAATACTAGCGTCCTGATCGAGGTCACAGATCGCTTTGCCCAGGCTTAATTTGCGGGCTTGAGCGAGCGAACAGCCACAAAGGTTTTCATGAATGCGTCGATCGGCTCGCGCCCTCCCCAATCGTCCTCATAAAACCCGGTTATGAGAAATCCCGCCTGAAGCTGCCCACCCAACTGATCACTCAGGGAATGCGCGAACTCCAGGGGGGATTCTGCACCGAACCATCGTTTGCGGTCCGTATCACTGATACTCAGGTCTGAATGGGGCGAGGAAAACTTGAGTTGAAACGTGCCCTGCTTTTCCAGATCAGGGTCAAAAAGCGCCTGAACTGGATTTATAAAACCACTGATCATCGTTCCGCCAGGCTTTAACACTCGGAACGCTTCACGCCAGACCGGCGCGATGTCTTGAACAAAACAATTCGAACACGGATGAAAAATAAAGTCGAAGTGGTGATCGTCGAAGATCGACAAATCTGCCATATCCCCCTCCACTGTTGTTAGTGCAAGCGCATCTCGATCAGCGACTAATTGATCCTGATCCAACTGCCTTGAGGACGCATCAAAGACCGTCACTCGAGCCCCCGCCGCAGCGAGGATGGGGCCTTGCTGACCCCCCCCTGATGCGAGACAAAGTACGTCACACTTGTCGAGTGGTGGAAACCATTCCTGAGGTACAGGCCGTGACGGCGTCAGTACGATCTCCCAATCGCCGGCGCGCGCTCGCGCAACCTGCTCTGACGAGACGGGCCGAGTCCAACGATCTCCCTCATCAACCTGACGATTCCACGCCGCCTGATTGAACTCGTACACATTCACGTTGTTACAACTCCTTTTGGGGGATCCACCGCGTCGTTGTGTTTAACGGTAACGAAGATTCGATCGATTGAGCTCACTCACCTGCCTTACACCCATTAACCGCATGTCACGCTCCATTTCCGACTTGAGGTTTCCAAGCGCGCGCTCGACGCCCTCTTGGCCAGCTGCGGCCAGTGCGTACAGATACAGCCGCCCGCCCGATACCGCCTTGGCACCCACGCTCAGGGCTTTGAGCACATGGGTACCGCGTTGAACGCCACCCTCACAAATCACGTCGACTTTGTCGCCCACGGCATCACAAATCTCAGCCAGTTGATCGAACGGCGCGCGTGACCCGTCGAGCTGACGTCCGCCATGGTTTGAGACCATGATGCCAGTGCACCCAATATCGACTGCGCGCTTGGCATCCTCTACCGACATAATGCCCTTTAGCGCGAACTGCCCATTCCACTGTGCGCAGAGCTTTTCTGCATCGTCCCACGACATGGTCGGATCCAGCATGGTGGAGAAATAGTCGCCAACGGAAACTGCAACATTTGTGCCCTGATCGATATGTCCAGAGAGGTGAGGCATATCGAACTTATCTTTGGTAAAAAAGTTCCAGGCCCAAGCAGGGTGCGTTGCAAAGCTCCATGCCGACTGAAGATTTAATCGTGGTGGCGAGGTAAAACCTGTTCGCAAGTCACGCTCGCGGTTTCCGCCGGTGATGGTATCGACGGTTAACGCCAACACATTAAATTGCGCGGCGCGCGCGCGCTCGAGAAGTGCATCGTTTAAGGCCCGATCCTTGTGAAAGTAGAACTGGAACATTTTAGGGCCGGGTGCAACCGATGCGATTTCCTCCACACCCACCGTCGCGAGTGACGACACACCAAACATGGTCCCGTACTTTGTCGCAGCTTTTGCAACCGCACGCTCACCTTCGTGATGAAACAGCCGTTGCAGGGCGGTTGGCGCGCAATAGAGCGGCATGTCGAGCTTTTGACCCATGACCTCTACCGACATATCGACGTCTTGCACACCATTGAGGACATTTGGAACAAGATCAGCAGCCTCAAAGGCCTGCGTATTGCGCCGATAGGTCACTTCGTCATCGGCTGCACCATCAATGTAATGAAAGATAGGTCCTGGCAGACGCTTCTTTGCAAGCCGCCTGAAATCACCAAAGTTGTGACAGTCTGTTAAACGCATTACATATTCCTGTTTGCAGCGCACCCTGTGCAGGGCATCATAACGCTCTATTGTTCGTCGTGACGCGTAGGTATCACGACACAGCTCCGCATTCAAAGTATCCCATGGTGAACAGGAAACGAGTAACTATGTCATTGATTAAACACTTCATCGCAGTGGCCCTTTTGGTCTTAACGTCTCAGGGCGTCTTCGCCAGCCTTTTAATGACGCCAAATGTGGACCCGGACTTGGTCTATCAAGGGACCATTTTAGAGGGCAACTACACCGGCGATATCACCAAGCCCTCGGTTTTTTTAGGCTTTGACGCCGGTCAGCGGGTAGCCACTCCGGCGCAGATTAGCGCTGCTATTAATGTCTGGGCAGGCGAGTCGGACCGCGTCAAGGTCGTTGAATATGCCAAGACACACGAGGGTCGTCCCCTGTTTGCCGTGTTTATCTCCAGTGCCGAGAATTTAGCAAACCTCAATGCCATTGAAGCAAACATCCAAATGCTCTCTGACGCCCGCCGCGTCAGCGATAAAGACGCGAAGGGTATTATGGAGTCGTTGCCCGCGGTTGCGTGGATGGCGTACTCGATTCATGGGAACGAGACGTCGGGTGCCGACGCGGCGCTAGCCAGCATTTATCACTTGATCGCCAGTACAGATGACGATGTCACCGCCATGCTCGGCAAAATGATCGTGGTCATTGACCCCATGATGAACCCAGACGGTCGCGCTCGGTTTGCCAAGTCACTCGAGCAATACCGCGGCACGGCGCCCAACGTTGATGACCAGTCGTTACTTCACACGGGTGACTGGCCCTACGGTCGCACGAATCACTACTTTTTTGATCTGAACCGCGACTTCTTTTTGCTGACTCAACCTGAAACACGGGGACGCGTGGCATTAATCAACACATGGCGCCCACAGCTTATGATTGATGGTCACGAAATGGGCTCGCAAAGCACCTTTTTAATGGGCCCACCGAGACAGCCTCTCAACGCCAATATTGATACCGACCTGCAAAAATGGGCGCGCGTATTTTCTGAAGAGCAAGGCGCCGCATTCGACGATCGATCGTGGCGTTACTTCACGGGCGAGTGGTTTGAAAATTGGTATCCCGGGTACTCCAATTACGCAGAGTACCGAGGCAGCATGCACATTCTCTACGAGCAGTCGCGCATGGCTGAAGATGGTGTACGGCGTCCAGAGGGAACAGTGCAAACCTATCAGGAGTCTGTGCACCACCAATTCGTCAGCACCATGGCCAATCTCGCGTCATTAGCAGAACATTCTCAGGCGATGTACCGCGATTATTGGGACGGTAGAAAATACAATGTCTCGCCAAAAAGCCAGTTTGCCAATCGCAGCTACGTCATTTTAGCGAATGAAAATCACGGCCGTATGAACGCGCTCGTGGAACGTCTTGAAGCACAAGGCGTTGAACTTTTCACCAACGAGGCGCCGATGAAAGTGGCCTCAGCCACCACTCAGCTGGGCACTCAAGAGAAGGGATATGTGCTTCCCAAGGGCAGCTTAATTATTCCTAATCGACAGCCTGACGCGCCGTTTGTAGCCGCAATACTGGAGTTCGATGCCGATGTGCGTAAGTCGGTCCTTGTCGAAGAACGTCAACGTAATTTGCGCGACGGCTCGTCCCTCATGTACGACACGACAGCTTGGAACTTCAGCATGATGTATGGACTCGCTGCCGTCACCGTGCCCCAGCACCTCGAGGATGGACTCAAGCCATGGCGCGCACACACGCCGACCGTTGACGTCCAAGCGTCGGCTATCGCGTGGACCGTCAATGGTGAGGATGATCGCTCGGTGGCGTTTGCCGCGCGTTTAATGGAGCAAGGTGTCAAGGTCAGAATCACAGATAAGGCCACCGTATTATCCGGAAAGAGTATTTCGCGGGGTTCTGTGTTTGTCACCGCCATGGACAACCCTAAAGTGGATAGTCTGACAGGCCTCATCGAGGTCCAAGCGCGCGCGCTGGACGTGTCAGTCAGCGCCATCTTCTCCGGCTATGGCGCTGGCGACCTACCCGACTGGGGCGGATCGCATTTCCGACTGCTAACGCGTCCCCAGATCGCGATCCTCAGCCATGCACGCTTTAGCAGCTATGACGTCGGGTCCAGCTGGTGGGCGATCGACTCGCACCTGGGTATACGCCACAGTCAAGTTGATGCCGCCTACCTGTCCCGTGCTGACCTACGTCGTTACAACACGATCGTCATACCCAACGGGTATCGACCCCTTTCAGGCTCGGAGCTGGGGTCGCTGCGTGACTGGGTCAAGCAAGGCGGGACACTGATCGCGCACGACAACAGCGCGGCCAATTTGGCAACTGAGAAGGGCATTGGTGGCGTTCGCGCGATCAAAGAGACGTTCTCTGACGCTCAGAGCTACGACATAGCGCTTCAACGAGAACACTTGGCACTGAGCGATGAACTGGACGTTGGCGCGGTGAGCGCTCACAGCGTCGACACCGACATTACCTACCCGTGGGATCAGGGCAGTAAGGTGCTAAACGCTGACGAGCTTAAGCGTCGTGATACGTGGCAATCGCGCTTTATGCCCTCGGGCGCCATGGTTGCCGGGCGCGTCGACACCTTGCACTGGCTCACCTTTGGTACGCCCGAGACACTGCCACTCTTATACAGTGAGCAACCCGCGCTCATGGTCAACGGACGTCAACAAGCGGTGGTTCGCGTGGGCGTACTAAACCCCAATCAAAACGCTGAAAAAGCACGTGCCATCAATTGGTCCACGATCCCTCAAGGACACGACCTGAACGTCCGAATGAGTGGGCTATTGTGGCCAGAAGCGGCGTCGCGTATCGCAAACTCGGCCTATGTTACGCGTGAGCGAGTCGGCAAAGGCCAAGTTATTTTATTTTCTGGCCAGCCCAATTTTCGCGGTTCCACCCGTGGCGTTGGGCGGCTTTGGCTCAATGCCCTCGTTTACGGTGCAGGCCTAGGGACCTCTGCTGCGGTTAAGCTGTAGACTGATGAGCCCAATCTGGGTTCACGATTGCAATGCCAAGCGGCTTAGACGACGCTTAGCGCTCAATAATATTGATCACTCAACAAAGGAGAAGCGGTATGCCGCGAGTAAATCTAGAAGGTAGCTCTTCAATCGTCACAGGCGGAGCGTCAGGCATCGGTGAAGCCTGTGCTCGGCAGCTGGCCGATTTAGGCTCAAAGGTGGTCGTTGCTGACCTCAATGAGGAGCGCGGCAAGCAAGTAGCCGAGGAAATAGGCGGTCAGTTCGTCAAGTGCGACGTCTCAAGCACTGAAGACGCCGATGCAGTGGTGGCGGCAGCTGCCGCCTTGGGCCCGCTTAGGGCTTGTGTGAACTCAGCCGGTCTGGGCGCCGCGGGTCGCACTGTCAGCCGCGACGGTGAACCCTTTCCGCTCGATAAGTTCAGCTTTGTCATCAAAGTAAACTTAATTGGCACGTTCAATATGCTCAGCCGAGCTGCGGCGCAAATGGCAAAGAACGACCCTCTTGATGATGATGGCGGTCGTGGTGCTGTCGTAAACCTTGCATCAGCAGCGGCTTTTGATGGCCAGATTGGTCAATGCGCTTACTCCGCCTCTAAAGCAGGCGTAGTGGGCATGGCGCTTCCTATCGCGAGGGATCTCGCCGCTGTCGGTGTTCGCGTCAACACGGTTGCACCAGGCCTTATTGACACACCTATCTATGGCGAGGGTCCAGAGTCCGACGCGTTCAAAGCACACCTTGGAAAGTCAGTCCTTTTTCCGAAGCGATTGGGCAGTGCTGAAGAGCTTGCGTTTGCGGTCGTCGATTGCATTACCAACCCGTACATGAACGCCGAAGTCATTCGACTCGACGGCGGTATTCGCATGCCCCCAAAGTAAGTGACCTACCAAGATGCGCAAAAGCCCCAATCGAGGTGAGCGGGGCTTTTTTTACCCCTGCATCGCGCAGTACGTCACCACTAGAAATAAAAGCGCAGACAACCAGTATCGAACCTGTCGCGTAGGATTAAACACAAAAAGTCACAGATACTAAGGGCGTAACAGCACGTATGAATAATTCGTGTTTCACTGTCCACCCTACACAAAGCGCTGTTTTCGAAATGGCACGCCCGTATCCCTCTCGAAAGAAAGAAAGAGAGAACAGGCACACTCACTCACAATTCGGAGTCCCAGATGGAGAAGCCCACCTTTAAAGAGGAATCCCTTAAGTATCACATCGAGGGAAAACCAGGGAAGCTAGAGGTAAGAGCAACCACACCTCTTGAAACACAAGCTGACCTATCGATGGCGTACTCACCCGGCGTTGCACATGCCTGTGAGTACATTGTTGAGGACCCTCTTAACGCCTCCAAGGTAACCGCACGAGGCAATCTGGTTGCGGTCATCAGTAACGGCACCGCTGTTCTGGGACTGGGCGCCATTGGTGCGCTGGCATCGAAGCCGGTCATGGAGGGCAAAGCGGTCCTCATGAAAAAATTCTCCGACATCGACACCTTCGATTTGGAAATTGACGAAAGAGACCCTGAAAAGCTCGTCAATATTATTGCGGCGCTCGAACCGACCTTCGGCGGCATTGTGCTCGAAGACATCAAAGCGCCCGAATGTTTCTACGTGGAGCGTCAACTCCGCGAGCGGATGAATATTCCGGTGTTTCACGACGACCAACACGGTACAGCGGTTGTGTCGACGGCTGCCGTTATTTCTTGGCTTAAGCTCACCGGCAAGAAAATGGAAGAAGTGAAGCTCGTGATCTCAGGGGCAGGCTCTGCGAGCATGTCTTGCGCCGACCTGATTGTGAGTCTGGGACTCAAACGAGAGCACGTGTTCATGTGCGACAGCAAAGGCCTTATTTATGAGGGCCGGCAAGAGGGCATGAACGAGTTCAAAGAGCGATATGCGCGACAAACAGACAAGCGAACATTAGCCGAGGCCATGGAAGGCGCCGACATATTCTTTGGCCTCTCTACCGGTGACTGTGTCACTCAAGACATGCTTAAGCAGATGGCGCCCAACCCCCTGATTTTGGCGATGGCCAATCCAAATCCTGAGATTCACCCAGACCTTGCACGCCAAGCCCGGCCGGACGCCATTATTGGTACCGGTCGGTCGGACTTTCCAAATCAAGTGAATAACGTCCTCTGCTTCCCATTCTTGTTCCGTGGCGCATTGGATTGTGGCGCGACCGCGATTAACGACGAGATGAAACTTGCCTGTGCGTATGGCCTTGTCGACCTTGCTCAGCAAGAGGCGTCCGAGGAAGTGGCGCAGGCCTATGACGGTCAGTCGCTCAAGTTTGGCTCCGACTACATTATTCCAAAACCCTTCGATCCACGCCTCTTTGAGCGAGTACCGGTGGCGGTTGTTGAGGCCGCCATGAGGACCGGCGTTGCAAGCCGTCCGATTGAGGATCTTGATGAGTATCGCCGAAACTTAAGCAAACACGTGACGCGCTCCGGCATGTTTATGCAGCCAGTTGTGAATGCGGCGGCCAATAGCGGCCTGAAAATGGTTTATTCAGACGCCGAAAACGAAACCGTACTTCGTGCGGTTCAAACCGTTGTCGATGAGGCGATCGCTCGGCCCATATTGGTCGGTCGCCCCAGCGCCATCAATGCCGTTATCGACGAGTTAGGGCTCAGAATTAGACTCGGAGAAGACGTGGAGGTAATCAACCCACGCAGCTACGATCAGTACGAGGAGTACGCGCGCGACTATCACCAAATTGCGGGACGAAACGGAGTCTCGGTCGAGGGAAGCAGTGTTCTTCTCCGCACCGACAGTACCGTTATTGCCGCCATGGCACTGCGCAATGGTGATGCAGATGCCATGATTTGCGGCAAAGTCGGTCGCTTTACGGACCATTTTCAAACTCTGAGATCCGTAATTGGCACCCAGGGCGCAGACGTTCGAGCATCAACGTTAACAACCTTGTTGTTTGATGACGGTCCACTCTTTTTAACCGACTGCTTTATCGACTTGGACCCCACCGTCGATCAGATCGTTTCTAAAACATTGCTGGGCATAGACCAAGTTCGACAGTTCGGCATCACACCGCGCGTGGCCTTGCTGTCGCACTCAAACTTTGGCTCATCAAATGCACCCTCTGCGCGTAAAATGAGACAGGCCTGTGAAATTCTCAGAGCACAACTTCCGGACGTCGACATCGACGGAGAGATGCATTCACTCACCGCACTCGACTCCGCGTATCGGCAGACCATTTTTGAGGACAGCCAATTAAAGGGCAGCGCGAATTTGTTGGTTTTTCCAGGTCTTGATGCTGCGAATATTGCCTTAGGCCTTTTACGAAAAAAGGCCAACGGACTGCTCATCGGACCTTATATGTCGGGCCTGAAACGACCTGCGCACATTATGGTGAACTCGGCGACACCTCGTGCTATTTACAACGTCAGTGCACTCGCTGTTGCAGAAACCCTAGCAAAACAGAAATAAAGCAGGCGCCATCGATGATCATGGTGGCGGCCGCTCACTCCTCGTCAGCATCCAGGTCGGACTCGCATTCGTCGACGATGAAGCTCTGAGTGCGGTCGCGTTCAAAGAGGCGCGCTTCGTCCTCGGCGAGTTCGTGCTGCGCGTGTGGGGTGCTCATGTCTGCCATGGCGGCCTCCATGGCGTAGTAGTTCTCAAACCAAACTTCCATCATGACGTCGAATTCCGGCGCTTCTGCACCATCACCGGCGAGAATAGGGTATCGACGAACGTACTTTAACGCGTGTGGACTGAGGTATTTTTCGCCCAGCAAGCGATGGTGCAACTCGTAATAATCTCGAAACGCCTCGGCTGTTAGCTCGGGGCGTTTAAACAACAAAGTCACCACCTTAATCATCGCCTGACCTCCCGTTCAACCCGCTGGACACCCGCCCTGAAGACCAAAATCAGTCACTTCATTGACTCAGACACCACATGATCCGCGCCGTGAATTGCTCCGAATCGCTCCTCGCGTTGACTGAATAAATGCTCAGGGCTCACCGATTCATAAGCCGCAGAGGGGTCATCGGGATCTGAGTAAAAACCCAATACATAGCCACCCTTCGCGTAGCCGATCAGCGCACGTAACTCAGGACTGAGTCTGCGGGCATGTTCTGGCGGGCAGGACAGGTACTGGTTTTCTTCTTGGCGCAACCAACTGAGTGCGTAGTGCATAAACACCCCTGTTCTAACTTGATCCGGTGTCGAGTTCGCACCACCGCCGTGGAGGACAGTGCCGGTGTAACAGAGCACAGAACCCGGCTCCATTTCCGCATAGGCAATCTCGTGCGGCTCGGGCTGACGGTCTTTGTCCCAGTACTGAGAGCCAGGAACAACCTGGGTGGCACCGTTCGCGCGGGTAAAGGGTGTTGTTGCCCAAATGGTGCTGAACAGGGGCTCGACTTTTCGTGGTAGGTAGCCGCCCCAGATGCCTCGGTCACGGTGCAGAATTTGTGCACTCTCGCCCGGAGCAATAGCGACCGCGGAGGTAAAGTGCAGTTGAATATCGTCGCAGTAATCACTCAAATACTGACGTGCGGAGGTCAGCATCATGGCATTAAGTGCGAGATCAGCGCAGGCTTCAGAGCGCGCAACAAGCGCTCCAATACGCTGCGTTTTAAAGCCTGTGAATGCATCACGCCCGAAGGCATTTTGCGTCAAGAAGGGTGACAATTCGCTGTTCAGACGAGCGACATCATCCACAGGTAAAACCTTGTCGACAATGACCGCCCCATCTTTTTGTAAGTGCTCAATAATCTCATTGGGCGACGCTGTCGCTGCGACGTGTTCGATGGTTGCCATGGTGTCATCTCCGATTGAGTTCGTCTTCACCGCATCGATACCTCGGTAACATAGTAAATCACTAGAATCGTTAGTCCAGCCGTCTGCGCTATTGTTTGGTGCTATTGATTGGTGTCAGTCCAGACGCCACACTCACGGAAATCACCAACGAGGTGCCGCACGATGACATCGCCCAACGCTGTTCACCACATCGCCGTGTCAACGGCCGATATAAAGGCGCAAATCGCTTTTTTTTCAGACGTCTTAGGACTGTCATTGGCAGGTTTGTTTTGGATGCACGGAGTCCCCAACGCCTGGCATGCGTTTCTCAAACTGGGCGAGGCGTCGTTTTCGTTCGTCTTTATTCCCGGGAACGAGACCAAAGAGACGGTGATGGGTCAGACACACGCGGGCACTGGCGCAGGCTCATCAGCGCCCGGGACCGTGCAGCACATTGCACTCAACGTCGACACAATGGATGACTTGCTGACCCTGCGAGACCGCATTCGATCGCGCGGTGTGCCGGTGTTTGGACCACTTGACCACGGCTTGTGTCACTCGATTTATTTTGCAGGACCTGAGAATCTCACACTGGAAATTGCCACGAGCGATCAGGTGACTCACCCCTTGGACGGTAACGGCACGTGGATCGACTCAGAGGTTGCGTCTCTTGCCGGAATTAGCCCCGAAGAACTCGAGCAGTTCAAGCATCCAGACGTATTCGAAGGGCAGGGTGGCGCGATTAAACAGCCTGCCTTTGATGCTGAAAAGCCACACCTCGCCTACCCTGAAGACGCCTATCCGGTGATGCTAAACATGCCCGACAGTGCCTTTAAGACAAAGCCCGAAGACCAAATACCCCCGGGCATTGGGTCACAAGAGTCGTAAGCCTCAGACCGGAAATCCTTGATCAGCCAACCAGCTCAGCACTGCGGCACTCGCTTGAGCGGCGAGCTCAGGCTGTCCCATGTAATAGTGGTTCGCGCCTTTAATGGTGACCATCGCCTTGCGAGTGTGACCAATTGCTTCAAATAATCGCTCAGTGTGCTGGGGTGTACAGGCGTCGTCGGCTGAATTTCCCACCACTAAAACAGGAACAGTGACACGCCCTAAACTGGTTGGGCCGCAGGCATTCGCGTCATCATAACTCCACTGAGACAACCAACTCCGTAAGGTACAGAATCGAGCAAGACCCACCGGGCCGTTGTTTGCAATGCGTGGGTCACCCAAGTAGCACGTGCCTGGCGCGCGATCATTGGGATCGACACGTGGATCCAGCCAGCGCGGGTCGGCCATGGTTCCGTGCGTGACAAAGGCAAACTCCTCGTGCGCTCGACCCGCATCGATTAACGCGGCCAATTTATTTTTTACCCAGCTCGTAATTTTTCGATTCCGCGCGATCTGGGCCTCGTGATAGCGCACCAAAAATGCATCATCAAACGGCGGATTAATATCCCCCCCGTACAAATCAAGACTGGCGTCACGCAGGGTTGGATTGCACTCGTCAATCATTGAGGCGTCCAACCATTCGGTCAGCGTGCCGTGGCGCGATACGTGAGCGGCCATCATGATCAGCGCATCTGCTGGGGGCAACGACACCCGGGTCAAGTCAGGGCCTCCACCACAGGGACTTGAGGTCACTGTCGGACGTTCAGCCTGAGACTGATAAAACGCTGAGAGAGAACCACCGCCACTCCAACCCAGCAACACCACATGCTGATAACCCAGCACCTCCCGAGCGTGCCGCATTGCCGAACCCAAATCCAAGGTGACCTTTTCCATGTTGAGCGCGTAATCGGCACCACGATAACGGCTATCGCAGGCGAGGACATGAACGCCTGCGCGCGCAAACTGACTCATAATAGGCAACCAGCCGGTACCGCCAATCGGGTGCATTGTGACCAGACAGGTGGCAGAGGGCGCTTGCGTTCTGATCAGTGTGCAAAAGACCGTAACAATGTCCTCTGCACTACCGTAGGTCTCTTTAAACCCCGACTTTTCAACACTCACTATGGGGAATGGCTCTCTGATTACTTTTTCTGCCACGACGATCACCTTTTAAAAGCATCACCCGGCTACCCTACCGGAACTCGAACGCGCACCCTTCATTTATCGATCTCATCCGTGAAAGTAATCTTTTTTAGGCTGATATAACGTACTCTGTTCACACAATAATGACCGACTTCCGCACGAGGTAAACACCATGTTCAACGCATTGCTTGCAACTCAACCTGACGGCCAACATCGCGTCGACGTCACACAGATCGACACGTCAGACCTCGCAAACACCGGTGTCCTGATCAAAGTCGACTACAGCACCATCAACTACAAAGATGCGCTGGCGGTTACGGCATCCGCACCGATTATTCGAAAGTACCCGTTGGTCCCCGGTATCGATCTGGCTGGGACCGTTGAGGAAAGTGATGATCCGATGTGGAATGTTGGCGACTCGGTGGTTGTCAATGGATGGGGCATGGGTGAAGGCCATTCGGGCGGCTTGGCACAGTACGCACGCGTGCCGGCCAGCTTCTTGGTGAAACTCCCACAAAATATGACCACACGTCAGGCCATGGCGATCGGCACTGCAGGCTACACCGCGGCACTGTGTGTCGATGCACTTGAAGCTCAAGGCGTCACACCAGACCAAGGCACGGTCTTGGTGACCGGTGCCAGCGGCGGCGTGGGCAGTGTCGCTGTTGCGCTCCTCGCGGCACGCGGCTTCTCAGTCGCCGCATCAACCGGCAAGCCCGATGCAGCCAACTACCTCACGCACCTCGGCGCCTCGACGATTATCGACCGACATACATTATCAGCGGCAGGGAAACCGCTTCAGGCAGAGCAGTGGGCTGGCGTGGTAGATGCCGTGGGTGGAAATACGCTGGCCAATGCCTGTGCTCAGACCCGTTACGGGGGCGTCGTCACTGCCTGTGGACTGGCTGAAAGTGCGGCTCTACCTGCCACAGTAATGCCGTTTATTCTACGCAGTGTGGTGTTAAGAGGCGTCGACAGTGTCATGGCACCCGCCGAGCCTAGACTGTCAGCGTGGGCCCGACTGGCGCGCGATATGGATCTTGCGCTTCTGGAGACCATGATTACCGAAATTGGTCTCTCTGAGGTTTGCGACGTCGCACCGAATGTACTCGCAGGAAAAATCACAGGGCGGTTACTCGTTGACGTGAACCGCTAAATCGTCTCGCGCTGTGAGTGCGTTGTAGATCTTGGCAAATGGATCGGCGAGACCAGCAGCTTCGTTCAACGTCAGTCCCAATCGAACAAGTACAAGCTCGGCTTCGGGCACGACGACGACAAACTGACCCGAGTTCCCTCCCGCGTGGAAGGTATTAGCCGGCAAATCGGGGTAGTCGCTCAAGCGCGTGTTCAGCCAAAAGCTCAAGCCGTAGAAGTCAGCACTGTCACTTGGGGTAACGGCAAGGCGCTGCCACTCCTGCGATAAAATGTCGTCACGCCCGTGCCACGCGTCGAGCCACCACTGGCCGTAATTTGCCCAGTCGCGCGCAGTCAAATAGGCAAAGCTAGAGCCCACCTGCACACCACTGGTATCGGGTTCGAGCAGCGGGTCGTCCAAGTCGAGGTAGTCATTGATTTCTCGATCAACCCAGTCCACGTATGGAGCGCCCCCAAGAGAGGCTTGCCAGAGGTAAGACACCACGTTGGTGTCGCCGCTGGAGTAAACAAATTCTTGCCCAGGCTCCCTACGATGGCCCTGCGCCAAGGGTACGTGCCACATCGGCACACCGCCGTAGAGCATTTCAGTCACATCGTCGCCCGGCAAATAACGCTCATCGAAATCAAGCCCACTGGCCATGCTCATCAAGTGCTTTAGGGTCAAGGCGTCAGAAACATCGCGGGTGGTGTGCTCGGGCGCTTCCAGCGCCGTCAGGCGCTCCCGGACAGGCATCGACAGCGCTATCTGGCCTTTGCCAACCTGAACGCCAACAAACGATGCCATGAGACTTTTGTTCATCGACCAACCCTGCAGCCGAGTGTTGGGCCCGACTGGCTCTGCGTAACGCTCAGACACAACTTTACCTTTGTGCATGATAAGAACGGCGAGCGTATTTCTCCCGCCGGTTTCAGGCTCCTCAAACAACGCGTCAATCGCAGACTCGACGGCTCGGTTATCCGAGCGGACCGTATTTGTCGACACGTTAGGTCCGGCGTGCGCATTGAGCGCATCGACGGTTGAAGCTTGTGTACCGTGGAGCGTACACCCGTAGCGTTTACGGTAACTGGCGGTCGCCGAGGCGGTTAAAATTTTCACTGTGGCAGAACCAGCTCCCACCTCAGCCTTCACAAAACGATCCATACCGGCAACCGTCGCCATACGCGGTAAAATATCGTTTTCAAGCACGAATTCAGCGGGAAAATGACTCACAAAAACACCAGAACACAGTTGCTTGG
The DNA here is from genome assembly GCA_964454155.1 of uncultured Alteromonadaceae bacterium. GTDB lineage: Bacteria > Pseudomonadota > Gammaproteobacteria > Pseudomonadales > Halieaceae > Luminiphilus. Next base: position 15,229 of record CAYVQI010000003.1, on the reverse strand, counting down.
CGGAGTATCCCACGCCAATTTTCGCCGCGCCGTGAAGCAACCAACCCGCAGCACTCACAGCCACCACTAACACCAGTAATACCACGCGAACCATAGGACTCTCTCTGTAGAACGGTACTTTATGTTTAACGCTATATATTTAACGCTATTTTTGAAAATCATAGCGTCGTTAAGGCTCAGTCGACAATGGTATGATTCGCCGCTTGAATCTCATGAAGCCGCGACAGCAGCCATGCCAGAGCCAACAATACAAAACCCAGGGCAACCATTACGAGGACTGCAAAACGACTGACTCCCAGAGCCGCAGTATCCCAGACGCTAGGGCTCAATATGAGCATGGCCAGACCACTCACACTCCCCACGATAAGTAGTCCATAAGCCGTCCACCGGATCCTATCGTGAGCACTCGAAGTCGGCGTTACAATCACGCCGTTGAGGTTAATGTCGTCACTCATTGCTGGCTCGAAATATCACTGTGTAAACCCCAGAAAACCACACAATGCTCAATGCTCCAGACGCGCAAAATAGTCTTTCGCCGCATCCATCACTCTCGGCGC
>CAYVQI010000003.1:0-14572 GCA_964454155.1 uncultured Alteromonadaceae bacterium | reverse complement strand
TTTTGCCACTCACCGGCGAGTAAAATCACCAGCGCCGTGCAGGTGCATACAAGCAAGGTGTCGAATATAGGACCCAGCGTTGCAACCATGCCTTCGCGTATGGGCTCATTTGTTTTTGCTGCGCCGTGCGCCATTACCTCAGTGCCGACACCCGCCTCGTTTGAAAAAACGCCGCGACTAACGCCAATCAGCATAATGCCCACGAAACCGCCCCCGACCGCGGTTGGACTGAAGGCCTCAGAGACAATCAACCACAACAGGGCGGGCACCTCGGAGAGGTGGCTCAGCACCACGTATAAGGTCATGGTGACGTAGACAACAACCATGGCGGGTAATGAGCGTACTGCAACCATGGCAACGCGCGGTAAACCACCGAAAATCACCCCTGCGACGAGCACGGCCAAGCCCAATCCAGTTGCGAGCCCAGACCAAGCAGGAGGCGCGCCATCAAAAACGGTCTGACCAATCAACGCCGTGAGCTGATTCGCCTGAAACATGGGCAACGTGCCGATTAAACCCGCCAGGGAAAACAAAACCGCCAGCGGGTAAAACGATCGAGGCAGTGCCTCTCGGATGACATACATTGGGCCACCCTGAAGGTTGCCCTCACTGTCGAGCCCACGGTACATCACCCCGAGCGAACACGTGAAAAATTTGGTCGCAATGCCGACCACTGCCGACACCCACATCCAGAAAATAGCGCCCGGCCCTCCAGCGACAATCGCCAGTGCAACGCCTGCTATATTGCCCAAGCCCATGGTGTTAGAGAGCGCCGCCGCAAGCGCCTGAACGTGCGACAACTCACCTTCCTCGTCAGGGGTGTCATAACGACCGGACATCACTGCAAACGCGTGGCCCAAGTAACGGTAAGGAAGTGCGCGCGAGATAACGAGAAAGAACGCACCGCCACCCAACAGTAATGCCACCATTGGGAGCCCCCATACGGCATCTGCGAATGCGATTGACCAACCCTCTAACTGCTGAAAGCTCATTCATTATCTCTTTTTTTAAAACACCACACCCGAGGCGCTAATCCGCAGGCATTTACCGTTCACAAACCCCACTATACACAGTGACTGCGCCTTAATTCACTAATCAGAAAAACACATTTGAGACGCCGCGTTGTGCCTTTTGGTGCGAAAAAACACAAACGCGAATCCCAAGTGATTCAGTCTATTTCTCGTTAGTTTGCGCTATCAGGAAATAGAGGCATGATGAGGACACGGCTTTAACCCCACAAAAGGCGCCTTACTATGTCAGCTACAGCCCCACACGAGTTTACCGGTCAGATCGCTCTTATTTCCGGGGGAGCCTCTGGCATTGGACTGGCCACCGCCAAACGCCTCCTCGCAGGCGGTGCGACCGTCTGGATCGCCGATATTCAGGATGACAAAGGCGAGCAGATTGCAGAAGAGATTGGTGCGACTTATGTGCATCTAGACGTGTCCAAGGAGGCGGACTGGATCTCAGTTGTGGAATTGATTGCCAGCCAGGGTGAGGGCCTCAACCTACTGATGAATAACGCCGGTATCGTCATCGGCGGTACCCTCGAAACACAAACAGCCGAGGAGTTCCTGCAAACCACCAACATCAACTTATTGGGTGTTTTTCTGGGGTGTAAGGTATGTGCGCCGCTGATGACGATCTCAGGCGGTGGCTCAATCGTCAACGTGTCGTCGATCTGGGGCATGGTGTCAGACTCGGGTGCGGTGGCGTATTCAGCCTCCAAGGGTGGCGTAAGAACCATGACCAAAGCCATTGCACTCGATCTCGCCGACAGAGCCACACAAATACGCGCAAACTCCATTCACCCAGGCTTCACAGCGACACCAATGGTCGAGGACAGTGTTTCCGAAATGGAGCCTGAAGAGGCCGCTCAGTTTGCCGCACGAACCATTGAGCGCGTCCCCTTGGGTCTTGGGGAAGCCGACCAGATCGCCGCCGCCGCGGTCTTTTTGTTTTCAAAAGACAGCTCGTTTATGACAGGGTCAGAACTCGTGGTCGACGGGGGTTTTACGGCCGCGTAATAGGCAACCCAGCTCGTTCTCGTCGCCGCGACACTATTGGGCGAGGTGTAACGCCGCGTGGGTACAGGCTACATCCAGCGCTGCCACTTAAGATACAATAACAACGCTAAAATCATGCCCCCACAGGAGGCCATTAAATAGTTAAAGGCATGAGGCTCATCCAGCCCTGGGACCCCGCCCACGTTGACGCCCAACAAGCCAGTCAAAAACCCCAGAGGCAGGAACAATACCGCCACAATCGTAAACACATAGGTTTTACGATTCATATCGTCAGCCAACCTCGCTGCCAGCTCTTCTTGTGCAAGTATCGCCCGATCTCGAACTTGATCAAGATCCTCGATGTACCTCATGAGTCGGTCAGCAATATCACGAAGTCTGACTCGGTGATACTCATTCAGCCACGTTGGTGTCTCTGCGCTAAGTCGAGTTAATGCTTCACGTTGGGGTGCCATATAACGACGAAATTGCAGGGCTCGCTTTCGAAGCGCGACAATAGATCGTCTTATGGACGTGGGATCACCCTCATCGATCGCGGTTTCTGCGCTCGCCACATCGAGCTCAAGGTCAGCGATGCTGTCTGCCATGTCATCCACAACATACTCCACCCAATCAACGAGCAGGTCTGGGATGGTATTGGCTCCCTCCCCTTGAAGAAGTTCACCGACCAATCTTTCGGTCGACTGAAGTGGGCGAAGACGCGCACTGATCAAACGGCTGCCGTTCGTCCATATTCGGAGTGACACCATGTCTTCAGCCTCTGCACCCGGGAGTCGGTTTACCCCGCGAAGAGTAAGGACAAGGTTATCGCCACGGCGTAATACCCGAGGGCGCGTTTCGTCGGTTGTCAGCGCACCAGCCGCAATCGGACTTAAACCCCCTTCGGAGAGTAACCACTGTCGTGTTTCTGGATGATCTGCATCAAAGTGCAACCAAGTCGCGTCCGCATCGGCAGTGGACTCAGCGGCGACGGCTGAACCCAGCTGAGAAAGTTTAAGTGCATGAATGAGGCCATGTTTAGATGAGGACGACGGACTGATCACTGTGCAAGGGTCTCTCACAACCAAGTAGATCGGTTAACATCACTCAATTACCCTCGCTTATCAACCGGTTTCCGATAACCTAGCGTACTCAAATATGATGTGTGCCAATGGCGAAGAAAGACACTGCTTAAGCGACCACATTAGCGTTACTACACATTTTTAATGACGCGAGAGCGTTGCAGGCATAACGTATGAAATACCTTGTGGTTATTCTATTCGCGCTTTTTACAACATCAGCCTCACACGCAGATTATTCGCGTGACTACATCGACGCAGTGGCCGCAGAACGTGCTGAATCAGGGGATACAGCTATCTCGTATCGCGTCTTTAACCGAGCGGAAGATCACCCGAAAATTTTACTGATCATGGGTTTAGGTGGTGCCGGTTATGCCTGGGGTGATGCCTTCGTCAAGGCTCTGGAATCAAAGGGCCTCGAAGTGATTGTGATCGATAACCGTGACACCGGTGAGTCGGATTCTTTCGCAGCGTGGGGGCAACCAACGCTATGGTGGCAGTTGCTCAAATACAAATTGGGATTGTCAGTAGATGCGCCCTACTCACTCGCCGAGATGGCCCAAGACAGTATTGCCGTCTTAGATGCCGCCGGTTATCAACGTGTTCATGTCGCCGGAGCGTCGATGGGAGGCATGATCGCGCAAGTTATAGCGGCACGATTCCCCGAGCGTGTTGTGAGTCTCACATCGATCATGTCGACCACGTTTGCGCCGCACTTACCGCCGCCCAGCGCCAACGCAGAAGATAATTTGAGGAACTTGGCGGGCGGCGATGCTGAAACCTCGCGTGAGCAACTCATGCGGGATCGTGGGTTTTATCCCGAATCGATGGAGCGACACCTCATGGCGATTTTTAAGTCAGGCGATCGCACAGAGGAAGTGGGTAGCATCACCTCACCGACGCTGGTGATTCATGGATCCGAAGATCCCTTGGTACCACCTGAGCACGGTATCCACACGGCCGAACAAGTCGAGGGGGCTCGCTTTGTACTCATCGACGGCATGGGGCATAACATGCCGGAGCCGCTCCACCCTCAAATCGTCGGTTTAATATCAGGGCACATTGACGCCGCAGAACAGGGTGGTCACAGGTTAAATCAGTAAGGTGAAGTTTATGCAGAGATCCAACGACCACTCCGTGTGTCAGTCCAAGAGGCGAGTGCCAAAGGTAATCTCAGCCCTCTTAACGGGTCTGACGATACTGTCTTCTTGGGCCGCAGCAACCCCGGAAACACAGGCCATCAATACGCTCATCGATGGCCTCCATCGCGATGCCGACAGGGGTGAGTTTCAAACCTATTTTGATCGCTACACACCCAATGCTGTGTTCATGGGCACTGATAAAACCGAGCGCTGGACCATTGACGAGTTTAAACGCTACGCAGCCCCTGCCTTCGCCGACGGTCACGGATGGTCTTACACCGTGATTGAGCGCAACGTCGAGGGCGACGGTGATACGCGATGGTTTGATGAGATTTTATTGAATGAGAAACTCGGCCACTGTCGCGGGACCGGTGTCGTTCAACGCATCAATGGCGAGTGGAAACTGGCGCACTACTCACTGACCTTGCTCATTCCCAACGACATCGCCGCGGACGTGGGTGTGAGCACACAACAAGCTGACGGCCTCATTGATCCACAAAAAAAAACGCCTCAATGAGGCGCTTTTGACAGATCAGTTACGCATTGAACCGACGCTAGAAGGTCGTATTAATCGCCAATCTCACATTAATCGGAGCACCGACCGATGCTTGGTGCGTGCTGTGTGCGTTGGGGAAATACAGCTCATCCGTCGCGTTTTCAACATTGAGCTGAATGACCGTGCTTTCTGACAGGCGATAACGCGCCGAGGCGTCGATTCGGGTGTAACTGGGTAAGATCGCCGAGTTGCTATTGTTAATAAAGCTCTCGCTTTGATGCGTCAGTCCAAGGCCCAGACTTAAGCGATCAGAAAGTGTAAATTGGTTCCAGATTGAGAACATCGAATCAGGCAGCTCTCGCGGTGTAAGGCCCGTGCCGCCTTGACGGCTCATCTGCTCCCCGTCGAGCGAACTGTAGCCCGCAGAAACGCGCCATAACTCGTTGACTCGCCCTTGAAGCTGAACCTCAAAACCATCAATTTGCGACTCAATAACATCGAGCGTTGCGGGGTCATTGTCTGCTACTTGTGGGGAACGTTGCTCTATCTCAAACAGGGCCGCGGTGAAGCTGAGACCCGATGCAAAGTCATACTTAACCCCCACCTCGCGATTACCAAACGTATTTGGCGCAAGCTCATCGTTACTGCCGTTTATGTTGGCAAATTGCTCCCCACTGCGGGGCAAAAAAGACTCGCTGTAGCTGGCGTAAATCGAAATTGCGTCTATCGGCTTGTAAACGACTCCAAAGCGTGGGGATACCTCACTGTCCTTGCGCGATCGCGTTTCATCGGCGAGTGCATTGACTACGTTAATGTCAAAACTGTCGTAGCGGAGCCCCAAAACCACTTGGACCTGATCGGTGAGCTTTAATTCGTCCTGAAGGTATACCGAGGTCACGTCAATCGAGACGTCAGTGTCATCATTGATATCGCTATCGAAGTTATTCGTGGCGACATTGCCCAGCGCATTCAGCCCAACGCCGCCTTCAAGCCCCAGATTTCGAGTCAGCGAGAATGTCTCTTTATCATCCTCGGTAGTGTCCCAAAACGTATTCCAGCGGTCTTGGTCGCTTGACGTATCGATGAATTCGACACCCGCCAGAAGCGTGTGTTGCATACCGGCAAAATCAGATTCGCCGATCAAGTTAGCCGATAAAATCGTGTTTTGCCGTTGGGTTGTATCGACGTACCCATCGAGCGTCACTTCATCAGGTGTTTGTGCCTGATCGTAAGAGGCGGCATAAAAGTTTTGATAGAGCTTGTCGTAGTCGCCGTAAAACGCCGCGATATTGCCTTTAAGGGTGTCGGAGAACGAGTGCTGCACTGACGCTCGCCACAGATGCGCTTTCAACGCTGTGGTATTCACATCGGGATCTCCAAACACAATCTTCTGAAACGCCTCTACTGGGCGACCATCAGAGCCGGTAGGGATTCCGCGATCAATAAATCGTTGGTGATCGACGTACTCGTACGACAGATCAATCACGCTGTCGCCCGACTCAATATGCAACGTTGGATTAACACCCACCCGGTCACCGTCGTAAAAGTCACGGTGATTATCAAGCCGCTCAACCATGGCATTGATTCGTAACGCGACCGAATCACTGATCACCCTGTTGTGGTCGATCTGGCCCCCTAACTCGCCGAGGCTGTCCACACTGAGCTGCGACCTCGTGGAGTCTTGATCAAGCTGCGCTTTTTTCGTGACACGATTCAATACACCACCCGTGCCACCACGACCAAACAATAGTGCGTTGGGACCTCTGAGAACCTCGACTTGCGCCAGATTGTAGAGGGGCCGGTAGTACTGCACGTCATCGCGCATCCCGTCGATGTAAAAGTCTGCCGTTGAGCGAACGCCCCGAAAAACGACGGCATCTCGATGTCCCTCCCCTTGCGACGTCGTCACGCCCGGGAGGTAATTGACCACCTCGCTAATGCTATTGAAGCCTCGCGCACGGATGTCCTTGGCAGAAACAATGCTCAGACTCTGAGGGACATTTAAAATTGGCGTAGGCGTCTTGAGGGCATTGACCGTATCCGAGTAAAGGTACTGCGCAGAAACCACTATCTCTTCAATCGCCGCACTGGCGACATCGCGGTCCGTCGTTGAATCCATCTGTGCATATACGGGGCTGAGCAGGACTGCGGAGGCGACCAAGGGAATTACTTTAAGCGGTTTCATGAACAATACTCTTTTACTGAACCGAAAATGATAATGATTCGCATTAGTAATTGCAACATACCGCACTATTTTTTGAGTCTTCTCTCAACGTGCACATTCACAACAAAAAAGGCCCAAAAAAAGGACTGCTTCAAACTAAAATTGATCCGTCACTGTGACGCAGAAAGCGTCGTGTTTGAGCGATGTCGGGTGCTCTAGGAGGTTACTGACGTACTAGGCCGCCGTCCAAAATCAACGTCTTAAGGCCTCAGTCGACGATAGAAGGAATACAGAATCGGTAGTCTGTCGTGCCACTGGTAATGCAATACCGCACCACACGTGGCCCGTCACCATCGTTGCGCACAATGCCCGAAAAAGGCGTCAGCCCCGTGTAACGCCCAATATCGCCTTTAGAGTCAACGCTACCCGCAAATCGATACCCATAGGTCGCCTCGACCCGGGCGATCGGAACGCGTCCTTCAAGGCCTCGATAGCACTTGAGGTCATCAAAAATCACAGACTCAGGGTCGCCCATGCGCGACCTGATGAAGGGCTTTGCAATCGCGAGGCACTCAGCCTCTGACATCGATACGCCAAAATCGGCTGACTTCACCTCTTGCTCCGTCGGTGCAGACGAGCAACCGGAGAGCGCGGCGGCCAAAACAACGGTGTACACAGGTTTCATTATGACCCCTTGTTAAGCTAGTCTATTAACCTCACAGTAGACTCAGATCTGCCGGCAGACAAGACAAATAAAGACTTCAACCGACCAAGGTGGCTAACGATGATCTGGCTGTTTAGCGTCCTCTGTTCGCTCGCCGTCATGGGAATCAGCGGTATCGTCCCTCCTGAAGGCACACTTCTAGCGAGCGACGAGCCCCCTGGCTTTTTTCTCCTTTGGACGCGCTACTCTGCCCATCTTGCCTTTCTGTTTTTGCTCGTGGCTTTCTTAACGAGCACGGCTCGCAGGCGCTGGCGCCATCCGGTAACACGCGTCCTCATGAATTATCGACGCCAGCTTGGACTGGGCTTTGCGACAGCTCACGCTTTTCACCTTGCCGCACTGACCTTACTTCTCCTGAATCTTGAGGGCTTTTCAGTAACGGCGTCATTGGCCGTTGCCGCATTTGGCTATGCGGTGACCACCGCACTCGCGGTGACGTCAAACAATTGGAGTGTTCGTCGACTGGGCGTTAAACGATGGCGACTGCTTCACACCACTGGAATTAATATTTTAATGCTGTACTTTTTTGTCGCCTTTAGTGCTGCACTCATTCAGAAAGGCGGCACGGTCTATGTCGTCTATGTCTTGGCTATCATCGGCGCAGTGGTGGCTAAAGCCTCTGCAAGAAAGACCCGTCTGCAGCACACTACTGACTGAAGTAGATGTTTCTGAGGTATAGGGTGCGATTAGGCGCCTTAGCGCGACTCAAAAAAGCCACCACGTTAGTGACGTCTGAGAGGTCCGCGCCACCATTAAGCTCAGAGATTGGCAAGGTGACTGTGCGCCATTCCTCGCCCACCAAATTGTCAGTACCGGGGCCAAAACTGGCAAAGTGATTCACCTGGTCACCCCGCAAAAAACTGCCTGTTTGAAAACCAAGATTAAAATGCACATCGCTGCTACCGCGAATCTCAAAGTGCATATGGCCGCTCTTAAATCGAGACAGGTTTTCGCCGACGTCAGCGTCCACCTCGAGACCTGCCCCCCACCAATCTCCCGCGCGAGTCTCCACGCGAACCTCACCACCCGGCAGTAATTCGATCGCTGTCGTTCCCTCCCACGGCGTCAACTTCAAAGACGCACTAGGATACGTGCTTCCTGGGCCCTCAGCGGTCAACGTATTATGAACGATGACGAATTGCTGCTCGGTAACAAGCTCTCCCACCTGACGAACGCGATTAATCGTGTCGATTCGTCGAACCGCCATTTGACTCCGAAACGGCGGCACCATGGCAGCGGCCAGCAGCTCAGTGCGATCCCCACCATAGCTCTTGCGCAGGGGCGCACCATTTCGAGTCATTCCATCAAATGCGCCAGCATCAAACGCATCCCATAAGGTGTGTTTTACTTCATTGCTCAGCGAGACCAATCCAAAATGGTTTTCAGAATCCCCCGGGCTGTCCGCTTTTTTCCACTGCTCGTCAAAAGCCTCAAAATAAAACAGTGAAATCCCGTCGCGATCTGTCCACTCACGAAGAAGGTCATAGAAGACCTTCTGCTTATACTCGTCGGCGGCTTTGGATCCATTTGCACCGTAGGCTGACTCGTCATAGCTCGCCCATCCGGTTTCACCAATGTGAACTGGCTTTCGCACACCGACCCGCGCCATGTAATCAATAACCGCTTGATACTGCTTTTGGGCGTATTCGATTGTTCGACGCATGCTTGCATCGGTCATCAACTCAAAGCTCAGCGCCTCCTCATCAGGCTCTACACCCCAAAACGATGGATTATAAAAGGAGTCGTGGAAGGGGTAGGTGTGTACCGAAACGAAATCAACGGCCTGCATAAGCTGTGTGAGTTCACTCGTATGGTAGATCGGATTGCCACCACCCCAGGATTCATAGTTATCAGAACTCGTAATCCACACATCTTTGCTCAGTTCGCCCTTGGTCTTGGCGTCCTGTAAATAGTTCACCCACTTAAGAATGGTTTTCGGATAGACGAAGTAACTTACCGCCCACTGAACCATGGCTTCATTACCCACCGCGATGGCCTTGACGATATGGGGATACTGATTGCTCAATCGAACCGCGGCCTCAATTTCACGCGTATTATTGGCCACATCGCCTTGCGTGTGATCGGGCCCGGTACCCTCAACCCAGGCATTATTACCCGCATCCCAAACCGCCTCTGTCCAGGCATTTTTTGAGTCTATCCACGCGCCCAGCATGACGTACATTTCGAAATCAGGGTCGATTTGCTTTACACGGCTTATCGCTGCGAGTAACCGTTCTACTTGTGGAAATTGCGACGTGTTGTAGGTGCGGAGTAATTTGACACCCATGGCGTCTAAAATTCTCACGTCATCCATGAGCTGTTCAACGGTTGGGCCATCGTCACGACTCAAGCCTCGGTAGCCACCAAATGACACAGCGCGGTACTGAGGATCTCCAAAAATATCGGCGGCAGCGGGACTGGTCTTGATCGTCTGCTCGGGGCTACAGCCCCATTGGGTAAGGCTGGTCAGCACGACCGTCAAGATTAAAAGGAGTCTCTGTCGCACAGGCCTATCCGAAATTAAAAAGGGGTAATTAAGTATGAAACCTGGGACCTCATTGCGCATTAATGAACATCAGCTTTTATCGTGCCATGCGACCCACTCAGCGTGAAGACGGCATTTCAGGATCAAAATGCCGGTTCCAACGACTCAACAAGGACTCGCTGCACAGGTGACCCACAAAAAAAGGGGCCAGGCCCCTTTTCCTAAGATCACACAAAGTCCTAGGCAGATACAGCGGACATAATCAGTGACACCGCAATGCAGAGCATGATCAGCCACGTGGCAATGTTGCCAACATAGCCGAAGGGATTGGGCACCGTAGCGCGCGTAATACCGAAGGCGTGAGATACGCGTGCAACGACCAACGTGCCGCCCAAAATACTAATCGTCTGTGCCGATGCGCCAGTCATTGCCAGTAGAGCAAGACCCATCAACGTGATCGGAACGTACTCAATGTTGTTGCCGTGGGCTCGAACCGCTTTATTGAGCATCACCTCGTCGCCTGAGTCGCCTTTAAACCGATGGCGAACCACATTTACCGCCAGCATAAGCGTGAGTAGTAGGTTAAGACCGACGTACAAAGCGAGGGCATTAATTTGAGCTGCTTCCATTTTATTTGATCTCCAAAAATCATAGTTATTATTGATGCCAGAGAGTTGATGGTGCCTTTACCGGCTTTTTCACTGTGCCTTTATTTGAGAGCGCCGTAAATGATGTTTTTCAGCTGCCCTCTGAAATTAAATGTGGAGGACGGTATAAGCTGAGTCATAAAGATGACCTGCAGGTCCTCCTCGGGATCAACCCAGAACAACGTGGACGCGCGCCCACCCCAGTAAAAGTCACCCGCACCGACAGTACAGGACGCCACCTCATCCAAAGTAGATGCAAAACCCAAACCGAATCCCACGCCTGCATTGGTGGTTTCAGAAAAGGCGCCCACGGCCATTTGTGCCAAGGACTGCCCTTGTAGCAAGTGATTAGCGGTCATTAACTCAAGCGTTCGCCGGCCCAAAATCTGAGTCCCTTGGTAGCAGCCGCCCTGTCTCAACATTTCGCAAAATGCCATGTAGTCGGCCGTCGTACCCACGAGACCGCCGCCACCCGAGAAGAAGTTGCGCTTGTGCCGATAATGGCTCGTCTCTGGATCGTCCTCGAGTAAGAGTCGCTTATCGGGGCCCCGCACGTAACACGCCGCGAATCGATCAAGCTGTTCATCGCTGACGCGAAAACCAGTATCACGCATCCCGAGAGGGGCAAAGAGTCGCTCTTGCAGAAACTGCTCAAACGGCTGGCCCGAGATAATCTCGACCAGCGCGCCACAGACATCGGTCGCTAATGAGTAACACCACTTAGACCCCGGCTCATACATCAGAGGAACACGCCCTAACTTCTCAGCAAAGTCCAACAAGGTCTCGCCGTCACCGCGCGCCACTCCCATCTGCTGGTAAACCGCATCAACGGGACTTTCAAGACCGGGCAAAAGCCCGCCATAAGTAAGACCCGCGGTGTGGCTCAAAATGTGCTGCATCGTCGGCGGCGTTTTGGGTCGTCGAGTGACCATGCTGCTGCCCTCTCCCTCCTGCCAGACCGACTGGTTACGCCAAGAGGGAATGTACCGATGTACCGGATCGCTTAATTGGAAGCGTCCCTCCTCCCACAACATCATCAAGGCCACTGAAGTAATGGGCTTAGACATTGAGTAAATGCGGAAGAGCGTATCGTCTTGCATGGGTTTGTTTCGCTCACGATCCATCAGACCGTAAGACTCAAAATAGGCCGGAATCCCATGACGCGAAACCAAGACTTGGCATCCCGCAATTTTACCGGGCTCAACGTACCGTTCACTCAAGTGCTCGCCAATTCGCGCCAGTTTTTTTGCCTCAAAACCCGCTGCGCGAGCATCAACCTCTATGGCCACTTATTATTCCTTCCCTAACAAAACACGCTTTTCGTGCAATCAATACTCCATATTGACGCGCCGCCTGCTGAAGCGCAAACGCACTTCTTTGTGCGTTCTCCGCGGGTGTAATAGAGTGAGAAAGCGTCACCACACTAGGAATAATAATGTCCCTCCAATTACTGATGATCGACACACTTCGTATTTTCCCAAAATGGTTATTGCGCGCCTTCGTAGGGCCTGCGCCACTCATTGACGGAAATACGCTCGATATGAATATGCACGTCCTTGCGACTCTGTCAGCAAAAGGCAATAAGCCTCGCGCGGCGCAATCACTTGAGGATATTCGAGCGAAAGCCGCCGAGTTTGAAGGCTTGAATCTGCCCTTAGCGCGTGGGGTAACTGTTGAAGACACCTCATTTGAGCTTCTTGGGAATACCCTATCTGCTCGGATTCATCGCCCACAAAACGCGCCGGAAAACATGCCTGCGATCCTATTTTTTCACCAAGGCGGCATGGTCATTATGGATCATCTGACCGACAACCATTTTTGCTCACTGCTGGCCGCGCGCTGCGGTGCAGCCGTGATCGCACTCGACTATCGGCTCTGCCCCGAAAACCCCTTCCCAGCGCCTATCGAAGACGCCAAGGCGCTTTGGTGTTTCGTGCAAGACAATGCCGCGGACTTAGGAGTAGATCCTGCGCGGGTCGCCCTTGCGGGTGACAGTGCAGGCGGTCTAATGAGCAGTACGCTCGCCCTCATCTTGCGCGATGAGGGAGGCCGGCAACCCAAAGCACTCTGCCTCGCCTACCCTTGGGTCACGACAAACTCTCAAGATCAGCACTCCATGACCAGTTGCGCTAACACATTCCCTCTAACTCAAGAGACCATGCATTTTTTCAACGCGCACGTCTTTCCTAATGACGAAAACATCGACCACGATTGGGTGAATCCACTGCACGCCGAGACGCTAGAAGGCCTCCCTCCGACCGTGATCGGTACTGCGGGATTTGATCCTATTCGAGACCAAGGAAACGCCTTTGCTGAACGTTTGGAACAGTCAGGAAATACGGTGATCCATCACTGTTTTACTGAGTTGACCCACAGCTATTTGATGTTTGGACGGGTAAGCAACAATGTCGAGGCAGCCTGCGTCAGACTGGCTGAAGATCTGGCTCAACTTATGGCCATGGATCAAGAGCCTGTCGAGTGAGACAAACAGCTTCCCGATAAACGTTCCACAGTACCGTCCTCCTGTGGAGGGTAGCGCAGTTGCTTTTGAGGGCATGAAACTGGGGGTGCCGGATACCCAGTAAGCCGTCACCTTAGGGGCAACCGATCACAATGCTCCTGTCAAAAACGGAGACAACTCGCCGAAAAATGACTTTTTATGTGACGTAATGGCGCCAATAATTAGCCGATGATACGGCGCGTCAGCCACCGACTAACGCGCATCGAAAATACACCACTGAGTCCGTGCCACAGCCTCGACGTCGATCCCAAAACTAGGTGTAGCTTGCGCGTTTGGGTTAACGAAAATGCAGCCTCAGCAACATCACTGGGCTCCATAGTGATTTTCATATTCTCTGTATGACGCGGGTCTAACGACTGACCCATTGCGGTGTTAATCACGGGTGGTTTGACACAGGTCACAAAAATATCGTCGTCTTCCCATTCGATATTGAGTGCCTGTGTGAGTCCGTCGACGTAAAATTTTGTGGCGCTGTAAACCGCGAGCAAGGGTATTCCGTGGATGCTCGATACCGAACACAAATTAATGACCATCGCCCCTGTCGTTGCCTTGAGGAGTGGGAAGGCCGCGTAAGAGACCAGTGTCAAACCCGTCACATTGACATCGACCATCGCACGAATTTGTGCCTCTGAGTGGTTCGTCAACTCGCCAGCCGTCAGCACCCCCGCATTGTTTACCAAAACATCGAGGCGCCCTGCTGTGGCTTCGGAAAAATACGCGAGTGCCGCATCGACGGACGCTTTGTCTCTTACATCGCAGTGTCCTGCAATCGCATGCGTAAACTCAGACTCGCCCAAGAGCTCGTGGCACCGAGCGTCGTTAATATCAAAGAGCCCAACACGATAGCCCGCCTGCGCAAATCGGCGGGCAATGGCCAGTCCGATGCCCTGAGCGGCACCCGTCACAAACGCTGTCTTCATTTCACGCTCCTTTTAGGCCAGCACTCGCCTCTCAACGTGAGTTGGCTACACTACAAATGGCTTAAACACTGGCGAAAAACCGCGCAGTTTGTACTTTCATATACCCGTGAAAGACTTGATACTGGTCAACGCAGCACACAACGTACAACAACATAAAAGTGGATACTATGGCATGGCCGCGACTGGGCAACTCAATTCCCGCCCGACGACAACCTTTACGCAAACTCATCGGTAGGACAGTGTTAAAGGTGCTGGGCTGGAAGCTCGAAGGCGCGCTTCCCGATGAGCCCAAATTTATTGTCGTTGCTTTGCCTCACAGCTCTAATCTTGATTTCGTGCTTGCACTGTCCGTCATTTGGGGCTGGGGGCTAAAAGTGAACTTCATGGCAAA
>CAYVQI010000002.1:0-73730 GCA_964454155.1 uncultured Alteromonadaceae bacterium | reverse complement strand
CGTGGGCAACTGCATGGCTTGAGTCAGCCCCACAAACACCGCGCAACCGATTCCAAAGACTAAAAAACCGTATTCGCGCACTTGCCACCCGCCCCGCATCGACAAAATAAGATGGATCGCACTCGCCAAGACGAGCCCACAAAAAGTGGACCATAGTGGCAACGGATAAGCCGACATCAGATAATTCAGTATCGATGCTAAGCTCACAATCGCGGTAGCGATTCCGGCGCCCAAGGCGACTAAAAAATTGCCGTCGATCGCACTCCACGCCTCACGCACCTTTCCGGTCAAGACAGACTTGACGGTCGCAAGGCCCACGCTGGAAATTGCATTAATAAAGCGGTCATAGATCCCGGTTATCAGCGCAATCGTGCCACCCGACACCCCCGGAACAAGGTCTGCGGCGCCCATGGCGACTCCTCGCAGGTAAATACCCAACCAACTCTCGGTCACCGGTGAACACCCTCGCGCATTGGCACAAAAAAGACATCTTCAATAATCGTTTCTTCAAACCCCTCTGGAGTGGAGGTCATCTGCACCAGTTTCTGCTCACTACCTCCCACCGGGAGGAGCAAAAAGCCATCTGGCGCGAGTTGTGACAACAAGCTCTGTGGAATCGTCTCGGGTGCCGCGGCCCCCATAATAACGTCAAAAGGCGCAAACTCAGCCCATCCTTCAAAGCCATCACCGTGCATACAACGCACGTTGCGCGCTTTCAATGTTCGCAAACGCGCTTTCGCCTTACTGAGCAACGGCTTTATACGCTCAATAGAATAGATTTCATCGGCGACCCGAGCCAGCACTGCGCTTTGATAGCCTGATCCCGTACCCAGTTCCAACACTCGGCCAGGCTTGCCGCGTTGCAACGCAAGCTCGGTCATCCGCGCAACGATGTAAGGCTGACTTAAGGTCTGATTAAACCCAATAGGCAGAGCGGTATCCTCATAGGCTCGATGCGCCAGCGCCTCGTCGACAAATAAGTGTCGGGGCGTCTCGCTCATGGCTTGAAGCACTCGGTCATCGCCGATACCCTGCGCTTTTAGTCGCTCAATCAGGCGCAGGCGCGTCCGTTGCGACGTCATACCTATGCCACGCAGATCGCTCACGCAGACGCCTTCTCTGTCAGTAAAACCACCGCGTGCACGGCGATACCCTCTTCTCGCCCAATGAAGCCTAACGCTTCTGTGGTCGTGGCCTTTACATTGACATTACCGACCATCACGTTGAGGTCATGCGCTATATTTTTTTTCATGCCCGCGATGTGATCGGCAAGTTTGGGAGCCTGTGCGATGACGGTCACATCGGTGTTCGACACGCAGAACCCAAGGTCACTCACTTGCTCAATCACGTGTCGGAGTAATACGCGACTGTCTGCATTTGCAAAAACGGGGTCGTTGTCGGGAAAGTGATGCCCAATATCGCCCAGCGCCATTGCGCCAAGTAAGGCATCACTCAACGCGTGCAAGATCACATCACCGTCTGAGTGGGCGATCAAACCCCGAGAGTGAGAAATGCGCTCGCCACCCAGCATGACGTGATCGCCCGGACCAAACGCATGTACGTCATACCCATGTCCAATTCTCACGAATCGCTCTCCTCATTCATACGCCGTAAAATAATCTCTGCGAATTCTAAATCAGCCGGTAATGTCACCTTGATGTTGGTTGAAGGCCCCTCAAGCACCGAAACCGGGTAGCCTAGTCGCTCCATGGCCATCGATTCATCGGTCACCGAAACACCACTCTCAAGTGCTGACGAAAGCGCATGCTCTAGCTCCGAGAGTCGGAACATCTGTGGTGTTTGTGCACGCCAGATACTGCGCCGATCGAGCGTCGCAGTGACCAGTCCGTTGTTCTCCACTTGCTTGACGGTGTCGGTGGACGCTTGCGCAAGCACTGTGCCGGTATCACTGGACAGGGCTCGATCAATCAACTCGCGTAACACGCTCACTGAAACACAGGGTCGCGCCGCATCATGAACCAAGGCCCAGTCACCCAGGCTGGTGTAGTCTGTGAGTGATTTGAGGCCAGAGAGAACAGAGTCCGCTCGTTCTGCCCCTCCCGAGGCTTTAAATACTCTCGGATCAGAGAGACTCGTCACTGAGTCAGCACGTCGATCGCTCGGATCCAAGACGACGACCACACCCCTGATATCGGGGCACGCTAACAACGCACGCAACGTATGCTCCAAAATGGGCAGCCCGTTCACCAGTAAGTATTGCTTAGGTGTCTCAGCCGCCATTCGACGTCCGCTTCCAGCCGCCGGAACAATGGCCCAAATGCTGTTTGTCACGGCGCCTGCTCCTTCGGCTTTTCATCGATAAAGAGAATGTACTCTTCGCCTTCGCGCACCAAACCCAGTTCCTCGCGCGCCACAGCTTCCAGCATCTCTGTACCCTCTTGCAGCTCCAGCACCTGTCTGGCCAACGTGTCGTTTCGCTGTCGCAGTGTCGCGTTAGCGTCCTCACCCACCGCAGCCTGACGCTCAAGTGCACGTCGCTCTTTGATGCCACCCTCCCCAAACCACAGCTGGTACTGCAGCAGTGCCAAAAGCCCGACCAAGAGCAATAGGAGAGGCCTCATAAGCCTAAGCGTCTCTCTCCAGCTCGAGGCGCCCACGGTACGGCGCAGTCATACCCAGCTCAGCCTCTATACGCAGCAGTCTGTTGTACTTTGCCACTCGATCAGACCGGCAAAGGGACCCTGTTTTTATTTGACCCGCCCCGGTACCGACCGCTAAATCAGCAATCGTTGCGTCCTCTGTCTCACCACTGCGATGCGAAATCACCGCCGTAAAACCGGCATTCTGGGCCATCTTGATCGCATCAAGTGTCTCGCTCAAGGAGCCAATCTGATTAAACTTAATCAATATTGAATTGCCGATTGCGTCATCAATACCGCGTTTTAAAATGCGCGTATTGGTTACAAACAAATCGTCTCCCACGAGCTGAACTTTCTGACCAAGCTTCTGAGTTAAGTAAGACCAGCCGTCCCAATCGGACTCGTCGAGGCCGTCCTCGATCGACGCAATCGGGTGCGCCGCCGCAAGATCAGACAGGTAATCGGCAAAACCCGTACTCGAGAACGAACGCCCCTCACCGGATAATTGATATTCCCCATCTCGATAAAACTCGGACGCCGCACAGTCGAGCGCCAACACGATGTCGTCACCCAATGAGTAGCCCGCCTTTGAAACGGCTTCGGCAATGACGTCGAGTGCCGCAGCATTGGATGGCAAATCCGGCGCAAAACCACCCTCATCGCCCACAGACGTCGCCAGTCCGCGTGCACTCAAAACCTTCTTCAACGTGTGAAATATCTCGGCACCAACCCTCAGCGCCTCTGCAAATGACGTCACGCCAACGGGCTGAATCATGAACTCTTGGATATCCACATTGTTGTCCGCGTGCTCACCACCGTTCAAAATATTCATCATCGGTACGGGCATGGTCAACTGAGTGGTCCCAGAGAGGTTTGCAATGTGCTGGTACAGCGGGAGTTTGGCTGACTGCGCTGCGGCGCGTGCCGTGGCCAACGAGACCGCTAAAATGGCGTTAGCGCCGAACTTACTTTTGTTTTCCGTTCCGTCGGCCTCGAGCATTCGCTGGTCGACGCCACGTTGATCAAGCGCATCACAACCAATAAGACAGTCTCGTAGCGGCCCGTTAACGTTCGCAACCGCGGTAAGGACGCCCTTACCCAAATACCGAGCACCGTCGCCGTCACGGAGCTCTAAAGCCTCTCGTGAGCCCGTACTGGCGCCCGATGGCGCGTACGCAACCCCGACGGTGTCATCATCCAAAGTCACTTCGGCCATAACCGTGGGGTTGCCGCGAGAGTCCATGACTTCAAAGGCACGAATATCAACAATTTCGCTCACTACTTACTCCGTTTAAGGTCAGTTAATGTCAAGTTTAGGCAGTGACTTGATCAGTTGATCGACCGCCTTTACCTGCTTAAGAAAAGATTCCAACTGGTCGAGTGGTAAAGCGCTCGGTCCGTCACACAATGCTTTTTCTGGATTGGGATGAGATTCCAAAAAAAGACCCGCAAGTCCAGTCGCCATGCCTGCTCGCGCCAACTCCACGACTTGTGCGCGTCGCCCTCCGGACGCCGTATCGCTGGGATCACGTCGCTGCAGCGCATGAGTCACATCAAAAATCATAGGGATACCGCCAGTGTGTTTTTTCATCACACCAAAGCCCAACATATCGACTACTAAATTGTCGTAACCAAAGTTGCTGCCACGCTCACACAAAATAAGCTTGTCGTTACCACACTCGCGAAATTTATGAACGATATTCCCCATCTGCTCGGGGCTTAAAAATTGCGGCTTCTTAATGTTAACCGGTGCACCTGTCTCGGCCATGGCTTGAACGAGATCAGTTTGTCGCGCCAGAAAAGCGGGCAGTTGAATAATGTCCACAACGCTCGCCGCCGGTGCCGCCTCCTCGGGTGAATGCACGTCAGTAATCAGCGGAAGCCCCGTCACCTTTTTTACGGTCTGAAAAATAGCCAGCCCGTGTTCAAGTCCCGGGCCGCGATAGGAGTTTATCGAGGAGCGATTGGCTTTATCGTAGGACGCCTTGAACACCAGTGGGATCTCAAGTCGGGCACACACCTCTTGGTAAACACTCGCGACATCGACCGCAAACTGCTCAGACTCTAGAACATTGACCCCCCCCACCAGGACAAAAGGCTTGTCATTGCCAAACTCAATGTCCCCCACAGAAACGTTCTGGACGGTCATGCTTGCTGCACCTCGACCGCCGCATCGATAAAGCTAGAAAACAGCGGATGCCCACCGCGGGGTCGTGAGGTGAACTCGGGATGAAACTGACAGGCTACAAACCACGGGTGGTCTTTAAGCTCGATCATCTCAACCAGCGTTTGGTCTTGGGACCAACCTGAAATCGTCATCCCCTGTGCTTCGAGCTTCGCAACGAGTGTATTATTCACCTCGTAGCGATGACGGTGGCGTTCACGCACGACGTCAGCGCCATAAATGTCACGGGTTTTACTGCCCTCAACCAAATAACACGGTTGAGAACCCAATCGCATAGTCCCGCCCATATCTGAGTGCTCATCTCGAACTTCAATGTCACCTGACTCTGTTTGCCACTCAGTAATCAAGCCAATCACGGGATAAGGTGTTGATGGATTCATTTCTGTCGAGTGAGCACCTGTTAAATCACAGACATTGCGAGCAAATTCGATCATCGCCATGTGCATGCCCAAGCAGATGCCCAAATAAGGGATCTTATGCTCGCGAGCGTATTGAACGGCCGCAATTTTACCTTCGATCCCCCGATCGCCAAATCCACCGGGCACTAAAATAGCATCGAGCGACTGTAAGACCCCGATGCCTTGCGACTCCAAATCTTCTGCGTCGATATATTCAATATCAACCTGCGTATTTGTGTGCAAACCGGCGTGACCCAGGGCTTCATTGAGTGACTTGTAAGCGTCGACTAAGTCGGTGTATTTACCGACCATACCCACCTTAACGCGGGCACGACGCTCCGCTAACTCGCGCGCCACCACATCATCCCATTCACTAAAATCGACGTCCCTGGCAGACATTCCGAAACGCTCTAAAATGTAGTCGTCGAGACCCTTCTCGTGCAGGTTTTTAGGGATTTTATAAATCGAATCTGCATCCAAAAGAGGAATCACCGCACGTTCTTCGACATTGGTGAACAGCGATATTTTCTTTCTGGCACCGTCGTCAATCTCAACAGAACACCGGCAGAGCAAAACATCCGCTTGCAGGCCAATCGACCGCAATTCCTTCACTGAGTGTTGTGTCGGCTTAGTCTTGATTTCACCCGCCGTCGGAATATATGGCACCAAGGTCAAGTGCATTAACAAGGCTCTCGACGCGCCTGCCTCTAATTTTAATTGGCGCAAGGCTTCTAAAAAGGGCTGACTTTCAATATCGCCGACCGTACCACCCACTTCAATAACGGCAATCTCGGCCCCTTCGGCACCGGCAATAACACGGCGCTTAATTTCGTCCGTGATGTGAGGAATGACTTGTACCGTTCCCCCAAGGTAATCACCCCGGCGCTCTTTCCTAAGGACTTCGTCATAGACCTGGCCGGTCGTGAAGTTATTTCGCTTCGACATCGTCGTCCGAGTAAAGCGCTCGTAATGCCCCAAATCAAGATCCGTCTCGGCGCCGTCGTCGGTGACGAAGACCTCACCGTGCTGAAACGGGCTCATGGTACCGGGGTCAACATTGATATAGGGGTCTAGCTTGAGAAGCGTGACCTTCAAACCGCGGGCTTCAAGCACTGCGGCTAGCGAGGCCGCCGCTATTCCTTTTCCTAGCGAGGAAACAACACCGCCGGTTACAAAAACGTATCGCGTCATGGACTCCACCAAAGCAAGAGGAACTGTGGGGCGGCGAACAAAGGGTTGCCGACAGCAGAGCTCCGATGGGCGTTCAGCTTACCAAAGAGTGTCCATTCGCTCAATTTACAAAACACAATTTCGGCGCGATCCAGACCGGTACTAATCCCTCTTTACAGCTGACGGTTTTATCGAACGCTTCCTGGGTGATACCCAGTCCCGCGACAGCCACGACTGAGTCGCCCTGACAGATGACAGGAATACTTCCTCGCCAGTACGGTGGCACCTCATTTTCCTGCAGGCATTGATTCAAAGTGCGCCTCGGCCGCCCTCTCAGCTTGAGCGCCTCGCCTGGCTTTGGGGCACGCAGTGAAACCACCTCCCCAGCGTTTAGACCAAAGGAGGCCTGCACCCAGTCGAGTGAGCCCCAGACACCCTGAACAGAGTGCCCCACGACGGCCTCCACACAAAAACCACCAGCGGGCTTCAGCGGATAAATCTGTATGGATTGACGCCATCGTTGCATCACGAAGTGACGGTGCCGAAGCTCTGGCTGCTTGTCGGGGTCTGCTTCCAAACACTGCCGCACAAACTCAGCAATGGTGGTATGCGGAGGCACTTGCAGACCAAGCCCGTGAAGCCAGTGGTAGATCTGGTCATGGAGCTCAGCAGCATCAAGGTTCTGAAGATGAAAAGTGGGGTCGCCCACGGAAGAGACTTGGCTGGAATGCAACAATGAGGGGCGCTTGCTTATTTGAGCGAGCACCGCTGAGGACCGGGTAAAACCCGCACGGTATCCGGGCCAACGAGATTCAATGAGGGGCAAAACCTCATGGCGTAAAAAATTACGGTCAATGTCGATATTGGCGTTGCTTGTGTCATCTATGACTTCAAGGTCGTGCTGTAACACATAACGCTCAATGTCTTGTCGAGTGACAGCCAGCAGCGGGCGTAACAGCGTCGCGACACCCAATGCCCGAGTCTCGGGCATGCCGGCAAGACCTCTGGGACCCGCCCCGCGAATCAAACGAAAAAGGATGGTTTCAACTTGATCGTCGCGGTGGTGAGCAAGAAGCAATAAATCGCCTTCTCCTAGGTGCTTCTCAAATGCACGATATCGAGCGACTCGCGCTTGCGACTCAGGTGAGGCTTGAGTATCCACCTGCACCGCTTCTAGTGTGAACCCCACCTGGAGTTCAGCGGCAACCTGCGCACAATGCTCAGCCCAATGACCGGCCTCGATCTGAAGCCCATGATTAATATGGATGGCCTCGATAGCGGGCAACCGCGCTGACCGAGAGAGTGTTACCAGCGCGTGGAGTAAGGCATGGCTGTCTGCTCCGCCCGAGAAACCCACGCAAAGTCGGCCAGCGGTTTGAAACGTCGCTACGTGCCCCTGCAGTGCAGCCAGTAACGTCATAGCGGGGTCAAGACGCGCCGTAGGCCATTAATCGCTGATAACGTGATTCCACGAGAGTTTGTGTGTCGATGGCGCACAGTGACTCCAGCTGCGCCGACACATGAGTGCGAATTCGCTCCGCCATTTCGACGACGTTTCGATGCGCCCCGCCAAGAGGCTCCATAATTGTGTTATCAACAATCCCCATCTCTTGAAGCGTCGAGGAAGTCACACCCATGGCCTCAGCTGCCTGTGGCGCAAATTCGCTGCTCTTCCAAATAATATTGGCGCAACCTTCCGGAGAGATCACGAAGTAGGTTGAATACTGCAACATGGCCAAATGATCGCCCACACCAATACCTAACGCGCCACCCGACGAACCTTCGCCAATGACGACACAAACGATCGGTGTTTTCAGTCGCGACATCACGGCCAAGTTTTGGGCAATCGCTTCGGAAATACCGCGCTCTTCAGAGTCAATGCCGGGGTAGGCACCGGGTGTGTCGATCAGTGTCACCACGGGCATATTAAATCGCTCGGCCATCTCCATCAGGCGCAGCGCTTTTCGGTACCCCTCCGGTTTTGGCATACCAAAGTTGCGATAGACCTTGTCTTTGACCGCTCTACCCTTCTCTTGTCCAATGACCATCACCGGCTTGCCATCAAGTCGCGCTACCCCGCCAACAATGGCTTTGTCGTCACCAAAATGTCGATCGCCGTGAAGCTCGTCAAATTCGTCAAAGATTAGTGGAATATAGTCCATCGTGTAGGGACGCAAAGGATGCCGAGCCACACGCACGATGTCCCAAGGACTGAGGCCGTTGTAAATCGATTGTGTGAGTTTATGGCTCTTCGCCTTCAGGCGATCAATCTCATCGCTGATATTAATTTCGGAATCGTCCACTACCGATTTTAATTCTTCGATTTTCATCTCGAGCTCAGCGATTGGCTGCTCGAAATCCAGATAATTTGGATTCATTGTGACTCGCCCTATAACAAACAGCTACTATTACGACCGACACAGTTTACAAACGTAGAACGATGGCGTCATCTGTAAGATTTACGCTACGAACTTGCTTATTTTTTAAGATTTTATGAACAACACCAGTCACAGCCCACCGAGAATTCTGCTCGCGCCAATGGAAGGCGTTATGGAATCGGTCATGCGCGACATACTCACGCGTGTCGGCGGCTATGAGCGCTGTGTAACCGAATTTGTTCGTGTGTCGAGTACTGTCCTCCCACCTAAAGTCTTCTACCGCCTCTGCCCTGAACTGCGAAATGAGGGCAGAACTCAGGCGGGTACTCCAGTGTACGTGCAACTCCTTGGGTCAGATCCAGAGTTGATGGCCGCCAATGCACGGGTGGTCGCCCAATTGGGAGCCCCTGGCATCGATCTCAACTTCGGATGTCCGGCAAAAACAGTCAATAAGTCACGAGGCGGCGCGACACTCCTCCGCACGCCGGCCGCCATTTATGAGGTGTGCAAAGCGGTGCGAGATGCAACGCCGCCGGATATCCCAGTCACCGCGAAAGTTCGCCTCGGCTTCGACGACGATGGTCAGTTTGAGGACATTACCCACAATGCCTTTGCCAGCGGCATCACCGAGCTCACGGTTCATGCGCGCACGAAAGCTCAGGCTTACCGACCGCCCGCGCACTGGTCCACGCTCAGATCCATCCACAACACCGGCGGCATTCCTGTCATCGCAAATGGTGAGATCTGGACGCCCAGCGACCTCTTTCAATGCCGCAAAGTCAGTGGCTGCAACGCATTTATGTTGGCGCGGGGCGCGGTGTGTCGCCCAGATTTGGCTCGTGCAATCCTTGCCCATGACCAAGGACAGCGGGTCGATCCGATGACGTGGGAAGAAATTACCGAGCTGCTCGTGCATTTTTTCGATGCCAACGGTGCACTGTACGAACGAAAGTTTGCAATCAATCCGGTGAAACAGTGGTTGGTCTACCTACAGTACGCCTACCCACAAGCCGCCGCGTTGTTTGCAAAAATCAAGCGAATCAGAGATCCTGATCCGATGCGAGCGGCATTGATCGGTGCCAACCAGTCAGTCGCTGCCTGATGATTTAAGATACTTATCTAACAACAGGACCCTTATGAATACACAGGTAATGTCCACCGGGCCCGAGTGGTTCGGTCAGCCCCGTGGCTTATTCGTATGCTTTGCCACTGAAATGTGGGAGCGCTTCTCTTTTTACGGCATGAAATACCTGCTCGTTCTCTTTCTGGTGCAGCACCACCTGTTCACCGACGGTGAAGCGCTGCGAATTTTGGGCGTCTACAGCGCATTGGTTTACGCGACACCGCTGTTGGGGGGTATTGTTTCAGATCGCTACCTAGGACAAACGCACGCCGTGAAACTGGGCGGCATCTTACTGGTTCTGGGACACTGTGCCATGGCCTTCGAGGGCATACCGGCCAGCGAAACTCTGGGCGGAGACATCGTTCGTGATCAACAGGCCATCAAGGTATTTTACTTTGCGCTTGCGCTCATTGTCGTCGGTGTGGGTCTTCTAAAACCCAACATTTCAACGGTCGTAGGACGCCTCTATACAGACGACGACCCTCGACGCGATGGTGGGTTTACCATTTTTTACATGGGCATCAACGTGGGTGCAGCCAGCGCGGCACTGCTGTGTGGATGGCTTGCCAGTGCTTACGGCTGGTCTTATGGCTTTGGTGCGGCGGGCATCGGCATGCTCATTGGTCTTGTCATTTTTTCCCTAGGCCAAGACTGGCTTCAAGGTCAAGGTGACCCCGCGAATCCGGCGCTTTTAACCGCGCCCGCTCGCGCGTCGTTTGGACTGCTGAGCGTTCAGCACACCATTTACCTCTTAAGTCTAGTGGCCGTCTTCGTTGTCTGGATCATGCTACAAACACCCGGTGGGGTTGGTCTTATGTTACCGGTCGTTACGGCGCTCTTTATGGCGTGGTTCGCGTGGTTACTTGTCACCCAGTGTAATTCGCAAGAGCGCGGTAAGATGGGCGCGCTGTTCTTTCTCATCGTTGTAAGCACCGTGTTCTGGTCCATGTTCGAGCAGTCTGGTGGGTCGATGACCCTCTTTGCCGACCGCGCCACTGACCTGACGCTATTTGGCACAACACTTACCGCCGCACAGTTTGGTTCTGCCAACGCAATTTTTATTATCTTACTATCACCACTTTTTGCACTCTTATGGCCCGCACTGCTCTCCAACAACATTGAGCCGTCGACACCCGCAAAGTTCGGTTTTGGAATCATTCAAGTGGGACTGGGATTTGGTGCTCTGCTCATTGGCATCAGCAATCCCGACTCGGCGGGCCTTGTTTCCGCCTGGTGGTTGGTCCTGGCCTATTTCCTCCACACATCGGCAGAACTTTGCTTGAGCCCCATAGGCCTGTCTGCGGTGACTAAACTCTCAATCGCACGCTATGTGGGCGTCATGATGGGTGCATGGTTTCTTGCCAGCGCCTACGGCAGCTATCTGGCGTCCGAGTTCGCCATTTTCTTCTCCAGTGTAGGCGGGAGTGATGATGGCCGGCTTGATTTGAACGGGTTTAACGCACTGTTCAGCGAGCTACTGATCTACGGCGTCGTGGTCGGTGCCGCAGTATT
The DNA here is from genome assembly GCA_964454155.1 of uncultured Alteromonadaceae bacterium. GTDB lineage: Bacteria > Pseudomonadota > Gammaproteobacteria > Pseudomonadales > Halieaceae > Luminiphilus. The sequence continues at coordinate 62,364 of CAYVQI010000002.1, read as the reverse complement.
AGTCGTCTCCCCACTGGTGAAACGACTCATGGGGGGCGTACGGTAGCCCTCTTCAATTAACGCCGCGTTATCGGATCGTGCTCGCGCGGCTTTGCCTGCATAAAGCGCGGGTAGAAAGGCTTTAGTGTCCGCCCTAGCCACTGTCTTGCTCTGCTCCAATCGTCACCGATCAGATACAGGGCAGGCACCAAAAACAAGCTCACGAAAAAGGCGAAAAATACGCCAAACGCAAGCGATATGACCGACGGTTTTAAGAACGCCGCAGCCTCTGAGGTCTCGGCAATAATGGGCGTCAACCCAACGAACGTGGTCACTGTGGTCAACAAAATGGGGCGGAATCTGTTTTTAGCGGCGTTAATGATGGCATCAAAACGACCATCGCCCCTCTCCTCTCGTTTCAAAATATAATCAATCAACACAAGATTGTCGTTGACCACGACGCCTGCAGCCGCGCCCATGCCAAAGAAGGAAAACATGTCGAGCGGGATACCAATCAGCTGGTGTCCAAAAATAGCACCCATGTAAGCAAAGGGAATGGCAGACATAATGATGATGGGTAAGGTGTAAGACCTAAAAGCAACCGCCAACAGAACATAGATGGTCAGCATCGCAATGGAGAACAGGCGAGTCACCTCGGTTATGAATTCGCCCTGTTGCTCCTCCCAGCCCCCTTTTATAATTTGCAATGCGGGATAGCGCGCTTGTAGACCGGGTATAAATTCATCTTGTACTTTTTCGTTAATATCGCCCATCGAGTCAACATTAACCCGCGCAAAAACCTCAAAGATACGCTGTCCGTCGCGCCGCACAATCCGTTGAGATGCCTTTCGAACGTCAATATCGGCGACGGTAGCGAGGGGAATCATCCGACCGTCTGACGTCCTAATATTTAACCCGCGAAGTGATGTTAACGTCTCACGGTCGCCCTCGGGATACCGAAGCATCACGCGAACGTCGCCGTATTGACGAGGCAGGCGTTGCACCTCTTCACCGTAGTACGACTGCCGTATCTGTCGCGAAAGATCCGCAAGTGTGACACCCAGTGTTTGAGCGCCGGGCTTTAACCGAATATTGAGCTCATCAATTTCGCCTCGCTGGTTATCCCGAACGAAGAAAACATCTTCAAACGTCACTAGGTAGTTACGAAGTTCCGCCGCTGCCGATTTGAGTCGAGCTTCATTGGAGTGCGCAAATACGAAGGTGAGCACCGCCTCACCCTGATTGGCCGTGTATTGCACATTAATATTTTCAGCGTCGGGAATCTCGCCCATGGACTCCATGTACGTTTCAGCCACTTCACGCATGCTGATATTACTTTCGCCGGGTGGAGGCAGCTGAATGTATTGCTCCAACGAGTTTGCGTAGGCAAAGGTAAAGGCTCCCACCACCGGGTACTGCGCCTTTAGATCATCGCTTGCGCTATTGAGCTGGTCCATCACGGCCTCAGTGCGGCTAAAAGGAACTCCAGACGGCAGTCCCACATCAACCCGAAGTGTTTCGCTCTCCAACTGTGGGAAAAAATAAAATCGGACCCACCCGGTCGTGACTAACGCAATCGCAACGATAAAACCTGCCAAAAAGACAGCGCTCAACGCGTAACGGATTTTCAGGGCGCGCTCCAGCAGCGGCGCGTAGGTGTTGCTGGCGAACGAGGTAATGCCACTGGAGATAAACCGTTGTAGGGCAAAGCCCTTAGACGATTCCTCTCGAGACGCCAGATGTCTCAGGTGCGCAGGCAGAATGAAGAAGGCTTCGATCAATGAAAACGCGAGCGCGAATGCGATGACCGCTGAAAGGTGACGTAAAAACTCGCTTTGCGGCCCCGACAGAAACGCCCAAGGGGCAAAGGCCACAACGGTTGTCAGCACCGCGAAAATCACCGGGCGTGCGACCGCAGAGGTGCCAGCGATTGCCGCATCTTCGGCCGGTAGCCCAAGATCCTCACGGTGGTGGTGAATACTCTCGCCGACAACGATCGCATCATCCACAACGATACCCAGCACTAATAAAAACGCAAACGTCGACAAGAAATTAATCGACACGTCTGCTGCAGGTAAAAATATAAAGGCCCCGATAAATGAAACGCCAATACCGACGGTGACCCACAGCGCGACCGTAAAGCGGAGTGTTAACAGCAAGATCAACAAAACAAGCAGCAACCCCATCCAAGCCGCGTCAAAGATCAACGACATCCGTGAGTCGTAAGCATCCGCCATGTCCGCAAGGCTCAAGATCTCTACGCCCTGAGGCAAGTCCGCGCGTTTAGACTCGATCCATTCATGAACCTGTTTCGAGGTTTTGGTAATAAACAGCCGGTCAGTGGGCTCGATTTGCAACATCACCGCGGGTAAACCGTCAGCCGTTGCAGACACTTCAAAGTCCTCGAAACCATCGATCACCCGAGCAACATCACCCAAGCGGATCTGTGCACCCGACGGCAATTCTCTGATAATAATTTTTTCAAAATCCGTCTGCGTGTCCGCAAGATTTTCAGCACGAAGCTGAACCGCACCGGTCGGCGTTCTCAACTCACCGGAGGAGAGATTGATCGACGTGGCTCGAATAGCAGAAGCCAAATCGTTGAATGTTAACTGGTAACGCTGGAGAGCCTCTTCGGACACCTCAATAGTCACTTCCTCGTTACGCGAACCACCAATATTGACATCGCTGACATGACTCAGCGACAGCAACTCATCACGAAGCTCCTCTGCCAGTCGTCCTAGGGCCTTCTCCCCAACATCACCTCGAACCGTGAGGTAATGAATCGTTTCTTTAAATTTGAAGGTTCTGATCCGCGGCGGCTCGAGGTCTCGCGGGAATGACGTAATCCCATCAACCGCATCTCTAATGTCCTCTTTAAACTGCGTCAAATCGACACGTGGCTGGGCTTCCAAGCTCACCGAACCGAAACCCTCTCTCGCCTGCGAGTTGTACCGACGAACGTTCTCTATATTTTTTACCGCCGCCTCAACGCGCTGGACGACTTGTTGCTCGATTTCCTTAGGTGACGCCCCTGGCCAGGTCAACGAGACCTGCACAACGGGAATGGTCACGATCGGCTGAACTTCCTTCTCAATAGTGCTCCAGGCGATCAGTCCTGAGATGATAATGAAGATCATCAATAGGTTTGCCGCCACGGTATTGCGTACCCACCAGGCAATAAGTCCGTGCATCGTCTTAACCTGCGCTGAGCTGCACAGGATCCGCAGCGTCTTCAATAGGTGAAAGTGCCATGCCGGGCACCGGATTTCGTATTGGGGAAATAATGACCCGGTCTCCCTCTGCGATACCACTCGTCAAGTACGCAACCGTTGCCGTAGCGTGTGCCACCACGACATTTCTGACCTCAAGAAGATCCTCGTCGTTCATGATAAAGACCCGACCACCGGCTCGGAGTCCGGCCGCGGGAATGGCAATCACGTCCGTCAGCGCACGGCCGCGTATTTGAGCGGCAACAAACAGTCCGGGCGCCATGGGCATCTCGCCCTCGACCACGTCAAAGGGGCTCTGAACTTCAACGGTTCCAAAAGTTGACCGCGTGCGCGAATCCAAAGACGCATCTAATCGCACTAAACGCCCTGCCCAGCGGCGCGTCGCCCCGCCCACATCGGCTACCAGCTCAACGCTCAAACCCAAGTCATCCCCCGCCTCATAACCGATGGGCACACCCAGCGCCGCAATGTCAGCGTTCGACAGCGGTAATCGAACCTCTGCTGTATCAGTCGAAAACACAGATGCCACCGTCCGTCCGATGCTCACATACTGGCCCTCGTCGACCGCAGTTGCGGTAATACGCGCGTCAAATGGCACTGGAATTCGTGTGCGACTCAGATCAGAAACCGCGCGATCAAGCGCCAGCTCCGACGCCTCCAAGGCGCTGCGGGCCTGAATAATTTGCGGTTTCTTCAACGCCAAGTCTGAGGGATTAGCTTCGTTTGCGAGCTGTCGTTGGGCAACATCTGCGTCTGCGAGGGATTGTTCGAGCTCTAATTTGCGCCCAGCAACACGCGCTTTAGCTTCTGAAACCGCCAGCGCATAGTCACGATCTTCGACGGTGATAAGCACCTCTCCCGAACGAAAGCTTCCCCCTTCTATGAAGTTTGGAGAAACCTGAATAATTCGTCCTGACACTTCGCTGACGACATCAATTTGAACACGCGGGCGGACCTCTCCAAAGACCGTGATTTCTGCGTTACCTTCAGTGCGAAACGCCGCTTCGACATAAACGCCTATGCGGTTCACCGCGGGCTCCCCCACTTCAGGTTCGGGTGCATTTGCCATCAATCCCCAGATAATAAGTCCCGTAACAGTTCCAATAAGTAAGAGACTTATAAGAACAATGGCAACGGCAAAACACCCTCCCTTTTGTTCCGTTACCCCACGCTCTGGATGTCGCATTCCTACCCCTAATTTCGGCACCAGTGAAGGCAGCAGAATATCACAGCAAGTCTTTGAGACACGATTTTCAAGGCATCAATTTGTCACACTGGTAGAATACGACGAATTGCACAGGAGCAAGTCATGGAAACCGATTTACCGAGAGATTATGACATTGTCGTTTATGGAGCCACAGGCTTCACCGGCGCACTGGTGGCCGAGTACCTACAAACACACCACTCAGAGATTCGATGGGCGATAGCGGGACGGTCTCTGCCCAAGCTGGCGTCTGTGAAACAGCAGCTCGGAAATGCTGAACTACCCACTATCCAAGCGGACAGCGGAAGCGCTGCTGATATGGCACGTCTTGCTGGCGCGACCAAAGTCATCATTAGCACCGTCGGCCCCTACGCTCAATACGGCACGAAACTGCTTGAAGCGTGTGCGGCTGAAGGCACCCACTACTGCGACCTGACGGGCGAGCCACAATGGATGGCCGCCGTCTTTGAAAAAGTCAGTGACATGGCGGAAGAGTCAGGTGCGCGCCTCGTTCACTGTTGTGGGTTTGACAGCATCCCATCCGATCTGGGCGTATTTGTTGCTCAAAAAATCATGCGCGAGCGGCATGGTGTCTACGCCACTCATGTCAGTGGCCGAATGGGTCCGTCAAAAGGAGCTGTGAGTGGCGGTACCGTTGCGAGCATGTTGCTTGCCATGGAGCAAGGCGTGAACGACCCGGTTGCGCGTAAAGCACTGAATAATCCTTATGCGTTGTATCCTGCCGAGCTCGATCCGGGGGTCGACGGTGCTGATCAAAAAGGGGTGAAATGGGACGATAGCTTTGACAGCTGGACAGGACCTTTTGTTATGGCAGCCGTAAATTCTAAAGTGGTCCGCCGTTCAAACGCGCTCGCCAGTCTGATCTACGGGGCGGACTTCGCCTACGACGAAGCCATGCTCACGACTAACAGGCGAAGCGCACTTTTGCTTGCCGGGGGAATGGGCGCGGGCATGCTTGCCTTTGCGATTGGCCCGCTCAGAAGACTGATTGCCAAAAAGCTTCCCCAGCCGGGTGAAGGTCCCTCACCCAGTGAGCGAGAAAATGGGTTCTTCGAATTTTTTGTACACGCGAAGCATCCTGACTCGACGAAGAAAGACGTCCGTGTGGCTGTCAAAGGAAAGCGAGACCCAGGCTATGGCGCAACGTCGAGAATGATTGCGCAAGCTGGGCTGTGTCTTGCTTTCGATGATCTTGAGGTAGAAGGCGGCATATGGACACCCGCCACTGCGTTAGGCGCGCACCTTGTCGACCGCTTAGCGACCGTGGATGTCGTTTTTGAGGAGCAGGCGCTTTAACTCACTTGGGTTGGTAGCTGAACTTTTGGCCTCCCAAGGAGACTTCAAACATAAAACCGCCTTGCGACAGCGTAAAAACCGACATCCCATCGACAAATCCGTAACTGTCGACCTCGGTTATCTCGCCATTACCCGCGGTCACTGACGTACGGGCGCCTCCGCCCGTACTGACTTCAGCACTCGCCCCGGAGTTCAGGGCAATCGCAGCCGCCTGGCCACCGAACTCGAAATTACCTGACGTGAACTCTCGCATGGCACGCGCGTCCTCGAAGAAAATAATTTGCTTGTAGACCTGACCACCAAACTGCAGGCCAAGACTCAGCTGGGTCATCGTTGCCTTCCCAATGAGGTTCCCCTCTTGGTACACCGTCCCCTTGCCCTGAGCACCACCGACCAGCAAACCGACTTTCCCGATGCTGGGGAAAATTGCAAAGCCGTATGCCGCATCGATATACGAGCCTGCGCCCGCGGACCTGAACTCCTCAATAGCCAGTTGATCTTTATCGGCCCACGCTGGACTCGAAAGCGCGCAAGCGATTATAAAAACCCAGGAAAATCGCATTAACATATCGTTATACCTATGCAAAACATCTACAAAAGCGGAGAATTTACCATTCGTGATTAAGCAATGGCATCCGCGACTCAAACATCACCGTAACAAGTCTACACCTTACCTAAGGACAACGGACGATGCATCAAGTTCAAACTAAAGCAAAGACCACATCCCTCCCAGGCGCTTTGTCGACCGAAGCGATCGCTGTGCGAGGCGCACTTCTTGAGCGCGGTTTAGAAACGCCCATGATCGTGAACCCGTTAACACGCGATCAACGCTATGCCCGCATTCGTGACTCGTTTACGGTTGTTATGGAGACTCTGGGCCTAGATCTCACTGACGACAGCCTCGAAGAAACGCCACACCGCATTGCCAAAATGTACGTGGACGAACTATTTTCAGGGCTCGATTACGGTCAGTTCCCAAAGATCACGGTCATTGAGAATAAAATGAACGTTGAGGAAATGGTCTGTGTCGATAAAATTGATCTGACCAGTACCTGCGAACATCACTTTGTGACCATCGATGGCTCTGCAAAGGTCGCCTACATTCCGAGAGACAAGGTTATTGGCTTATCAAAGATCAACCGCCTGGTTCGATTTTTTGCTCAGCGGCCACAGGTCCAAGAGCGCCTCACGCAACAAGTGCTGGTCGCACTGCAGACGCTACTGGGCACGGAAGATGTTGCAGTCACCATGACCGCCGTTCACTACTGCGTAAAGGCACGCGGCGTCAAGGACGGAAACTCGACTACTCGGACCACATCGCTGGGTGGTGTGTTTAAGTCAAACCCGTCGTCACGGGCAGAATTTCTGAGCTAGGGTGTCCTGTCGCACTTCACCAGGCGATGGTCTCTCCAGCCCAATCAACATAGGAGAGCTCGCCGTCTGCGACGGCCGTGTTTAACACCTCAGTCAACTGCTGCGCCGTAAAATCCGGTGTGAATAACTGCCCTTTTGGAACCGATCGCTGAAACGGTTGCGACAGCGGAGAGTCCACGGTTCCCGGGTGGTAGGCGACAAACTTGGCTTGGCGATTGATACGTTGCGCTTCGATCGCGGCGTTTTTGAGCATCATATTGAGTGCGGCCTTGCTGGCACGGTAGCTGTACCACCCCCCAAGTCGGTTATCTGACAGGCTCCCCACACGTGCCGACAGCACAGCAACACGTGGTGCAGCGCCGTGACGAATCAAAGACCAAAACGCCGATAGCACTTGCAAAGGTAGGAGCGCATTGACCGCAAGCACGTGTTGAAAAGCAGTCACATTTAGCTCGCTAATCTTACGCTCGGGGCTAAACGCATCGCCTGACAGAACGCCATTGGTGATGACTAATCGCGACATCGGTATTTGAAGCTCTGCCAGAGTCGAGGCGATCGCCAACAGTGACTCCTCGCTATAGTCAGTCAGCACTGCTTGCACATTTGGCATTGGCTGCGGTGCGCGACTCACAACAACCACTCGTAACGTCGGGTCTTTACACCACAAAGCGGCGAGCGCCTGTGCAATCGCGCCACCACCGCCGACGATCACCGCCAGATGTGTCTCCTCAATATCCGACAACGGTTCCATCCTTTCGCATTTCAGTTGCGCCAGTCAGTACACCCGTCGCTGGGTCTCGAGTGATGGCCTGATAGCCTCCAAATTTTCCTGCGGTATCGTCGATCTTGACCTTATGACCGCGCTCGCGGAGCGCTCTAATCGTCGATTCAGGGACTCCAGGCTCAACGAATAATGTCCCATAATCCGTCGACAGGCCCTCATCAGGGCTCGAGCCGCCATCGTGCAAAAAACGCGCAGCGTCCCCGGCCTCCTGCAGATTCATGTCGAAGTCAGCAATATTGACGAGCACCTGAACATGTCCTTGAGGCTGCATACCGCCACCCATCAATCCGAAGCTCATAAAAGGCGCCCCATTTTTCATGAGAAAAGCAGGGATAATGGTATGAAACGGCCGTTTACCTGGCGCGTACACGTTAGGGTGACTCGGATCTAATGAGAACAGCTCACCGCGGTCTTGCAACATAAAGCCTAACCCCGTTGGCACCAATCCGCTCCCCATGCCTCGATAGTTAGACTGGATCAAAGACACCATCATCCCCTCTCCATCGACAACGGTGAGGTAAGTTGTATCGCCCTCCCCTTCAAGTGAAACCGCCAGGTGTTGCGGTGCAATAACCTGATCTGGACGGATTCGAGAGAACTGCCGTTTCGCAAATTCATCGCTGAGAAGCGCATCAATTGGAATCGTCGAATACGCCGGGTCAGCAAAGGTCCCGGCCATAGCCTCAAAGGCAAGGCGTTTCGCCTCGACCATAAAATGGAACAGTTCAGGCGACCCCCGATCGAAACGACGCAGGTCGACCTGCTTTAGAATATTAAGCATCATCAGAGCCGCAAAGCCCTGACCATTGGGCGGTAGCTCATAGAGGGTGTAACCGTGGTAATCGATCCCTCTCGGCTCCACCCACTCCCCCCGATGCGTCGCTAGATCGTCCAGTGTTAAATCGGCGTCAATCACCTCAAAATAGTCAACCATTGCACGGGCAATGGTTCCCTCATAAAACGCGCTACGACCGTCCTTGGCCAGTGTTGTCAGCGTCTCAGCCAAATCAGGATTTTTAAACACCGCCCCTGACTTGGGGGCAACGCCGCCAGGAAAGTAGGTCTTCGTCGCGTTATCGCGCTCTTCGATCATGGACGCCACCGCCTCAAATCGGTTGCGGTTACTCTCAAAGCCTGCGGCAATCACGGGCGTGAGAGGAAACCCATTGTTCGCGTAAGAAATTGGCGCTTTGAGGACGTCACTCATCGCCAGGCGCCCCCAACGTTCGTGCAATGCAAACCAGCCATCAACCGCGCCCGGTACTGTTACTGACAGTGATCCGTGCGATGGAATACCGACATAGTCTTTCGGCAAGCGACCCGACGCCTTTAATGCGGCAATTGAGGCTTTGAGATCCGTCAGTGATCGCGCCTTCGGCGCACGACCTGAGCCGTTGTATCCGTATAACTTTTTAGATTTTGGATCCCAGACAATCGCAAACAGGTCACCCCCTATCCCATTACCCGTAGGCTCCATCAAACCAAGCGCTGCATTCGCCGCAATGGCGGCGTCTACGGCAGAACCTCCCGCCTGCAATACGTCGATCGCAATATTCGATGCCAAGGGTTGCGCGGTTGCCGCCATCCCATTGGTCGACATGACCGGACTTCGAGACCAGTCAGCGCCAACCGGCCGCGCCCCCGGCCCAAGGTCTTGACCCAGTGCACCTGCGGTCAAAATAGCGGCCGTTAACATGACTACCCATCGCGTTATCGTCTGTTTCATGGTGAACTCACCTCAGTTACGTGGACTTAACATCACTTGTAGTAGGACACTCAGCATGTCGAATATCAAGAAGGTCGCCTTCATTGGCTTAGGCACGATGGGGTACCCCATGGCCGGTCATCTCCAAAAACACGGTCTTGATGTCTGTGTCTACAATCGCACCGAAACCAAAGCCTTTGACTGGGTCAACGAGTTTGGAGGCTCTTCGGCACCAACACCTGCAGAGGCTGCAGTTGGCGCGCACCTCGTGTTTCTTTGCGTTGGCAATGATAACGATGTCCGGTCCGTCACTGTGGGACCTGAAGGCGTTTTGTCCACCATGACTGAAGGATCCAGCCTCATTGACCACACCACGACCTCTCGGCAAGTGGCAGAAGAACTCGACATCGCGTGCCAAGAGCTCGGTGTGACATTTATGGATGCCCCCGTTTCGGGTGGCCAAACGGGCGCCGAAAATGGTGTGCTCACGGTCATGATGGGTGGTGATAAAGAGACTTTTACACGTGTGGAGCCTGTCATTGCGTACTTTGCAAAGCACGCGCAATTAATGGGCAATGTTGGAAGCGGACAACTGACTAAAATGGTGAATCAGCTGTGTATTGCCGGCGTCCTCGGTGGAATCTCAGAGGCTTTTCACTTTGCCGAGTGCGCAGGGCTTGATATTCCCGAGGTCACCCGTGCACTCGAAGGCGGCGCTGCTCAGTCTTGGCAAATGACTCACCGTGCCTCGACTATTGCAAAGCGCGAGTACGATTTTGGATTCGCTATTGACTGGATGCGCAAAGACCTTGGCTTCGCGCTCGACGTGGCCGCTGAACTCAATCTGCACCTGCCCCTCGCCCTAAAGGTCGATGAACATTACGCTCAACTGCAAGCGGGCGGCGACGGGCGCTGGGATACCTCTGGCCTGATTGAGCAAATTCGACGTCGACGCGAGCAAATCGAGGCCTCACAGGCTGGAGTACTGGTCACCCACACCGGTGGCTGCCACTGTGGGGCTGTTGAGTGGACCATAGAGGCGCCTGCTATTCTCAGCTCGCACACCTGTAACTGTTCAATCTGTGAGATCCATCATTACCAACACTACATTGTCCCGCGCAGTCGCTTTCAGATCACGCGCGGGGAAGACGTCCTGTCGCTTTATACCTTCGGCAGCCATATTGCAAAGCACTACTTTTGCTCGAACTGTGGGGTGAAGTCTTTTTATATCCCACGATCAAATCCCGACGGCGTTAGCGTGAATACACGCTGCCTCGATAACGCAACGATTGAGGCGGTACACGACACACCCTTTGACGGGCGGAATTGGGAAAAAAACGCAAGCTCACTCGCTCATTATTCAAAGGAGCAATGAGCCATGCGCAACAACAGTGCTGACTACTGGAATAACACACCGCTGCATGAGCTCAGTCGCGAGCAGTGGGAAATGCTGTGCGATGGTTGCGGGAAATGCTGTTTACACAAACTGCAAGACGAGGACACCAACGAGGTCTTTTACACGCGGGTTGCCTGCAAACTACTCGACACTAAGTCGGGTGGGTGTCAGGACTATGATCAGCGATTTTCACGTGTGCCCGACTGCATGGACGTCGCTAAAATGTTACCCAGTGAAATGGCGTGGTTGCCAACCAGCTGCGCCTATCGTCTCCGTGCGGATAACAAACCGTTGCCGCAATGGCACCCTCTGATCACTGGACTGGTGTCTTCAGTCCACAAGGAGGCCAAAAGCATCAGAGGCCAGGTCGTATCGGAAGTCGACGTCGATGAAGCGGACTTGGAAAATTACATTATTCGCTGGATTGACGCTTAAGTCGGCGGAACGTAGTACCCAAGCAATCGTGGATAGCCACTTTTTGTGCGTCGGCTAAACCGAGAATCCCATACGTCCCAAACGGTTCCATCCCTGACCGCCATCATGTGACGAGGAATCACGGCGATGTAACGTCCATCGCGGGGTATGTCGGGCAGGTAAGCATTTTTCGTAAGCTGCAGCACCCACCCTTTGCTCGTCAGATACAGGTAGTGCACTGGCGTCATAACACCATCGGAGATCGAGGGGTACAACCCGCCGGTCATCGTCTTCTGCAGGTGCGCCAGATCCTGTCGAACGTGCGCGTAAGACTCGCCAGTGACCAGACAAATAGAGCGCACAACGCAGTCAGAACGACCGCGAAAGCCCGCTTCGTCCCTCCCCCCATCGTGTTGTACAAAATCCAACACTGCGCGCGTCCCATACTGTGTAATTAGTCTTAGTTCGGAATACCATGACTTCTGGATCAACTTTTAGGCGCTGCCGTGACAATAACTTTTGGCGATATTGAGCAAGCACATCATCGAATTAAACACCTCGTTGTGAAAACACCCCTCTTGAATTCACCGCGGCTGGACACTATTGCAGGGCGACGCCTTTGGTTAAAAGCAGAGCCTCTACAGGTCACAGGGAGTTTTAAATTCAGGGGGGCCTGCAGTGCCATCAGCGCATTAAGTGAAGATGCCCTCACCCGCGGGGTGATCGCTTATTCATCCGGTAACCATGCGCAAGGCGTGTCGCTCGCAGCATCTATTTTCAACACCTCAGCAACGATCATCATGCCGCACGACGCCCCAGACAATAAGGTTGCCAACACGCGACGCTATGGCGCCGAGGTCATTCAGTATCGTCGGGGAGAGGAGAGTCGAGAAGCGATTGGCGCACGCCTTGCAAGCGAACGCGGTTTGACCTTAATCAAACCGTACGACGACCCATACGTGATTGCGGGTCAGGGCACGGTAGGTCTTGAACTTGCGCAACAAATTGTCACACAAAAATTATCGACCACTGCGGTGCTGAGCTGTTGCGGCGGTGGGGGCTTAAGTGCCGGTATTGCGACTGCGCTTCAGGCCACACTCCCTAAGGTCAGACTACACACGGTTGAGCCAAAAGAGTTTGACGATACCGCGCGCTCGCTTGCACTGGGCTACCGTGTGGCCAATGCGACTGAGCGTGGCTCGATCTGCGACGCCATCATCACACCCACACCGGGCGAACTGACGTTCCCCATACTGCAAAACTTGGCCGGTGAAGGCTTAGTCGTGAGTGACGATGAGGTCTTACAAGCGATGTCCCACGCGTTCGACACCCTTAAAATTGTTGTTGAGCCTGGCGGTGCCGTCGCACTCGCAGCCGCACTTTTTAGTGATCATCTTCCGGACTGCACGGACTTGGTCATCGTTTTATCAGGCGGCAATGTAGACCCGCGTTTATTTAAAAAAGCGTTAGTAACGACGGAGTAAAATAGCCAGCACTTCCCTTGTGACAAAATACCAAATCCGGTGATCTACCCCTATTGGGGCGACGTATCTTCAGCGTAGTCCAGTGGTGTGGGAACGGCCGGAGCTCCGGCGTTTGACGTTCAGCAGTGGCGTAGTGGTGTCAGCGCATTGTTGATCGGCAAATCGGATCTTTCCCCTCTGCAAATGATTTTTCGAGAGGGAGAACACCATGAGCGATGACGGTAGCTGGGGCTTGTTAGCATCCCAGTCAGATGAGGATGCGCTTCGAAGCCGTATTAAGCAGGATTCAGACAGCTTCCACGCTGATGTTGCCGCACGCGAAATCCATTGGCAAAACCCATCCAGTGGCGCGTGGCTTGCACGCGCTGATGCGGGTCCTTGGCAAGGCTGGGATGCCCTCGGCGAAGACACACGCCTTAACGCAGATGCATGGACCCCCTGGAGCAACGTTCTCGATCAAAGCGCAGCGCCTTACTATCGATGGTTTGTTGGCGGCCAAACGAACGCCTGTTTTAATCTGGTGGACCGGCATCTTTTACAAGGTCGCGCCGACAAGACCGCCATTATTTTCGAAGGTGACCGCTGGGACCCGTCAAAGAACGAAGGCCGTGGCGGACCAGTTACCGAGCAACACTTTAGTTATCGCGTATTATTCGAGGAAATCATTGCTCGGATGCACGTACTTAAAAGTCTCGGTCTGCAAACCGGTGACCGAATCGCCTTTAATCTGCCCAATATTCCAGAGCAAGTGTTTTACATGCTTGCGGCGCAAAGGCTCGGTATTGTTTACACGCCCGTATTCGGCGGGTTTTCCGCGAAGACGTTATCGGATCGAATTCACGACGCCGGCGCCAAGCTGGTGATCACAGCCGACGGTGGCTATCGAAATGCCGAGGGTGTTGCCTATAAAGGAACCTACACCGACCCGGCTCTTGACAACTACATTCCCCGCGAGACCGCCCTCAACACGCTTAAGACGGTGTTAGACAATTACAACCTGGGCAATCTTGCGCGCGTGCTTTACGACGATGTGCATGCCTCGTTAGAGGGCGAGATTACGCTTGAGCGGTCCGACGTTATGCGTGAGCTTGGCGCGTCACTGGCTCAGCAAAATGCGGTCGCCGCCGAGCTTGCCGCCGAATTAAGAACAGCGGTCGCCCGGCAACTTGCAGATGCGAAGCATGACGTAGAGCACGTCATTGTTGTGCAGTACACCGGTCAAGAGATTGTTGAGCACGAGCGCGATAAACTCTCCGACGACTTAGTGGCTAAGGCAAAAGATCAAATTGCAAAAGACTTGGGGCTCGACGCCTTTGAGCGACTCGCCAACGATGCCCCGAGCGCACTGTGGTCGAAGCTCAACGGCGTGCTCCCCGCCGTTAGCGTGGACGCAAACTTTCCGCTATTCATCATCTACACCTCAGGATCAACGGGAAAGCCCAAAGGCGTTGTCCACACGCACGGCAGCTGGTTAAGCGGCGTGAGTCACACCATGCGGACTGTATTCAATGCGACGCACGATGACACCTTGTACGTGATTGGTGATCCGGGCTGGATTACGGGTCAAAGCTATCTGATTGCCGCGCCCCTTGTGCAAGGAATGACCACGGTCATTGCTGAGGGATCGCCCTTGTTCCCGCATGCCGGTCGTTTTTCGTCCATTATTGAGCGCTACAAGGTCACCCTGTTTAAGGCCGGATCCACGTTCCTCAAAGCCGTAATGACTGACCCCGCAAGTGCCCGCGAAATGGCGGATTATGATATGTCTTCACTGCGGGCAGGCACCTTTTGCGCCGAGCCGGTATCACCCGCAGTACAGCAATTTGCAATGGACAATATTTGCAAACATTACATTAATTCCTACTGGGCAACCGAGCACGGTGGAATTGTCTTCAGCTGTCCGTGGGGGGGCTACAAGCCCTTGGCGTCCGACGCAAAAACATGGGCGCTACCCTGGATTCAAGCCGAAGTAAGAATTGCCGAGACCACGGCTACTGACGGTACGGTGACCGCCTGGCGAACCGCAGAGTCCGGCGAAAAAGGTGAGCTGGTGATTACGCAGCCTTACCCTTACCTCGCGCGCACACTGTGGGGCGATGCTGACAATTTATTTGAGCATCACTGGTGTGGCGACATTGCACGATTTAACGACGTGTACTTCAGCCGCTGGGACGGCGAACTCACCTACACGCAAGGCGATTATGCGCGCCAACACGAGGACGGTGCATACACGCTCCACGGACGCTCCGATGACGTGATCAACGTCTCGGGGCACCGCATTGGAACCGAGGAAATCGAAGGGGCGATTTTGCGCGATAAAACACTGCGAGAAGACTCCCCCGTCGGCAACGTGGTCGTGGTTGGTGCACCCCATGATGAAAAAGGTGAGACGCCCGTCGCATTTCTTGTGGCAGCCGCGGGTCGAAAACTATCAGACGATGACCTCGCACGACTCCAGTCCTTAGTGAGATCAGAAAAAGGGGCCACCGCAGTCCCCTCTGACTTTTTAGTCGTGTCGGCATTCCCAGAGACACGCTCCGGAAAATACATGCGGCGGACCCTCAGATCGATACTACTGGATCAACCGTTGGGTGATATTTCCACACTGAAGAACCCGGAGTCGGTGGAAGAAATCAGAACGGCTGTTGCCCAGTGGAAGGACTTTGGAAGCCTCACTCAAGCACGGCGCGTTGTGCAGACGTGGCGCTATTTGCGCGTGGAAACACACGAAGTCGCACCCGGCCACCTGGTGGCCCTTGTGGTGATTAACAGTCCACCCGTGAATGCCTTGAGCGAACGAACGCTCGATGAGCTCCACACCGCGCTGTCTCAGCTCGCACACCAAGAAGACCTTTCAGCAATGGTGGTTACCGGTGCTCGCAACACTTTTGTCGCCGGTGCTGACGTGAAAGAGCTGCTAAAAATTGGTGAGAAAGGAGATTTAGAATCCGCCCAAACACTGCCAAACGCAGCGCAAACCGCGTTTGCCACCCTCGAAAACCTCGACATCCCGATCATTGCGGCCGTAAACGGTCCAGCTTTAGGCGGTGGTAACGAGCTGGTACTGGCGTGTTCGCATGTGATTGCGGCAAAACATGCCGAGTTTGGACAGCCAGAGATTAATCTTAATTTATTGCCCGGCTATGGCGGCACCCAAAGACTGACGCGAAAGTTGTTCGACGCTCACGGCGTTGATGGCGCAGCAGAGGCGCTGCGCATGATGCTAGACGGTCGCACTATCGATGCTGAATCTGCATTACGAATCGGCCTCATCGACGATATCGTCACCACAGAAGGACTCTCAACCGTTGAGGCGGCAATGGCCGCGTTACGGGATCATTTTGCAGGTGGTGATGCATTAAAGTCTTCGACTGCGCGTCGCCAAAAGCTAAAGGCACAACGCGAGCAGCCCCTGGACATTGACGCGTCAATCGTTGCACATGAAGGCGTTGTCCGAGCCCTAAATCAGATCCGTAACAGCGGTCGAGAGAAGCCGGCTGATTTCATCATCACCGCAATGCTCACAGGCGCTCAACAGGGTCAATCGGCGGGACTGACACTCGAAGCAGAGCTGTTCGCTCAAGGTGTCTGTGACCCGGAATGCGGGCCCACGGGCATATCTGCATTTCTTGAAAAGCGCAGCGCACCGCTGCCGTCCAAGCCCAAGGAGGTGCAGCCAGACGCAAGCGCCGATGAGCGCGCGACGCTCATCGAAGCGGGCAGACTGCTTCCTATGGGTGCGAGTTTTTTCCCCGGCATCACGCCCATACCCGAGTATCAACTTGGCTACGGTGTCATGCGGTCTCACCACGATGGCAGACCACTGCACGGAGACCCTGAGGTCGCCGAGAAGGAACTGGTATTCCCCACACCCAAGCCCCGCCCCAACGAGGCATTGATCTATATTCTCGCCTCAGAGATGAACTTTAACGACATTTGGGCGATTACCGGCATTCCGGTATCACCCTTTGACGCCAGAGACGCCGACGTCCAAGTCACCGGCTCAGGGGGCGTCGGTCTTGTCGCACAGTTGGGACAAGACTTGGTTCGGGAAGGCCGTCTCTCGGTAGGCGATATCGTCAGTGTTTACTCGGGTCAAAGCGAGCTGATGTCGCCAGACCAAGGGCTTGACCCCATGGCCGCCGATTTTCGAATCCAAGGCTATGAGCAAAACGACGGGACACACGCACAGTTTTTGACTGTTCAGGGACCTCAACTTCACGCCAAATTACCGGGTCTTAGTATCGAAGAAGCAGGCTCCTATGGCCTTACTATGGGAACCATTCACCGCGCCTTGTACAACACACTCGCCATCGAGCCCGGCAAGCGACTATTTGTCGAGGGCGCATCGACCGGCACCGGCTACGACTGTCTCAGAAGCGCATTGTCGTCAAGCTGCCGTGCACTGGGCATGGTGTCCAGTGACAGCCGCGGTGAACGCGTTGAAGCCGTTGGCGGTCATGCGATCAACCGAAAGGACGACCGCTGGTCTGACATCTTCACGTCAGTTCCCGACGATCCGTCGCAATGGGGCGCTTGGGAAGCCGCGGGTGACGCATTCGTTGCTGAAGCCGAAGTGCTTGCGGGTGGGCAAATTGACTACTCCGTCTCGCACGCAGGCGAAACCGCCTTTCCGCGCTCTTTTCAGTTACTTGGCGAGAACGGCGTGCTCACGTTTTACGGTGCCTCATCGGGCTATCGCTTCACCTTCATGGGTAAATCAGGCGCTACAACGCCGGCCGTACAATTCTCAAAGGCGGGGCTACGCGCAGGTCAATCACTGTTGGTGGTTTACGGCCCGGGTGCCGAGGATGGCATCGTCGATCCAGTCGCTATTGAAGCCATCGAGGTGGGGTGTCAACGAGGCGCACAAGTCGCGGTTCTGGTCGACACCGTTTCGCAACGTGAATTCGTGTCGTCTTTGGGCTTTGGTACCCAAATGAAGGGCGCAGTCAGCATCGAGGAAATCGAGCGACGGCTCGGAGACGATTTTGACCCACCCGGCCCGTTTCAGAAAATGCCGAATCCGTTTACCGAGTCCGCTGCATTCAAAGAGTCGGTGCGAGCCTTCTCTGATCGCACACTGAAGCCCGTCGGATCGGCTATTGCACCACTTCTGCGTAATACGCTCGACAAGCGCGGTCTTCCTGACGTGGTGTTTGAGCGCGCCGGCCGCGACGGACTTGCACTCGCTACCTCACTGGTTAAGCCCAACGTGGGCAAGGTCGTTTACTCAGAAGACTTACAGGGTGCTCGATTCAGCTTCTACGCGCCACAGGTGTGGATGCGACAGCGTCGCATTCTAATGCCCACTGCGGAAATCAGAGGAACACACCTGAACACCTCTCGGGAATTCGCAGAGATGCAAGAGCGAATTGCTGCCGGTCACATTAATATTCTTCCACCGACGATCATTCCGATGGAAGACGTGCCACAGGCTCACCAGGCGATGTGGGAGAACCGACACGCAGGGGCGAACTACGTTGCTATGCACGCACTGCCACGAACAAATCTAAAGTCGCGCGATGAACTCTATCGCGCCTGGGCAATCCGCGACGCATTGGACCGCGGAGAGACCCTTACTAAAGTAGAAACCGGATCAGCAGGAGCACTCCGATGAATGATTTGAGCGATATACCCCAAGACCTGCTGACGCGGTCCGTCGCTGGGCGTCGGCTCGATAAAAAGTGCATTATCTTGACCGGTGCAGCGGGCTCGATTGGCAGCTTCATTACGCGCCAACTGCTTCGCGAAGGCGCGCGTGTAATGCTCACCGGGCGAGACCAAAGTAAACTCGATGGATTTATCGAAGACCTCGTCGATGAGGGCTTCGAGCATGGGACAATGGTCAGTGCAACCGGCGACTGTGCGGACCCTGCGGTGTGTAGAGATATCGTTGCAAAGACGGTCGATGCTTTTGGCGCAGTCGACATTTTGGTCAATAATGCCGGTGCGGCAGGTCCCAAGTTCACGCTTCGAGATATTCCCTTCACCGATGCTGAAAAACGTGAGGCCGATTCAGATCAGACCATGTTTGAGTCTGCAATGAACCTGCTTGGCGCGCCTTGGAATATGGTTCGTGCAGTGGCGCCTCACATGGCCGCAGGCGGCAGCATCATTAACGTTTCCACTATTTTTTCACGTACGCACTACTACGGCAGAATTCCTTACGTTGTTCCAAAATCTGGGCTTAATGCACTTGGCAAAGGCCTCGCACTCGAACTCGGAGAGAGTCAGGGTATTCGGGTAAACACTCTCTTCCCGGGTCCTATTGAGTCCGAACGCATCGAGAGCGTCTTCGCGCGCATGGATGAACTTCAGGGTGTCGAGCCCGGAAGCACCGGTAAAGAGTTTCGCGACTTAATGATCACGACACGAACGTCGGACGGTGGTCTTGAGTACAAGTACCCCACACCCACAGACGTCGCGTCTGGCATTGTCTGGCTCGCCTCAGACGAATCTTCCGCACTCTCCGGTCACCACATTGAAGTCACCAACGGAATGCAGGTGCCGGCACAAAGCCGTTCGCAGCTTGTATCCTGGCCGGATAAGCGACTTGAGGACCTCTCAGGCCAGGTTGTCCTGATACTGGGCGGTGATGACTATCACGAGGCGGTTACGTTTGCTGAGCGACAAATGCAAAGTGGCGCGCGGGTCATGTTGGCCTTCCGTAATCTCGGCACTGTAGGACATGCGCGATCGCTTGTTCAATCACGAAGCCTCGGAGATGTTCAGCTGTCGCATCTTGATCCCTTGCGTCGCGAATCGGTCGACCGCTCGATCCAACTCATCGACGATCAGTTTGGCCGTCTCGATGGCGTCATATTACTGCCGCAGAAACCCAACGGTGAATACGGTTATTCCCTGTGCACCGCGAGTGACGAGGACGTTGCCAATTTTGTTCGTGACGAGGTTGTTGCGCCGGTTGCGTTTGCGTCGAGTTTTGCACGTAATTTAGACCGTTACTTTGGTAAAGATGAGTCACCCGCGATTGTTTACGTCACGAACCCATCGGACGGACACGGCAATCTGATGAACGAAATCATTCGAGCCTCTGTCGAAGCCTTGATTCGAGGCTGGCGTCATGAAGACGAGACGCTTGCTAACGCAGGCGATCTTGAGTGGGCTGTTCAGCCCAATCAGATGGTTCGTTACGACACCGAGGATAAAGAAGCGCTCACGTTTGCGGCTGATTGGGCAGCGACGCTCACTAATCGGGTGCGCAAAATGGATTCGATTAATCTCTGGCTACCCAAAAGCATTAAACGCTCGACGGGAAAAAGCGCCATGCCCTCCTCGATCTCGAGAGTCCTTCCCGGGTTGCATAAGGGGCGAACCGCTGTCATCACCGGCGGTAGTCTGGGCATTGGCCTGCAGCTTGGACGCTTCTTGGCCATCGCAGGGGCGCGTGTTCTTTTAAGCGCACGAAGCGAAGGCAAACTTGCTGAGGCACGCGACGAAATTATTGAGGAGCTTCGCAATATTGGGTATCCGCGTCCAGAGAGCCGCGTGAAGATATTGGGCGACATTGATGTGGGCGACCCAGAGGCTCTGAATCGGCTGCACGACCACGCGGTAGCAGAGCTCGGGCACGTTGATTTCCTGATTAACAATGCAGGAATTTCTGGGGCCGAAGAAATGGTGGTTGATATGACCCGGGCCGACTGGGATCGGACCATGGAAGCCAACCTGATCTCGAACTATTCGCTAATTCGCAAGTTCAGCCCAGCGATGAAGGCCGGTGGCAAAGGCTCTATCTTAAATGTCTCGAGCTACTTTGGTGGCGAGAAATATGTTGCCGTTGCATACCCTAATCGCGCCGACTACGCAGTTTCAAAGGCCGGTCAAAGGGTGCTTGCAGAAATTCTTTCTCGACATCTTGGACCTGAAATCCAGATCAATGCATTGGCCCCGGGTCCGGTTGACGGTGCGCGGCTCCGCGGCTCCGCCGAAGCGCCTGGACTGTTTGATCGTCGTGGACTCCTCGTTCTTGAGAACAAGCGTCTCAATGAGGTCCACAAGTCCATTCTCTCAGCTATGGACATGGGGTTTTCAGCCGATGACGTCCTGCTGCTGGCCAATAACGCGATCGACGCGTTGCCTGATCTCGATTCATTTCCAAAACCAATTGCACGTCTGATAATGAAGATTCGCGATTCGGGTGGGCTGGGCAGTTCTTCGTCCTCCCTAATGCATCTGGGTATCGCCACAAAGCTGACGACTCGACTGGTCAGGGCCGGTATTTTAAGCGACGAGCAACGCGAGCAGTTCCTCAGCGCCTTTGTCGATGCGCCCGCACCGTTCTTCGACTTCTCTGAAACCTCTAAACAGGCTGAGCAAATCGAGACGGGCATCCTGAACCGACTGCACTTGCACAAAATGCCTACAGACGAACAGGTGGGTCTATCGACCGTTTTTCACTTGGCGGACGACATTGTCAGTGGAGAGACCTTTCACCCCTCCGGCGGGCTCAAATTTGATCGCTCAGTCACCGAAGGCGAACTGCTTTTACCCCCTAACGAAAGCGAGATTGCCAAGCTTAAAGGCAAGCGCGTCGTGCTTCTGGGTGATGCCATGCGCAACGAGATGACCGAGATTGCCAATGGTTTCCTCGCTCAAGGCGTCGAGAAACTGTGGGTGTTGACACGCAGTGAGGCGTCAGCCTCGGCCATGAAACACGCTGTCGAAAACCCTAATACTGTGGCAATCGAGTGCCGAGCCATTGGTGATGAACTTGAGACCAGTCTCGACGACATTCTACGACATGAGGGTGGTTACGATGTTGTGGTGAGTAGCCCATTTGAGCGATTACCACTCAATGCGCTTGCAGCAAACGCAAACGAACCGTGGGATCGGGTTCTGAGTGACGAAGAGTTTAGAAAGTTGGTCCACGATCAGCTGACCCATCATTTCCGGATCGCGCGAACATCAGCACTGGTGCCAAACTGTCAGATCGTGCTGATCACTCCAGAGACGTCTCTGGCGTCGACGCGAGAGGAGTTTGCTCTCGCGCTGTTTGTGAAAAACTCACTGCACGCATTCACCGTGACGCTGGGCGTTGAAGGCGAACGCCTTCCCACTGTACCGGCGATTAATCAAGTGCAACTGACGCGACGGGCGCATACGGAAGAGCCCTCGAATGACCAAGAGCTTCAGGAGGAAATGGTACGACTGGTGCACGCTGTGCTGCAGTGCTCGGTCCCCGCGCCCACACCTTCGGATAGCCGATACCTTTCAAAAATCTTCCGAGGCAATGCAGTAACGGTGTAGCTCTGGGCAGGGTGATCATCGAAACCGGGGCTTTGCCCCGGTTTTTTTTTACTGTTCTTACACTGCTCTTTTCTAAGTACTTTTCTTTGCACCGGCCGCTGATACTAAGTAGTCTCAAACGAGCTAATAAAAAAAGAACAGGCTTATGACACAAGGCGGTCCCGCACTCCCGTTCAGCACAAAGCTTTTTTATGGCTTCGGCTCGATTGCCTACGGCATTAAAGACAATGCCTTTGCCTACTTCCTGTTGTTTGTCTACGTTCAAATTTTTGGGCTTGCGCCTGAGCTGGCAGGACTTGCCATTCTGGTCATGCTGATTTTTGACGCCGTATCAGACCCACTTATTGGCTATATTTCAGACAATACACGGTCGCGTTGGGGTCGCAGACACCCGTTTATGTACGGATCGATTATTCCTGTTGCACTCACCTTTTTCTTGATTTGGGATCCCCCCGCGGGCGCCTCGGATCAGACCCTGTTCTGGTATTTATTACTCATGGGCATTGGGATTCGCACAACGATTACGCTGTACGAAATTCCCAGTACGGCTCTCGGACCTGAGCTCACACAAGACTACGTTGAGCGAAGCTCTCTGATTGCGTTTAGGGCATGGTTTGGTTGGTGGGGCGGCCTCATTATGTGGAACTTACTGTGGTTATTTGTGGTCTACAGTAGCCTCAGTGGTACTGAGGACGCGCGGTATAATCCCGAAACGTGGGTCGTCTACGGAATCGCTTGCAGCATCGTCATGGCGCTTGCCATCTTAGTGACCGGTATCGGGACCCATAAACACATCCCCAATTTGCACATCCCCGAACAAAGGCCCGAGAGCGTCCGCGGCCGTCAGATCAAAACAGTCATTAAAGACATATGGCTCACCCTCAACGTCAGTCGCAATTACCGTATTTTGTTTATCGCCTACATTGTGTGCAAGGCCGCCTCAGGACTCTTTACTAACCTGACCCTTTTTTACTACAGCTATTACTGGGAACTCGAAGCGATCGATATTCTTACGATCGGAATGACGTTGTTTATGGCACCCGTATTGGGGTTGAAGCTTGCACCGTTGTGCACGCACTTGTTTGGCAAGCGAAACACCGCCATCGGCTTTTTTGCCGCTTCAATGGTCATGGAAAACGCGTTGATCCTCCTGCGTGTGCTGGACCTACTCCCGGCTAACGAGTCCCCTCTTATTCTTGCCTTTGTGCTGATCTGTCACTTTGCTGCCGTAACCAGCATTATCGTTGCCGGAACTGCAGTGGGGTCGATGGTTTTTGATACCGTCGAAGAGGTCGAGACCGCCACACAGAAGCGTATGGAGGGCACGTTACTCGCGGCTCGCTCGTTCGCCGAGAAGTGCATGGCTGGCCTTGGCGCCTTTTCGGCAGGCCTCATTTTAAGTTTCGCGGCGTGGCCAGAAGAGGCGACGCCCGGACGGGTCGCGCAAGTAACGCTCGATACTGTAGGGATCTATACCGTGATCGCCTCGACCTGCCTTTGGCTCCTTGGACTGTTCTTCATCAGCAAAGTAAAAGAAGATCGTGCAACACATGCCGAGCGTCTGTCAGATCTTACGAGAAGCGTCCAAGACAACTAACGACGATACCACGCCTCATGGCAGCCATCGTGCATCAGCGTGGCATCGCTTGCGTCGCGCCCGTTTTCGCAACCTGATGCCATGGCAATGACGGTCACACAGTGTTGGCGGCGGTAGCCGCGGGGTCTCTGGGCTCTCTTTGCATGTTCCCTAGGCGCTCTTTGCACTATCTCTGAACCAGTAACTCGAAGTATATTCTGACCTCTAAGACCTTTGCAGGAAAGACGCTCATGACCCTTAAAACCTCCTTGCTCTTTACACTGGCAATTCTCACAAGCACATTGGCGCACGCCCTACCCGCTGACGTCAGCACGAAAGTGGCTGCAGTCATGCCCAAAGTTGTGACGTGGCGGCGTGATTTTCACGAACACCCAGAGCTCAGTAATCAAGAATTTCGAACGGCAAAAATTGTTGCAGACCACCTTCGTTCGCTCGGCATGGAGGTCGAAACCGAAGTGGCGCACACCGGTGTCGTTGGGACGTTAAGAGGTGGTGACGGACCTGTGGTTGCGCTCCGAGCAGACATGGACGCGCTCCCGGTCACAGAGCTGGTCGACCTCCCCTTTGCGTCAAAGGTCAAAGGCGTCTACCAAGGTCGTGACGTTGGAGTGATGCACGCCTGTGGTCACGACAATCATGTTGCGATCTTAATGGGTGTGGCCGAAGTTCTCGCCGGTATGGGCGATGACCTGCCGGGCACAGTGAAGTTTATCTTTCAACCTGCAGAGGAAGGCACACCCGACGGATCAGTGGGTGGTGCAGAACTGATGATGCTGGAAGGTGTTTTCGAAAATCCACGCCCAGACGTGGTCTTCGGTCTGCATGTATTTCCGTTTCCCGTAGGAACGATCGCCACACGACCCGGTGGCCTAATGGCGTCGTCAGACCGACACCAAATAACCATTAATGGAAAACAAACGCATGGCGCAGTCCCATGGGCCGGCGTCGACCCTATTGTCACCTCAAGCCAGGTGGTTTTAGGGTTGCAGACCATTGTCTCGCGACAGATTGATGCAACACTCACCCCCTCCATCGTCACGATCGGTCGAATCGAGGGTGGTGTCCGCAACAACATTATTCCCGAGTCAGTCGAGCTCGAGGGCACCATTAGAACGTTTGATGCCGCGACAAGGCTTGATATTCATGACCGCATTCGCCGCACGGCAACCAGTATTGCCGAGGCGTCGGGCGCAACGGCCGACGTGCAGATTGACATGGGCTATGGCGTCACACGCAACGACCCCGAGCTCTTTCGACAAATGTCGCCGACCTTGGAGGCAGTTGCTGGAGACCGTTTCATAGAAGCGACGCAAACCACCACGGCGGAAGACTTCTCTTACTTCGCCAATGAAGTGCCCGGTTTGTTCTTATTCCTTGGTGTGGCGCCAGAGGACTCCAGTCTCATTCACCCCAACCATTCACCGCGGTTCTACGCTGATGAACGAGCGCTCCCCGTCGGCGTCGAGGCACTGACGTCGATGACGCTCGACTACATGTTGGCCGATCAATAGATCAGTCCTCGGTAAAAGCCTCCCGAAGCTGACGTTTGAGAATTTTGCCAATGTCACTTCGGGGCAGTTCATTCATGAACGTGACCCCTGCGATTGCCTGAATACTGCTGAGTCGGCCGTTGGCTTCACGCCTAATGTCATCCTCTGAGCGCACGCTACTGGATTGTTTAACGACGAACGCCCAAGGCGTCTCACCCCAGTGATCTGAGGGTCTGGCCACCACGGCCGATTCAACAACATCGGGCGCCGCGTTCAGAGCTTGCTCAAGGTCAGTCGCGTAGATATTTTGCCCGCCGGACAGAATCATGTCTTTTATTCGATCGCTCAAAAACAGCCAGCCGTCCTCATCCAGATAACCCACGTCACCAGATCGGTAGAAAAGCTGGCCGTCCTCATCAAACCAATGCATCGCTCTGGTGGCTTCCTCGCGATTAAGATAGCCATCGCTCATAATGCCCGTGCGGCCCACAATTTCTCCCGCCTCTAGGGGACCCAACTGCTCACCGTTCTCGCCCAAAATTCTGAGCTCGCCGCCAGGCTGAACCTGACCCACGGACGCGAGTTTCCCCAATTCGGCCGCTTTACGCGCCACCAACGTGGTTGCAACACCGCCCTCGGTAAGGCCGTAGAACTCCAGAAGCTGCGCATCAGTGTCGGCAAGAATTTTCTCTTTCATGGCCGCCGATAGCGGTGCACTGGTGGACAACAGCCACCGGACACTCGTCCAGTTAGCCGAAGTATGGTTCTCGGCAGCCCACATTCGCTGATACTGAACAGGAACAAGCATTGCATGGGTGACTTGGTAGTCTCGAATCAGCTCATTGGCCCGCTCAGCATTAAACTTTCGCATGATAATTTGGGTCGCGCCGACCCAAACAGAGGGCCACCACGTTGTAATGGTCGTGTTGGAGTAGAGTGGCGTGCTGGTCAAAACCGTCGCACCTTCAAAATCCATTGCTTGTGTGCCAGCAATCAGTAAATGACGCGCCAAATGACTGTGGATAATGCCCTTGGGCATTCCCGTTGTGCCGGAGCTATACAGAATGTCGTATTCCTCATCGTGCGCCATCTGAATATTCGGAGACGTGGTCGGAAATTGTGCGGCCCAGACCGTGTGATCGCTGAACAGGTCGCACGCACGCTCAAGGGCAAATCGAAGCTCAGATCGAATACTGGGCAAGTCCAAAAACTGATCAAGCGCCGCCCCCCGATAATCGTCCGAGACAAAAAGCCCCTTCACCGCACTGTCTGCTAGCATATTTCGCTGTGCTTCGGGCGTGGCCGTACTGGGCACGGGCACCATACTCGCACCTGCGCATAAAATGCCGGTCATGACTTCCGCGCACTCGACGCTGTTGCGTGACAGCACAGCGACTCGATCACCTTTCCCAATACCCGCAGCAATGAGTCCATTGGCAATACGAAAAACGTGATCGATACTGACTTCGTTGGAGCGCCCCACGCCGTCGATGACATAAGCCAGTGCTTCGGGTCGTTGTTGGCGTCGGTGTGCGAGCCGTTCACAGAGCGATAGTGTCACGCGTTATTCCTTTTATTCGTTCATTATTGAGGTTTTTTGGTCGTTATGACCTTATCAAAGGTTAGTGCTCGTCGCAGTCAGAAAAATAAGACGCCGTTAGACTGAACGAAGACTGCCTTTTGCCCGTAAAACACAGACCAGTGACAGTTTCGGGAGTGCACCATGGGCAAAGATAATGATTCTTCACCGAGCAGTAAGTCGTCAAAGTTCATCGACCGGTTTGACGATGTTGTGTTGGGGATGTTCGCGTTTGCCGAAAGGGGACTGTTGCTGCTCATCGGTGTCCTTGCCATTGTTGCTGTGACCTTTGAACTTGGAGGATTAGCCAAAACGGGTGATATTAATCTCGCAGACCTACTGCTGTTGTTTATCTACCTCGAAGTACTCGGCATGGCCTACGCCTACTATTCCACCCACAGCGTGCCAGTCACCCTGCCCGTCCTCATCGCTATTACCGGCATCACGCGACTCATTTTGCTGAGTAAGGACTCGGAACCGACACAACTGATGTATGAAGCGGGCGCGGTCCTACTGTTAGCAATCGCCTACGGTGCGCTCACCTGGGCAAGCCATCAATTTTCAAGGAAGTAATCCTTTAGCGAGGGCTTTTAGCCTACACGCAGACTGTCTATGATAAGCAATGGCCCGATTTAACCGCCCTTACTGTGTGCTTCTGATCGTATCGTGTGTCTTTTCGAGAGGCCTTTTAGCCTCGCCCGTTACAGAACCGGTGTCCTTTGACGCGGTTATGGCACTGCCGGTGTCGCGCGTTTACGAACACCACCGTTACGGTCCTGACGCCTTGCAAACCGTCACAGAAGTCGGTGCTGTCGCCCCATTAAAAACCACGGTTGTCCTCATTCATGGCGGCTGCTGGTCAAATACCTACTCTCACGAGCACACGCTGCCCATGGCAGAGTCGCTGGCGCGCCACGGATACGACGTGTGGGTACCTGAGTATCGACGCGTCGGTGACCAGGGCGGTGGCTGGCCCGGTAGTCTCCAAGATATAACGACCGCAGTGAACTTCGTAATAGCGTCCACCGGGGTTCGCCCTATTCTCATCGGCCACTCCGCGGGAGGACATCTCGCACTCAGGGCCGCGCAAGACAGGGATCTAGGGATCAACGGTATTGTTGCACTCGCACCCATTACAGACCTCGTCAGTTATGGCGCACAAAAAGGCAGCTGCCAGTCCATGGTGGGGCCTTTCATGGGAGATCAAGACTATCAACCTGATCCGCGGTACCGCGAGGCCTCGGTCACAGTGAGCAACGTCACGACTCCGGTCTATATTGTGATTGGACGAGACGACCCAATCGTCGGCCGCGATCAAATCAACGTGTTTAACCCAGCGATGATCACCAGGGTCGATGGCGCCGGTCACTTCGATGTCATCCACCCCGCGACCCCCGCATTTAAAGCGGTACTGGTCGCACTCGAAAGTCTGCTTCCCGAACGGGTTCCGAGTCATGACTAATTCCTCTATTAAACGAGTCAGATCCCGTCTTCTGCTCCCTCCTGACAAGGTCTATCTTGACGGTAATTCACTGGGGCCCCTAACCTCTGAGGCGTCTGAGCACCTCTTTGAGGTCATCTCCCAACAATGGGGACAAGATTTAGTAGCCGGTTGGAATAAACACGGTTGGATCGAGCTACCACGGACAGTGGGTGACCAAATAGCGCCCATTATCGGTGCACATTGCGGCAATGTAATTTGTTGCGACAGTCTGTCGATCAACCTTTTTAAGGCGCTGTCAGCAGCCCTTGAAATCAATAACACGCGAACCCGCATCACTGTCGAGGCTCACCAGTTTCCCACCGACAACTACATCGCGTCGGGGCTTGCGCGGCTGATGGGTCCGGATCGTTGTCAGGTCAACGCCATCGATATTTCCAAATTAACCGCTGATGATTTATCCAACACCGCGGTTCTTGCGCTTTCTCACGTCGATTACAAAACGGGAACACTGCGGGACATGCCGGGCATTACTGCGCTTGCGCAGGAAGCAGGTGCCTTGGTTGTGTGGGATTTAGCACACAGTGCAGGTGTTATTGACCTTTCGCTAGAAGCGTCGAAAGTTGATTTCGCCGTGGGCTGCACCTACAAGTTTTTAAACGGCGGTCCGGGCGCGCCAGGATTTCTTTTTGCTCGAGCCGAACACCAGTGTGCACAAAATCCAATTCCCGGCTGGATGGGCCACGCACGCATCTTCGACTTCGAGCCTGAGTATGAGCCCGCCAAGGGAATCCAACGCTTTTTGACGGGGACTCAGAGTGTCATCGCACTGAGTGCTGTTGCAGGTGCATTGAAGCTGTTCGAGGACGTTAAGGTTCAAGACCTCAGAGAAGCCAGCCTTTCGCTCACACGGACGTTTATTGAGCGTTGGAAGCGCAGTCCCGTGCACACTGCCTCGGCCTTACTCACCCCTGAGAATGACAGTCAGCGCGGATCGCACGTCAGTCTGGCTCTGGATGACGCATTTCCAATCAGTCAGGCTCTGATCGACGACGGTATTATTATCGATTACCGCGAACCCAACATTGTGCGGTTTGGATTTTCGCCGCTTTACAACACCAATGCCGACGTTGAGCGCGCCATGAGTGCGCTAGAGGCTATTGTTACGAGCCGGCGCTATCAAGCACCGCAGTATCAGGTCAAGTCCACCGTCACTTAGCACCCGTGGTGCTCGCGTTTCCACTGCCCCTAAAACCTACCCCAAACTCGGTATACCGCGATCCAAATAAGTGTATTCGCGGTATTTCGTTTGCGATAGCGTTACGCGCATCAAAGGGAGCTGATTATGATCGGGCTGGCGTTAAACGACATCTTCAAAATCGGCATCGGTCCATCGTCAAGTCATACCATGGGTCCCATGCACGCTGCACACCACTTCGTAGGCAGTCTCAGTCCTGAACTGCTGACGATACCCTTGTCTATTGAAGTGACATTACACGGGTCGCTGGCAGCAACAGGCGACGGCCATGGGACGCCCGGTGCGATCACTGCAGGCCTTGCCGGGTATCACTATGAAACCGTCACGCTGTCTGATATCGAAGCGATGTGGCAGAAAGCAACGACGCACGGTCACCTGCGACTTGATGACCGAACACAGCTTGACTTTAATCCTGAGCAGCACCTTTACCGAGATACAGTGCCACTGAGTAACCACCCTAACGGCATGACCTTCAGAGCCTCGGCAGGGGGCGCCCTGGTCGCCGAGACGCGCTACTTTTCCGTCGGTGGTGGCATGGTAGAGAATCAGTACGGCCAAACGCTTGCAACCTCTGCTTCGCAGACTCGTGCTGGCCCATACCCCTATACCAGCATGAGCGAGCTCACCGACTGGTGCGCACGTGAAAACCTCTCAATCGCGCAAGTGCAAGCCGCCAACGAGTACCTTTCTCTGCAGGCGGAGCACGACGCAATGTCAGCAACACTCTGGAGCGTCATGTCCGACTGCATTGATCGAGGTCTGGCAGCGCAGGGAGAACTTCCCGGGGGTCTGCACGTCAAGCGACGGGCTGGTGCTCTGTGGAATCGCCTGCTTAACAACACCCAAGGGGATAAAGCTCCGGCTAATGCCGCACAGCGTGCCATGGTCTATGCAATGGCGGTTAACGAGGAAAATGCGGCCGGTGGGCGGTTAGTGACCGCGCCGACAAACGGCGCTGCCGGCATTGTCCCTGCTGTTTTAAAAGCCCATCTGGATGAGCACCAGCTCAACGAAGCTGGAGTAAACCGTCACGTGAGCGTGTTTTTACGCACAGCAACCGCCATTGGCGGTTTATTTAAGATGAATGCATCCATCTCGGGAGCAGAAGTCGGCTGTCAGGGCGAAGTCGGCGCTGCCGCATCCATGGCGGCTGCCGGTCTTACAGCGGCCTTAGGAGGCACTCCTCGGCAGATTGAAAACGCAGCCGAAATCGCGGTCGAACACTGCCTGGGTTTGACCTGCGATCCGATTGGTGGATTGGTCCAAGTGCCGTGCATAGAACGCAACGGCATGGGTGCCGTAAAGGCCATTGCCGCATCCGACCTTGCACTGGCCGGCGATGGTCAATTTATGATCTCTCTCGATCAAGTGATTGAGACGGTTCGTGAAACCGGTCGAGACATGGACAGTCGTTACAAAGAAACAGCCAGGGGCGGTCTGGCCATTCATGGACTGAAAATTCCAGTCACTGCCGTCGAGTGTTGATCAGGTTTAGCCATCGATCCCATGAGGAGCAGCGTCCATTTCAAATGACGCGAACCACGCCTCACAGGCCATAAAGTCGCAACTGGTGGGCGCCACCACCGATAGCGGTAGTCCCGTTTCAGGATGAGCGAACTGCAGCGACTGCGCGTGCAACCAGAGGCGTCGTAACCCCAGCGCAGTTTCAAAAAATCGGTTGTGGGTCCCCTTACCGTAGCGGACATCGCCGATAATAGGGTGTGCGCAATGCTTCATGTGGCGACGCAGCTGTCTGAAGCGCCCGGTATGGGGCCGCAAATACACCGATGAATAGCGTCCTTCGGGGTATCGATCCACCGGCAGTCGCACTGTCCAATGCTTGACGACTTCAACGTCGGTCGTGGCCTCTCGCGGCGTCCCGTTGATCAATTTCTTACCGCGTCGATCGACCTCGTCGCGCAAGGGATACTCGATCCGTGAAATTCCCGTCACGTGTCCCCGAACAATGGCATGGTAGATCTTCTTAACCTCGCCGTTCGCAAACTGCTCCGAAAGGTTACGCGCCACCTGTTTGTTGAGTGCACACACAACGAGACCCGAAGTCGGCTTGTCCAGTCGATGAACCGGGTAGACGTATTGCCCAAGCTGATCACGAAGGACCTGCACCAGCGCGCGACGCTCTTGCGAGTCAATCGCACTCCTGTGAACCAGCAGCCCCCCTGGCTTGTCCACAACAACCATCGATTCGTCTTGATAACACAGCGTAATTTCAGTCACAAAGCCCTACCCAACCGCGCATTGTTCTAAGTCAATACGAGCGTCGAAATTGCCCGTATCCTTGGTCGAAACTCTAACCCTAATGCGTAGTGCATGAACGTGTTTTTTAATTTCTTTGCCGCTCCACTCAGATTAAGCTTGCAGGGCAGATAATAAGAAGGTCTCTAAGATGCTCAAGCAACATAACCTCTACATTGACGGACAGTGGACAGCGGGCGACGCCTATGTCGATAACGTCAGCCCCTCGGACAGTAACGACGTCATCGGGGCCTACGCACAGGCCAATCCTTCGCAGGTTGAGGCGGCTCTTCAAGCTGCCAATCGCGCAGTACTCGACTGGGGCGATTCGCCACTTGAGTCTCGCTTTCAAATGCTCATGGCGATTGGCAACGAACTAATTGAGCGAAGCGCCGAGCTTGGCGAGTTGCTCGCGCGTGAAGAAGGTAAAACCCGCGCTGAGGGTGTTGGCGAAGTTTACCGGTCGGGGCAATTCTTTCATTATTTTGCCGGAGAAGTTCACCGACAAATCGACGACCGTGCGGAATCCGTGCGCCCGGGTGTCGAAATCGATACTCGCCGCGAGCCTGTCGGTGTCGTCGCCATTATCAGTCCATGGAACTTCCCCATGGCCACCGCCGTCTGGAAAATCGCCCCGGCACTCGCGTTCGGTAATGCCGTGATCTTCAAGCCGGCAAACCTAGTGCCCGCAAGTGCCTGGGCCTTAACCGAAATCATCTCACGCCAAGAAGCGCTGCCCCCGGGGACGTTCAATTTGGTGATGGGCTCCGGTGGATCCGTGGGCAACACGATCATCCACAGCGACAAAATTCACGCCGTCTCCTTTACCGGCTCGCTCCCAGTGGGTCGCGAGGTCGCCAAAGCAACCGCTGCAAACCTCGTGAAGTGCCAGCTCGAAATGGGCTCGAAGAATGCGTTAATTGTTGCCGCGGATGCCGACCTTGATGTTGCTGTCAACGCCGCTTTTGTGGGTGCCTACAGTGGCACCGGCCAAAAGTGCACCGCCTCCTCGCGACTCATTGTTGATCAAAGCGTGCACGACGAGTTTGTCGCAAAGCTGGTCGCAAAACTTGAAAAAGTCACGGTCGGACACGCCCTAGAAGACGGTGTCGATATGGGTCCCGTTGCCTCCGAGCAGCAGCTCAACGAAAACCTTAACTGGGTGTCTGTCGGTCAGCAAGAAGGGGCGACGCTCGCGTTTGGGGGTGACCGTATTACGGCCCCAACTGACGGCTACTACATGGCACCCGCCTTATTTGTCGGCACCACAAACGACATGCGCATTAATCGCGAGGAACTCTTTGCTCCCATCGCCTGCGTGATAAAAGCCGCGGATTACGAGGACGCACTGCACATACTCAATGACACCGAATTTGGTCTCACAGCAGGCATTATCACGCAGTCTCTGAAGATTGCCTCAGACTTTAAACGCCGTGCTGTCAGCGGCTGCGTCATGGTTAACCTCCCGACTGCAGGCACGGACTACCACGTGCCTTTTGGTGGTCGTAAAAACTCAAGCTTTGGTCCTAGAGAACAAGGTCAAAGCGCGCGTGAGTTCTACACGACGGTGAAAACGAGTTATATCCAAGCATAAGTCTGGAGCGTTGTTGTGAATCAAGATTGGACGGTCATCGATGGTCTGCAGTACTCGGCGTGGTCGCGAGACATTTTTGAGCAAATGCGCACCGGGGGTTTGAACTGCGTTCACGTCACGATCGCCTACCACGAGAATACTAAAGAGACGCTCACGCGCTTTGGCGAGTGGAATCAGCGATTCGAATCCATGCCTGATCTCATTCGTCCCGTCTATGAGCCCAGTGACATCGCGCGTGCAAAATCCGAGGGTCGTATTGGGATTATCTTTGGCGCTCAGAATTGCTCGCCGATCGAAGACGAGATTCGGTTGGTTGAAGTCATGCGCCGGCTTGGTTTGATGATTATGCAGCTCACCTATAACAACCAAAGCCTGCTTGCCTGCGGCTGCTACGAGGATGAAGACAGCGGTTTAACCCGATTTGGTAAACAGGTCATCAGAGAGATGAATCGCGTTGGCATGGTGATCGATATGTCTCACAGCGCTGAACGCTCCACACTCGAAGCCATCGACTATTCACACCAACCCGTCATTGTGTCTCACGCCAACCCGAGTCATTTCCACCCTGCACTGAGGAACAAATCAAACAAAGTCATCGATGCCGTGGCTGCAAATGCGGGCCTTCTTGGATTTTCACTGTACCCCTTCCATTTAAAAAACGGGCCTCAATGCACGCTCGACGACTTCTGTGACATGGTGGTTTGGACCGCTGAGCGCATGGGTGTCGATAAGATCGGACTGGGATCCGACCTGTGTCAGAACCAGCCTCAAAGCGTCCTTGAGTGGATGCGCAACGGCCGTTGGTCAAAGAGCATGGACTACGGCGAGGGATCGGCAGGTAATGCCGGATGGCCCGAGCAGTTGAGTTGGTTTGGTGACAGCCGCGATTTTCCGGGCATTGCGTCAGCACTGAGTCAACGCGGGTTCTCCGACGACGAGATGGGCAAAATCATGGGCGGTAACTGGCTGGATTTATTGACCCGAGCCGGAACATCCACCGCGCTTCAGAGCGCGAGCCATGACGTCCTATGACCTTTGATTCAGGACAACCCTTACCCACGGTTCTCCGCCCCCCCGCGACGGTAATGGATTTACATCGATTGGGTTCATTGACGAGTAGCCGCCTGAGTTTCTCTCGATCACTGATCCGAAAAATGGCGCGTCAACGATGGCAAATCTTCCAAACACGCTTTGACCTTGACGAGCAGGGTTACGGGGAAGTCATCTATCGCGTTCAAACGCCCTACGCGCGCTACCACGTGGTTATATTCTCAAGAGCGCTTGAAGACGCGCAGCGCTCTGACAGAGTAATCGCAGAGGCCTGGGACCTTGCCTTTGGTCTCGTCGAGGGCGACGTCGAAGCGTCTCTGATGACCGCGCTTGCGGAAAATGTCCCCCTGCAGGAAGCAGGACGGCAACATCCACGATTACTGGTTATTTCTCGAGCAAATCGAAGTGTGCGCAATTTTTCCGCCTTCATCGACAGCTTGAGCAACGGGCAACAACCGCCCGTCGACTTGCTGAAAACGGCCGGCTACCTCTACCGTACGACCGCCGTCTACGGTAACGGTAAATTTGGCATTGCCGATTACGGCCGACTTAAAGAAAACCCTGATTTCAGACACCCGTTTTCCGCTCAAATGTCAGCCGTTTACGTGTTGCGCCAATTTTCGATCGATCAAGTCGAACACATCGCTCGCTGCCGCAGTAGCAACGCAACCCGCCTTTCAGAGGCACTGCGCCGATACGTTGGCATTGGAAACTCGACGGGCCTGGGTATGGCGCCATTTCTGATCAATCACCCCCTGCTTATCAACCAGTGGATTCACATGCGTGAAACCGGGTTGTTGCTCGCCAAACA
Source organism: uncultured Alteromonadaceae bacterium (assembly GCA_964454155.1). Lineage (GTDB taxonomy): Bacteria > Pseudomonadota > Gammaproteobacteria > Pseudomonadales > Halieaceae > Luminiphilus. The sequence goes on along the minus strand of CAYVQI010000002.1, from coordinate 27,128 downwards.
GCAAGTGCCTGATGAGGTGAGTCAGCAACAGCTGCTCTCGCTGATGGACCGCGCACTGCGGAGCCTGACAGAGGTCGAGATTGAAAATCCCCAGCAAGCCACTCGAAACGATGAAGTCATTGAGCAACTCGGATTGGTCCGGGGATGGCTTCAGCAGGTGCCCATTGAGGAGGATCTGTGGATACAATTAACCGATTGGGCGGAGGCCGCGCTGTCACTTGAAACGCAAGAACTGATCAATGGCTTGCTGATCGAACTCTACCCAGAACACGTCGACGTTCTCGAAGACTCGATGACAACCGAAGAGACGCTCGAGCTAACACCCGACATGCCCCTCGTGCAGCTCAAACAGCTGATCGAGACCCACTTCGACTGGGCCATTAACGAACCCTTTGATACCGAGGATGGACGTTACTGGTTTTGGTATCGCTCGATTGAGAAAGAAGAGCCACGATTAGGTATTCGCGGCGTTGACGAGGGCGAGGAAAAAGAACTCGCACTCGCCATTGGACCGAGGGTTAAGCAGATTCATGCCGCGATCAATGAGCATCTGTCTGATGCGCCTAAATCGCTCACTATCGACTTTCTTATGGCCCACCCTCGTCAGGTCGATATTATTCGACGCATTCAAACCATGGCCGGCTCAGCCTATGGTGAAATTCGGGCTAACTTGTGGCATCGCGACATGAAGCCCATGCATCTTTTACGCGCAAAACTGTCGTTTCTGGGTGCTAACCGCTTCGACCCACGCGGTGACCGGTGGGTCCGCGTCACATTCTTTCAAGGTGCGCCACTCTTGTCAGAGCTTAATGCGGAGCCGGCAGACTTGAGCGCGTTCGACGATTGGAGCTTTGCTTTGTCGCCCGAGGACGCGATCGAAAAAAGCGTCACACCATGAAAGTTTCCTTTAACGAACTGCAGTCGCTCTCCTGTAAAGCCTTTATGGGCATGGGGTTCTCGGATGGTCAGGCCACCGATGCGGCGGATATGCTGTGCTGGATGGAGAGCTACGGCTTAGACGGTTTAAAAACACTGAGCGCCGCATTACTGCAATATTCGCTACAGCACCCTTACGCCCCGCCAGAGAGTCTTTATCAGGACACCGACGTCACGGTACTCGATGCACACGACGCCAGCGTGCTCGCCTGCTCTCACCTACCGCTGGAACTTGCCTTCGCTAAAGCCCGCGCACGAGGCCTCTCGGTCCTTAAAATCAGACGCTGTCGTCAGCGACAGCTCATTATGGGTTACCTCGCGCGACTGGCGAGTCGCGGAATGAATGTCACCGCCTTTTGGCGCAATTCACAGCTGCCACTGACCGAGCAAGTCGTGGGGTTCCGAGCCAATTCTTCGGTGCCTTCGATCCGAATCTATGCCGTGTCAGAAGTGCCTGAGGAAAATAAAGAAAATACCGGCATTACTGTCGTTATGGCGAACCACGTCGACCTACTGCCAACCATGCGATCTGATTACGAATACGACCTATTGGCCCGTCACGATGAACTCGACTTACTCAACATTCGATCACAGGCCGAGACCTTGGGAATAACAGTCGATGACGACTTGTGGGATCAGCTCAAAGCATTTGCAAAACTGACACTTGTCGCCTCAAATATTAGCTCTCGCTCAGGGGCGGGACCAGCGGACTGAGTGTCACCTTAAAACCATTTAACGAGGTCATAGGCCTCTTTGAGACCGCATAGACGAGGACTTAACCATCACTGATTTATCCACACAGCAGACCAAGTTGACGCAGTCTTGGACCGTAATCGCCGGCTCTATGGCGCTTATCTTTCTGTTTTTGAGCGTATTTTTTATCGACTCGGATCTCTTTGGCGCGATGATTGATCGGAGTTTTGCCTGGAGTGCGCAGTACTTTGGCCTGTTCTGGCAAGTGCTCATGCTGATTAACTTCCTGATCGCACTTTGGATCGCGACTCGCAGTGGCGCCAGGCGTATCTTGGGCGCGCTCGACACTCCAGAGTTTTCCGATTTTCAATGGGGCTCGATGATTTTATGCACGCTATTGGCAGGTGGCGGTGTGTTCTGGGCCGCCGCGGAACCGATTGCGCACTTGGTAGCACCGCCGCCGCTGTTCGACGGATACACCACGACTCAGACCATGACAGGCGTGGCTCTGGCGCAAGCGTTTCTGCACTGGGGTTTTCTTGCTTGGTCCATTTTGGGCAGTCTCACCGCCGTGCTGTTGATGCACCTGCATTACGACCGAGGGCTCCCACTCGCCCCTCGCACACTGCTGTATCCACTGGTTGGTGAGTCGGGGGTTCGCGGCCGTTTAGGTGACGTTGCTGACATTGTCTCCGTCGTTGCCGTTTTTGCCGGCACTGTGGGGCCCATAGGGTTTCTCGGATTACAAGTGAGCTACGGACTGAGTGAACTCTATGGCAGTCCGGATACCAAACTCATTCAAATCGCCACGATCGCCGGGCTCATGGCACTTTACCTGGGTTCCGCGGTCAGCGGGATGCATCGGGGCATTCAGTTATTGAGCCGTGCCAATATTGTCTTGGGTGCCGTGTTACTCCTGTTCCTGCTGTTCGCAGGTCCCACTCGTTTAATCATTGGCGGTTTTTTTGAGGGCCTAACAACACACCTCTCGTGGTTCGGACACCAAGCGCTCTTTCGCGGCGAAGCAGGCGTATTTGGGGATCCTGGCTGGCTTTCTCCTTGGACTCTTTTCTTCTGGGGCTGGTTCATCGGCTACGGCCCGATGATGGCGATCTTTATTGCTCGGATTAGTCGTGGTCGGCGTATTCGCGACATCATTGTGCTCATGTCAGTCCTCGCTCCGCTCATAACAATGGCCTGGTTTTCGATACTGGGCGGCACCGGTTTAGGACTGGAGCGTCAAAATCCAGGCAGCATCACGGGACCCTTTGAAGGGTTTAATCTGCCCGCCGTCTTGCTCGCTATTACCGAGGCGATGCCAATGAGCGCAGTATTATCGCCCGCGTTCCTCCTTCTGACGGCTCTATTTGTTGCAACGACCGGCGACTCAATGACTTACAGCCTGTCGGTTGTTAGCAGTCAGCGCAACGACCCACCCACTTGGCTACGGTTATTTTGGGGACTGGCCTTGGGTATAACTGCAATGATTCTTGTCGCTGGGCCCGAGGGTGGGATTGGCCGGTTACAGAGCTTTATAGTGGTGACCGCAGTACCGGTATCGATACTGCTACTCCCCTCGCTATGGGGCGTTTTTTCGGTTGTGAGAAATCGATGAAGTGTCGACAACCTCGACTTAAAAAAGGGCTGGTAACGGGCGCCCTCAAGCGCCTGAAGGAGAGATAACGAGCCATGCCATTAGGTCTATTGAAATACGGTATCAACTCAGACTACCCCTTCGACAAAGAGGCGGATTTACCGCCGCCTAGCGATCTTCAGGCTCGGTATGACGTGGTGATCATCGGCGGTGGCGGTCACGGTGTCGCAACCGCCTACTATTTAGCGAAATACCATGGCATCACGAACGTCGCCGTTCTAGAGAAAGGTTATTTGGGCGGCGGTAATACCGCCCGTAACACCGCGGTCATTCGCTCGAACTACCTGACTCCTGAGGGCGTCAAGTTCTACAGTGCGTCGGTGAAACTATTTGAAAACTTATCCAATGAATTTGACTTCAACATCATGTATTCCCAGCGGGGTCAGTTGACGCTTGCGCACACGGACGCAACGGTTCGGTCTTTCCGACAACGCGCGGAAGTGAATAAACACTATGGCGGAAGAACCGAACTCATTTCCCCTAGCGACATTGCAAAACTCGTCCCAACGCTGAATCTGAATCCGGCAAATCTCCCCGTACTCGCCGGTCTTTGGCACCGCGACGGCGCAACGGCGCGTCACGATGCGGTCGCGTGGGGCTACGCACGAGGCGCGACTCAGCGCGGCGTCGAACTGCATCAACTGACTGAAGTGACCGATGTACTCACCCATGGCGGTCGAGTCACCGGCGTACAAACCAATCGTGGCGTGGTCAACGCAGGCGTCGTTGTCCAGGCCGTCGCGGGTCACAGCGCGCTACTTGCACAAAAAGCAGGTTTCAAACTACCGCTGGTCGCCTACCCGCTTCAGGCCATGGTGACTCTGCCGGTAAAGCCCTTTTTAACGCCCTTGGTCAGTTCATCGGCCCTGCACTGTTACGTGCAACAAACCAGCCGTGGCGAAATCGTGTTTGGTGGAGGTTCAGATCCGTACCCTCTGTATAACAGCCGCTCCTCGCTGCCGCTGAAAGAAAGCTTGATTGCCAGTGCGGTGGAGATGTTCCCATTTTTAAGCGAGATGAGACTGCTTAGGCAATGGGCAGGAGTCACCGACATGACCAGCGATTACAGCCCCATCATGGGCCTTACGCCTCTTGAGAACTATTACATCGATGCTGGATGGGGGACTTGGGGCTTCAAAGCGACACCCATCTGCGGAAAGACTATGGCCGAGCTCGTTGCAAGCGGCGGTAAAGTGCCCAAACTTATCCAGCCGTTTGAACTCGATCGATTTAGTCGTTTCAAACAGGTCAATGAAATGGGCGCAACGGCCGCGAGCCACTAAGGGGGCAAAATGAAGATCATGAATTGCCCACTCAATGGGCCCAGAAATATCAGTGAGTTCGTCTACGGCGGGCAAGTCAAAGCAATGCCAGACCCTATGCGGAGCTCAGACAGTACCTGGGCCGAATACGTGTTCTATGAAAAGACCGAGATTGGGCTCGTACTTGAGTGGTGGTTACACAGCCCAAGCAGCTATTGGTTTATCGCCGAGCGGCACAACGGGTCCGATGAAATTACCAGAACGTTTGCTCCCGAGACGATCTTTTGCGACCGCGTGGACTTCAAAATATCCGAGGTTCCCGCATGACACGACTCAAGAATGACTGTTTTGGGCAGTGGATTGACACGACTCAGCCCAAGAAATTCACCTTTGAAGGCAAAGTTATTCAGGGCTTTGACGGCGATTCTGTCGCATCTGCACTGCTTGCTCACCAGGTCTGGGTGCAGTCACGATCATTTAAATACCACAGACCCCGCGGGCCACTGACACTGTGTGGGCAGGACGCGAATACGCTGGTGCAATCGCCTAAAACACCAAACTTGTTGGCAGATCGAGTCCCCGTTGAAGAGGGCCTCCAATTATCAGGCCAAAACTACAGTGGGTGGCTGAGCTTTGACGTGTCCCGGGCGCTTGATTGGTTCGGCCGGTTTTTACCGGTTGGATTTTATTACAAAGCGTTCTTCAAGCCCCGCGGTATGTGGGCCCTGTGGGAGCCCATTGTCCGCAGAGCAGCAGGACTGGGCACCAGCAACCTCTCGGTCAAGGCCGCTTATACCGACAAGGCCTATCTATTTTGTGATGTCGCCGTCATCGGGGGCGGACCTGCAGGACTTCATGCGGCGTTGAAAGTCGCCGACGGCGGTGCAGAAGTCCTTCTGGTCGAACAAGACCCATCGCTGGGTGGCTCACTGAACTATCACGCGTTCTGCTCGGACCTCAAAAAGACACAAAAACAGCGTGACGCTCTGATCAGTAAGGTTTTTGAACACCCCAATATTAAAGTGTTGCAATCGGCAACCTGCAACGCCTGGTTCGGTGATCACTATCTACCCGTCTTGCAAGGTCACCGCCTGCTCAAAGTCCGAGCAAAACAGACCATCTTGGCCACCGGATCCAGCGAACAACATGCAATCTTTCGCAACAACGACCTGCCAGGCGTTGTCATGTGCAGCGCCATAGACCGACTCAGTCGCCTGTACGGCGTTATTCCACAGGACCCTCTCGCAGTATTGGCGGGTAATGATCTGGCGTACAACACCGCCTTTAGTCGTCACGATGCAGGCGGCACCGTCGTCGCCATTATTGATTTGCGCGCACAGTGTGATGACCAGAAACTTCGCGCTGAGGCCGAAGCGAGAGGCATAGCCGTGTACGCGCAGTGCGTCGTCTACGAGGCAAAGTCCGAATGGGGTACTCATAACCTTTCCTGCGTCGACGTGCATGCACTGCACCATGATTCGGGCGTCGGACAAAAAATAGCGTCAATCGACTGCGGCGTGCTTGCCATGTCCGTGGGCTACATGCCGGCGTATCAGCTCGCGTGTCAGGCCGGAGCACTCTTGCAATACGATGACGCGAGCGCCCAGTTCTCCATCAGCAACTTGCCCAAGGGCATGCATATCGCAGGGAGCATCAACAGTGTGTTTACCCTTTTGGCCTTGGAGTGCGACGCCCGGAATGCGGCACGCGCAGCCCTCAGGGCACTGGATATTGCGGTTGAAGAGCGCGACGAAACAGTGGACTGTCGCGAGCGTGTCAATCACCCCTGGCCCTTTGTGAAGCATCCTAAAGGGCGAGAGTTTGTTGATTTTGATGAAGATCTTCAGATCAAGGATATCGTCAACGCAACGCGCATGGGGTATCGCGATATTCAGTTGGTCAAGCGGTTTTCCACCGTCGGTATGGGACCGTCACAAGGTCGGCACTCGGCGCTACCAACCGCCCGACTCGTTGCCAAAGCCACCAATCGATCGGTCACCCAAACCGGTGTGACCACGGCGCGCCCCCCACTGACGCCCGAACCGTTAGGGCTGCTCGCGGGACGTCGCTTTCACCCCTTGCGCAGAACTGCCCTGCACCATCGACACCTCGCATTACACGGTCAAATGATTCCTGCAGGAAGCTGGCAGCGACCTGCGTATTACGGCCAGCCCACAGACCGCCGTTCTGCGATCGAGGCGGAGGTCACCTCGGTCAGGACGGGAGTAGGACTCATCGACGTCAGTACCCTTGGGGGTATCGATTTACGCGGGGCCGATGCAGCCGAATTCATGAATCGATTCTACACTTTTGGCTTTGTGAAACAGCCGGTGGGGAAAACCCGATACGCAGTGATGACCAATGAGCAAGGCGTCGTATCGGACGACGGCGTTGCAGCGCGTTTAAGCGAGCATCACTACTATGTTACCGCCACAACAACAGGTGTCGATCAGGTCTACCGAGACATGTTGAAATGGAACGCTCAGTGGCGGCTGGATCTCGACATTACGAACGTTACCAGTGCGTTGAGCGCAGTGAACCTGGCCGGGCCATCATCGCGGGAGGTGCTCAGACAGGCGGGTTGTGATCTCGACCTCAGCCCTGAACATTTTCCTTATCTTGCCTATCGTGAGGCAACGATCGGAGGCATTCCGGCCCGCTTGATGCGCGTCGGTTTTGTCGGTGAACTGGGCTACGAACTTCATGTCCCTTCACCGCTTGTCGGTGACCTCTGGGACACACTGATGACCGCCGGACACGGGCACGGTATACGCCCCTTCGGTGTAGAGGCACAGCGACTTCTGCGTCTCGAAAAGGGACACATTATCGTCGGTCAAGACACTGATGGCATGACCCACCCCAATGAAGTCGCACTGCGCTGGGCAATCGCACAACACAAACCCTTTTATGTGGGAGGGAGAAGTGTGGAAATTCTTTCCAGCCGCCCCTTAGAGCGCCAACTGGTTGGTTTTGAATTAACCGACGTCTCGCCGCAACCTATGGAGGGGCACCTGGTCATTCGTGAGGGTGAGATTGTCGGCTCGGTCACGTCTTGTGAGTTTTCACCCACACTCCAGAAAATCATTGGCCTGGCCTACGTTCATCCGGAAGATGCAGGTGCGGGATCGCAGATTGTCATCCGCACCGAGTCAGGTGTCTGTGCGCAAGCGCGTGTCGTCAAGACACCGTTTTATGATCCTGATAATGCGAGGCAATCACTGTGAGCGATGACTCTGCACTGCAAACCCCACCGACAAGACGCTCGGCAGACTATGACGGCGCAATCAGTATTAAAGATAAAACACACAAGCGCCGCAGCGGCGTCCGGGGAATCACGGCGAACAGCTGGCTCAAACTGCAGAATTTAGTGACGCCGGACGCCCCAAATCGAATCATTCTCGCTGACAATAACACCTGGGTCATGTCCTTAAGCACGCGTGAATACTGGCTCCTGGAGCCACATGAGGATGCGGACACCTTTCCAATGGGACGAGATTTCTCTGAGGATGGCGTCTACCCCTTGTTTTGTCAGAGCAGCCACTGCTGGTTTGTTATCGCAGGAGATGCGAAAGCCCAAATGATGGCAAAGCTCTGCGCTGTCGATTTGCACAGCGACAAGTTCCAGCCGGGCGCAGTCGCTCAAACTCAGCTGGCACTCGTAAACTGCATCGTCGCACGGCATACCATCGACGACGAGGACGTCTTCTCTGTGTTTATCGATCAGTCTTTGGCCGAGTACACACTCGAGGTCTTGCTTGATGCACGCGAGGAGTTTTTGTAGTACTGCGCTAGCCCTTGGCATTCATGACACTGTCGACAGCTCCTGGATTTGTGCCACGAGGCTCTCGGGAACATCGACCCCATTTGCCTCGTGATATTGGCGCCGCTCAGCGCGCCGCGCTCCCGGGATACGCACCTCATTGTCTCGCGTGAGTTCCGTGAACATCGTCTCGAGGTGCGCGACAAAGTCGTCGCTAAAAAAGGCAGGATCTAATGCAATAATTGTTTGGCCAACGTTGGGGGGGCCACCCTCAGTGCTGGCAAACATAGAGGCTTCGTAAGAGGCATTACTGCCCGTCAGTATACCGCCCAGCACGTCGACCATAATCCCCAGACCAAACCCTTTGGGTCCGCCCATCGGCAACTGAGCCCCTTTGAGTCCCGCTGCAGGGTCAGTCGTGGGTTGACCCTCCGTGTCTATTGCATGCCCGGGCTCAATTAAGCGACCCTCCGCAGCGGCTTTTACTAAATTTACCCGCGCGGTTGAGGCCGTCGCCATATCGACAACCAACGGTTCAGCGGTCGCCCTGGGCGCACCAAAAGCGAAAGGGTTCGTCCCAAAAAAAGGAACCTTACCCCCGTGCGCTGCGACGGCTTTTGAACTGTTAGCAAACATGAGTGAGACCAGTCCTTCTTGCGCGAGCCGGCGGACGAACCAACCCAAAACGCCTGCAGAAGAGGACTGGTGAATCGACATAACCCCGACGCCCTGATCACGAGTCGTCGTTATGAGGCGCTGTTCACCCACAAGATAGGCGTGATGACAAAACCCAAAATCCCCATCGATCACGGTGCTTGAGGCAGACGTTTTAACGATCGATGGCGACGCGTGAGGCTTCACCTTGCCCACTCGCAAGTGCTTCAGGTAAAGGTGCATATACCCCAAACCCACGTTACGTATACCTTCCGCTTCGGCTTCAGCAATTTCCGCGGCCACAACAGTCGCCTGGTCTTCGCTTGCCCCCACACGCAATAGCGCATCTCGGCAAAGGTCTTCGATTTGAGACAACGTCATGGTTGGCATAGTGCCGGTCTCCGTCTTTAAAGCAAAACACCTTAAGGAGAGATCTTACTCGGAGCAAGCCTATAGGGCGCAAACAACGCAACAACGAGTGATTTTAACCACGAATTTGCCGCTCGCGCGGGTTGAAAAAGACACCCTCTGGAGTATGATACGCCGGTTCGCGCCCGTAGCTCAGCTGGATAGAGTACCTGACTACGAATCAGGGGGTCGCACGTTCGAATCGTGCCGGGCGCGCCAACATCGAGAGCCTCATCCACCGGATGGGGCTTTTTTGTAGGATTTTGGAAGACACGTAGTGCGTTATCTCTTTCCACTCACGGGCATAGAAGCCTTGCGTCAGCCTCAGTATCTTAATGATGTCGTCATTTTAAGGACTTTTCGATGGGACCTATATCTCGTCCACTGCTCTGTTATTGGCAACAAAGTAATCCTCAACGGTCTCTTGTCGACCCGACGGATAAACACTGAGTGTCACCAGCGTAATGAGGTAGATGGCCACCACGGACCAGTCAAGCGTTGATAACATTTAGCGCGTGACCACTGACTCACCTATTCAACCTCACTTTAATGCCCATAAAGCGACCTAGACAAGAACCACCGCCGTATTTGCGGCGGCTAAAGACCACACGACGCGTCTTTCTCTCTCAAATCGGCGTGATTTGAGCATCGACAACGCAAGCGAACGTCGAAAACTGATGGCCGTTGTGATAACTAATAGGTCTCTGCAACAATGATGATAACGGTTGATTTGGTATGTGTATTGCGCGTCTCTGTTTAGCTCCTCTCGTTCTAACGACTCTGATGTTCACTCCGGCGACACTTGCGAGTGACAGCCCACACTCCGCTCTAGAAGCGCCGGTCGAGTGGGACGTCTCCTCACCCAATTACTCAGCAAGTGTTCAGGAAATTCCGCTGTCTGTTGATCAAGGAACGTGGATGAATCTCGATGTTTCGCCCGACGGAAAGCGGATTGCATTTGATCTGCTGGGTGACATTTACCAGATTCCTATTGAGGGCGGTGAAGCTGTCCCGCTGCTGAGCGGTCACGCTTGGGAAGTTCAACCACAGTACAGTCCAGACGGCCGCTTTTTAGCGTTTACATCTGACCGCGACGGCGCAGATAATATTTGGGCAATGGAAATCGCCAATCCGGCGAACAAGCAACAAATAACACACGAGCGCTTTCGCCTTCTCAACAACCCCACTTGGCATCCCTCGGGGCACTACTTAGCCGCGAAGAAGCACTTCACCACCTCGCGTTCACTCGGAACCGGTGAGATCTGGTTGTATGGCGCACGTTTAGAGCAGGCTCTCGAACGCAGTAATTTGCAGGGCTCTGTACTGGTTGAAAAACCGACACCCGCGTTCCAAAAAGAGCTTGGGGAGCCGACCTTTAGTGCCGATGGGCGGTCAGTATTTTTCATTCAAAACACCACACCCGGAAATACATTCATCTATCACGAAGACAGTAATGGCGAGGTCATGGCCATCAAACGCTACGATCTAGAGACTGGGGAAGTCGAGAAGATCGTCGGAGGTGCAGGTGGCGCAGTGAGACCCACGCCTTCACCCGATGGCAAGTCGCTTGCCTTTGTCAAAAGAGTAAGAGCGGCCTCCCGATTGTTCGTCCTGAATCTCGAATCCGGTGAGCAAACCATGCTCGTAGACGACCTGGATCCTGACATGCAGGAGACCTGGGCCGTTCAAGGGGCATACCCCACCATGGAATGGATGCCCGATGGGAAAACAATTATTTATTGGTCTAAAGGGAAAATTTGGCGAGTCAACGTCGCCTCAGGCGCGATAAAAAACATACCGTTTTCGGTCAATGACAGTCGCACCGCTTACCCCGCTGTTGAAGTCGCCGTTGACGTTGCACCCGACACTTTGAAGACCACCATGCCCCGATTTGGAACACAGAGCCCTGACTCAAGATCGATTGTCTTCGAATCTATGGGACGAATTTATATTCAGCGTAATGGCGCTGATGCTCAGCGTTTGACTCGCGACAGCCAGTCAGCTCATGAATTTTCGCCCGCATTTTCACCCGACGGGAAAGACGTTTATTTTATCAGCTGGTCAGATGCCCAACTGGGCTCCATTCGCAAGGTAAGTGCACGAGGGGGTCGGTCTAAACCCGTATTGACCACACCGGGACATTACGTCGACTTGAGTGTCTCCGCCGACGGACAAACACTGCTCTTTGCCAAACTCAGTGGCAGTTCGCTGACTAATCCTTACTGGGGTAAAAAACCGGGTCTATACACCTACGATTTGAAAAATGAGCAACTTGCGCGGGTAAGCCCGCGGGGACGATCTCCACACTTTGGACCCGATGGTCGGATTTACGCGACCGAGCGCGTCAGTTCTGCCGTGGGTCGCGGCAGTGACGACGCTTCAAGCGCACTCATTTCGATGACTACTGACGGCGAGGATGTCCGCACCCACGCCAGTTCTCCGCTCGCCACGGTTATTCGCATCTCGCCAGCAGGCGGTCATGTCGCCTACCGAGAGGCAGGACGCCTCTACCTCGCTGCGCTACCCGTGACCGGACGAACGATTGCTCTGTCCAGTGTTCATACTATCGCCTCGGGACCCACGTCTTTTGTGACCGAGCGCATCAGCGCACCGGGTGGTGAGTTTGTCCAATGGAGTCGTGACGGTGGGTCGTTGACCTGGAGCGTTGGGCCACGCTTTATGCGCTACACCATTGACGACTCACTGGGGAGCGCCACCAACAAACCGACACAAATTGCCGATCTCAGTCTTCGCGTCGAGTCCGACAGACCCGAGGGCCTCGTTGCATTCATTAATGCTCGTGTGATCACCATGAATGAGGCTCGTGACACACTCGAGAGTGGGGTCGTCGTGGTTCGAGAAAATCGCATCGAGTCGGTCGGACGCACGGGGGAGATTGTAATACCCAGCGAGGCGAAGGTTGTTGACCTCGCTGGCAAGACCCTATTACCAGGCTACATTGATGCTCACGCGCACGGTCCTTATGCGCGAGACGACATTATCCCGCAGAATAACTGGTCACTCCTTGCACACCTCGCGCTCGGCGTGACCACCGTTCACAACCCCTCAAGTCGCGCAGCGCAGGTCTTTCCGGCGGCAGAATATCAGCGCGCTGGGGTGACACTCGGACCGCGCATCTTCTCAACAGGCGAAATCATTTATGGTGCAAAAAGCACGGGCTTTGACCCCATAGAGTCGCTGGATGACGCCAAAACTGTGGTTGATCGATTAAAGGCTCAGGGCGCCATCAGTGTGAAAAACTACAATCAGCCGCGCCGCGCGCAACGACAAATGGTCATCGAAGCGGCTCGAGATGCTGGGATGCTGGTTGTTGCGGAAGGTGGCTCGCTTTACAACATGGACATGAACCTTGTCGCAGACGGCTCAACGGGTATCGAACACAATATCCCCACGCTTGAAATTTACGACGACGTTCGACAGTTTTGGTCAAGCACTAACGTCGGGTATACGCCAACGCTCGTCGTCACCTATGGCGGTCTAACCTCAGAAGACCGCTATTATCGCGATACCGAGGTATGGAAACATCCATTGCTCGCCCAGTTTGTGCCCCCTACCGTTTTACAACCACGCTCAGTGCGACGCGTCACCGCGCCAGAACCTGACTTTCGAGACGACGATGCGGCCGCTGTTGCCAAAGAACTGATGGAGTTGGGGGTCATTGTCAATACAGGTGCTCACGGACAGCGTGAAGGTCTTGCTACGCACTGGGAAATGTGGAGCTTTTCCGAAGGCGGGATGAGTCCGATGCAAGTGTTATCAACAGCCACCATCAATCCCGCAAAGTACCTTGGGATGGAGGCCGACTTGGGATCGGTGGAGCCCGGTAAGCTGGCAGACTTACAGATTGTGGACGGTAATCCGTTGGACAATGTGAAAACGACCGATCAAATCACACATGTGATGATTAATGGCCGTCTTTATCGCACCAGTGACCTTGCTGAGACCATCACGGGCGATGCGAAGGCCCCTCGCATCTGGTGGCACGGTCAAACGCAACACAGCATTCGCTAGAAAGCAGGAACCGTTTTATGACTTTTTTAAAGATCAGTACCTTCATTAGCGGGGCGCTTCTCGTCCTCACCCCACTTTACGCTCAGGCGACCGCACGGCCTGAAACTTCGCTGTCTGCAAAAGAAAGCGCAATGGTCGACTGGATTGACGCTCACCAGGAGGGCGCCATTGCCCTCCTCGAGGAGACCGTCAATATTGGCAGTGGCACTATGAACCATGAGGGTGTCCGAGCGGTCGGCGTCGTTATGGCCCGAGAGCTCGACGCGCTCGGGCTTTCCTCGCGTTGGATCGAGATGCCACCAGAGATCAATCGTGCAGGTCACCTGTTTTCAAGTAAGCCTGGAAAAAGTAAAAAACTGTTACTTATCGGACACTTAGATACGGTTTTTGAAGCTGATGATGCGTTTCAAGCCTTTACGCGCGAGGGTAATATTGGACAGGGTCCGGGTATCGCCGACATGAAAGACGGCAATGCCGTGATCGTCTACGCACTCAAAGCGCTGCAAAGCATTGGTGCTCTTGATGATATTGCCGTAACGGTTGCTTACACCGGTGATGAGGAGAAAACGGGGCGGCCACTTTCCGTCAGCCGAAAAGACCTGATCGACGCCGGCAAATGGGCCGACATTACGCTGGGCTTTGAGGGTGGAATCACCTCGGAGGGGACTGACTGGGCAACCATTGCGCGACGCAGCTCAAGCAGCTGGATGCTCGAGGTTTCGGGTAAGCAGGCGCACTCATCAGGTGTCTTTAGTCCGTCGGTGGGGGCCGGTGCCATTAACGAAGCGGCGCGCATTCTCAACACCTTTTACGAGGAAGTAAAAGGTGACTACGGTCTCACGTTTAACGCGGGAACCATTCAGGGCGGTACCGCTGTATCCTATGACAGTGGTCAAAATAGAGGGACCACCTTTGGGAAGACCAACGTTGTTCCTAATCAGGCGGTCGTGCACGGGGGCATTCGCGCGCTTTCCGTGGAACAACTCGCCACTGCCAAGCAGAAAATGCAGTCCGTGGTCGCTCAGCACCTCCCTCAAACCTCTGCATCCATCCGTTTCGTCGACAGCTATCCCCCGATGCCACCATCAGCGGGAAATCGGCAACTTGCGCAGAAGCTCTCTGCAGTCAATGAGGCACTGGGACGAGGAACAATGCAGATCTGGGATCCACTCAAACGCGGGGCTGCTGATATCTCCTTCGTTGCGCCCTATACCGACGCATTAGCCGGCTTGGGCGCGCTTGGCAAGGGCGGACACACCCCCAATGAAAGCCTAGAACTAGACTCTATGGCGCTGGCGATTAAACGTGCGGCGATCCTTATGTACCGGCTGACTCAGGACAAACCGTTGGAGGATCCGCGCTAACGCATCACCCCCCCGCTCATCACGCCTGAGGTCGCTAGTACAACAGCGCTTACGACTGGAAAGTCGTGACAGCCCTGTCATAATAGGCATATGACAAAAAAGAATACCCTTATTGCTTACTCGCTCGCCGCAATCCTGTCGATTTTCTCGCAACAGGCGGCACTCGCGCTTTTCTCGGGGATCGCGCTTGCGGTTATGATCGGTAAAGCACCCCTTGAAAACGCCTCGGCGATATCCAGAGGCGCCTTGCAAAGCGGGGTCGTCATTCTCGGTTTATCCCTCCCCTTTCGCGAAGTGATCACACTCGGCTCAGCCAACGGCGTGATCGTTTCGGTCATGGTTTTAGCGACGTTGATCAGTGGTTATGCCTTGATGAAACTCAGCCGCGTCGATGACGTCAGCGGTAAGTTGCTGACCAGTGGCACAGCGGTTTGCGGCGGTACCGCGGTGGCCACTATGGCACCGGTGATCAACGCCAAAGACCAGCAAGTGGCTCAAACGCTGACTATTATTTTCGTGCTTAACGGTATAGCCATTGTGCTTTTCCCGGCCATCGGCAGCGCTTTAGGCTTAAGCCAAGAGCAGTTTGGCCTCTGGGCAGCGATGGCCATTCACGACACATCTTCCGTGGTCGGCGCGGCCGCCGCATATGGTGATGAGGCGCTCAAGACTGCAGCAGCGCTCAAAATACTCCGAATCTTGTGGCTGATCCCACTGATCATCCTCGCGAGCTACACGATGAAGCGAGTCAGCGCGCATGAAGTTCGTGTCCCCTTGTTCGTACTGGGCTTTATTCTGGCCAGCCTCACTGGCGGTTATTTTCAGTTTGCGCCATCAACCGCGGCCGTATTTTCAATGGTCAGTAAGAGTCTCTTTTGTCTTGCGCTCTTTCTTATTGGCTCACAGATGTCGCTGCAGTCGTTGCGCACCATTTGCCCACGCTTAATCACCATGGCCCTGGTGTTATGGACGGCGTTAAGCACTGCCAGTCTGTATTGGATACTCAATCTGTGATCGCCGTTGACCCTTTGTCGTTCGTTAGTCCGACAAGCGGATGACGAGCGCCACAATTTTAGGCAAACTCCACACCACTCATCGCTGAGTAGTCGTCTAAACACCAGCACGCAATTTAAGGAATGTTCATGGCCCAGTGGGAATGTATCGTTTGTGGATTAATCTATGACGAAAAAGAGGGCTGGCCCGAAGACGGCATTCCGGCCGGGACTAAATGGGCTGATGTTCCAGATGATTGGACCTGTCCCGACTGCGGTGTGGGTAAAGACGACTTTGAACTCATTGCAGGCACTGAGGACGCATCAGATCAAGCAGCTGACGCACCGGCTACGGTCGCCCCCCTCACCCCCCAAATTCTCGTCATCGGTTCCGGTTTGGCCGCCTACAGCCTCGCCAATGCCATAAAGAAACTCGACGGCGACGCCATGATTACGCTCGTCACGCGAGACGGCGGAGAGAACTACTCAAAACCCATGATTTCGACAGGGTATACCAAGAAATTTGAAGCCGAGCAGCTCGCAACCCAGACCGCAGAAAACATGTCCGAAAATCTCGGCATTACCGTGCGAACACGGACCGTGGTCACGGCAATCGACACACCAAAAAATGAAGTGATACTCCAGAGCGGCGAGCGGATTGGCTACTCAAGCCTCGTCCTCACGCTCGGTGCCGAACTGATCCGCCCGCCCATGGGAGGCAATGCGGTCGAGGACGTCATGGGCGTCAATGACCTTGATGATTATCGACAGTTTCGTAATACATTGTCGGCCAAAGGCGGTCGTAAAGTCGCAGTGATTGGCGCCGGTCTTATCGGCTGTGAGTTCACAAATGATCTCCTCAATGGTGGCTTCACTGTTGAGGCGGTCGATCCCATGAACTATTGCTTGCCAACGCTGCTCCCCGAGGTGGCTGGTCGAGCGGTACAGCACGCGCTTGAACTCAAAGGCGCCAGCTTCCACTTTGGTCCGCTTGCTACGGACGTTGACCACGCCGCAGAGGGGTACACCGTGACCCTGAATAACGGCGAGACCATTGAGGCGGATGCGGTTTTGTCCGCCGTGGGGGTGAGGCCGAGAACGCAACTGGCAGTCGATGCCGGTATTGAGAGCGGCAGAGGCATCAAGACTGACCGTTATCTAAGAACTAACGTCGATAATGTGTACGCCATTGGTGATTGCGCCGAAGTGGATGGTCAGGTTCTGGTGTACGTCGCCCCCTTGATGGCGGCAGCACGCGCCCTAGCCGCCACCCTCACAGGAAATCCGACGCAGGTGGTCTACCCAGCGATGCCGGTCACCATTAAGACGCCGGCCTGTCCGGTCTGTGTGTCTCCTGTGGCGCGTGACGCCGAGGGTGAATGGACCATTGAGGCTGATGGACAAGACGTCAAAGCATTGTTCCACAATCCAGAGGGTGACTTACTCGGCTTCGCACTAACAGGCCAAGCCGTAAAAGAGCGCATGCCGCTGACAAAGCAGCTTCCCGCCATTCTCTGACTAATTCAAGCAAGCCATAAGAACCCACTAAAAAAGGCGCCAATGGCGCCTTTTTTAGTGTCATACGTGAAAAGCCCTAGCAGGCCTCGACTAAGCCAGCGGCGCCCTGCCCTCCCGCAACGCACATGGTCACAACACCGTAGCGACCGCCTGTGCGTCGCAGCTCACGCAGGACGCGACCTACCATCCGCGAGCCCGTCATGCCAAAGGGGTGGCCGATGGCGATACTGCCGCCATTCACGTTGTACTTGGCATTGTCGATATCGAGGAAGTCGCGGCAGTAGACGCATTGCGATGCGAAGGCCTCGTTGAGCTCCCACAGATCAATATCGTCCCGACTCAATCCTGCCCGCTTAAGCAGTTTCGGGATTGCAAACACCGGGCCAATACCCATCTCGTCAGGTTCACAGCCGGCGGTGACAAAGCCGCGGAAATAACCCAGTGGCTCGACACCCAACTGCTCAGCACGCTCTGCACTCATGAGGAGCGTCATCGAGGCACCATCGCTCAACTGTGACGAGTTACCTGCGGTCACGCTGCCGTCTTCTTCAAAAGCTGGCTTGAGCATGGAGAGTCCATCGAGCGTGGTATCAACGCGATTGCACTCGTCGCGATCAACCATCACATCTTTGAATGTTTCGTCACCGGTCTCTTTATTAACCAACTTCATGGTGGCGGGCATCGGAACGATCTCTTGCTGTATCGCACCAGCATCGATCGCCTGGGCGTAACGCTGCTGGCTCTGCAGCGCATATGCATCCTGAGACTCGCGTGTCACATTGTAGCGACGAGCAACCACCTCAGCGGTGTTGCCCATTTCCATAAACACTTCGGGCTTGTTTTCGAGTAACGTGCCGTTCTGCTGAAACTTCCCCTGCTCCTGGCGTACGCGCATCGAGATAGACTCTGCGCCACCCGCCATCATCACGTCGGTGTAGCCCGAGCCAATTTGGTTTGCCGCCATCGCGATGGTTTGGAGTCCCGACGCACAGAAACGATTCACTGTGGTACCCGTCGCCTCAATCGGGAGCTTCGATAGAAAAGAGGCCATACGGGCCAGATTGCCGCTTTGCTCACCCGACTGGTTCGCAGCGCCCAAGATAATGTCGTCAACCTCGCCCGGGTCAAATTGCGGGTTTCGATCGATAAGTGCGTCGATCAAAAAGGCCGCCATGTCGTCGGAACGGGTCCAGTTAAAACTGCCTCGAAATGACTTGGCCAGACCTGTGCGGACACTGTCTACGATGACTACGTCTCTCATATTCAATCCTCTCTCGTTTTTGAACCGGCTCTAGTCGGCGATTGGCTTTACGCGTAAACGGATGTCATCACCACGCTTTTGATGTTCTTCCCAAAGACGTTTATACCCCGTCCGTGCGATTCGCCAACACCCGTCTTCACGCCGATACTCGTCATCGTAGAGCGCACTACCGACAATGTTCATGTTGTGCTCTAGGGAGACAAAAATATCCTGCAAATACCAGATGCCCGTGGCTGTATCGCCATCGACACAAATTTCAGGGTGATGCCCGTTATGCATGCCGAAGTTTTGACCCGTGAACGACTTTTTATAGAAATCTTCCAGCTGCTCCCAGCCATCAAGCTGGAAATCGTAATCACCCCCAATAAACGAAGCGGTTGCATCGTGGGTAAAGACGGTTTTCAGGCCGTCGAGATTGCGGGTATCGAGAAATCGAAAATAGCGCGCCTTCAGCTGCTTAATGAGTTCAATTGACTCTAAATCCAACATCATAGCCCCCTAGGCATTCATGTGACGAGCGGCTTGATAAGCCATCGTCATTGCAGGACCCAAGGTTGCTCCGGGACCAGGATAGGTTGGCAAAATGGCTGCAGAGCAATTCCCTACCGCAAATAACCCTTCAAACACACCACCATCGGCCTTTTTGACCCGTGCAAGAGTATCGGTGTCCAAACCACCCAAGGTGCCAAAGTCGCCTGCTTCGATGCGCATGGCGTAAAACGGTGCTTTGATGATCGGCGCGAGACAGGGATTGGGTTTAATCGCCGGGTCCGCGTAGTAACGATCGTAGGCAGAATCTCCTCGGCCGAAGTCCTCATCCTTGCCCGTCTCGGCATAGTGGTTCATCTTGCCGATGGTTTCTTCAAGACCGTCGGCGTCGATTCCGAGCATGTCAGCGAGCTCACGAATCGTATTTGCCTTGGCGACAAAACCCTCGTCAAACCACTTCTTGGGAATTTGAGAATCTGGCTTCATTGCCTTTGTCATCAGAGGGCCCACCATAAAATTCTCTCGAAATGTGGCATCAAAAACATGCCACGCCGGCGCGTTCGGGTGCTCAGGCGTGTGCGTCTTGAACAGGTCCTTCTGAAATGCCATGTAATTCTGAGACTCGTTTGCAAATCGGTGGCCGTCTCTATTCACAACACACGACCCCGGAAAAGATTTCTCCATAATCGCGAGTCGAGGCGCAGGCTCATCAGGCACGCACAGCGTTGTCGTCCACCAAGCATCGTTCATCAACCGGGTTTTTGCACCGAGCTCGAGACCCGCTAGAAGTGCATCTCCCTCGTTAGCGGGGTTGCCCGCTGACCAATCCGTATTCGTGGGTGCAGGCAAATACTGCTCTCTGAGCGCCTGGTTCTTCTCGAAACCGCCCGATGCCACGATCACGCCTTTCACTGCGCGAACACGCTGACGCTGACCGTTGCATTCAATAACCGCGCCCAACACCGTGTCCCCTTCTGCAATCAGCTCGACCATTTTCGTGTTGAACTCTAAGGGAATTTCTCGTTTCAAGACCGAGAGATAAAGCCGAGCAATACCCGCTGAGCCACAGGCCAAACGACGCGAGATCGGCGTTTTAAGTCGCCATGGAATATCGCGTATGTAGTCCCACATGAGCCGCGCTAAAAGCTTTTTCCAGCCGGGCAACTGCACCATTAACAGGTGGGCTTCCACCTGAGTGAAATGGATACGATTGAACATCCTCATCATGAAGTGTGTCCACGTCATATTCTTCCAGTTCTCACCCAGCTCTGAGGCCATGATGGGGGCAGGTTCGAGCGACCGGTGACCTGCGCGGGCACCTTCCATATTGGTGTAGTAGTCGGGGTATTCAGCAAGTGACTCGTAGCGAACATCGGTGCGATCGTGCAAAAACTTCAGCATTTCGGGCGACTTTTCGAGATAGATATCGATCATCTCCTCGGGTACATCCTCACCAAACAACGTATTCATAAGGTAGGCCCTGGCGTCCTGAGGATTATCCTCAGCACCCGCCTCCTTCGCATAATGACTGTTGGGAATCCAGATACCGCCACCGGATGTCGCACTGGTACCCCCAACCTTGTCCTGTTTCTCGATGATCAATACGTCTTTGGTGCCCATCTCCCAGTTACACACTGCCGCGGTCAGTCCACCGTTACCGGTACCTACCACCAGCACGTCAACCTCGCGATCCCAGTTCATTTGACTCATCTCTCCCACCCTCCGTGTCTCTCTTGCTTATCTTCTTATCGTTCTATTGATGGTTATTCCCTAGACGACATCAAGCGTGCTGGCTTGATACCGATACCACCTCACCCGTCATGTAACTCGAGTAGTCCGATGCCAAGAACATCATGACGTTTGCCACTTCCCAAACCTCCGCGGCACGACCGAATGCTTCGTGTGACGTCAGTTTTTCTAACAGTTCGGGCGATGAGGTTTTACGGAGGAAATCATGCATCGCAATACTTGGGGATACTGCGTTAATTCGGATTCCGAACTCGGCTGCCTCCATGGCTGAACACCGGGTTAGGGCCATGACGCCCGCCTTTGCCGCTGCATAGTGACACTGCTCTTCCTGAGCGCGCCAACCAAGAACAGAAGCGTTGTTCACAATGACGCCCCGTCCGCGCGGTTCCATGTATCGCAGCATGGCTCGACTCATTCGCATGGTACCTGTGAGCGTAATATCCAGTACCCGAGACCACGCTTCATCCGTCATATCGGTCAAACGACAAGAGCCGCCTAGGCCCGCGTTGTTGATCAAAATATCAACACCGCCGGTTTCCACTTCCGCAAAATCCACCAGTGCCTGTACCTGTGCTTCGTCAGTCACATCGCAAAGCTGAGCGCTCACCTGGCAGGCATCCGACAGCCCAGCCAGTGCTTCTCTAGCCTGACTCAAACGGCCTTCGTGAACGTCACTGATAACAACCGCCCTCGCGCCCTCTTCGACCGCGCGCTTTGCGGCAGAGAACCCAATACCGGCACCCGCAGCAGCGGTGATCAGAACTGACTTGGCCGCCAGGAGGTTATGACCTTCTACGTAATCTGGAATCTCTCTGCTCATCTTGGTGTCATCCTTGGATTACTTACCTTGTCCACGGGGTTCTTTCGGCATGCCGAGTGCACGCTCGGCGATGAGATTTCTTTGTATTTGATTCGTCCCACCGTAGATTGTGTCGGCACGCGTAAATAAAAAGAGTGACTGCAATTTAGTGAGCTCATAGGGCCCCTCCTCAAGTAATTCAGCATCGGGGCCTAACACGTCCATCGCTAACTTACCCAAGTTGCGGTGCCAACTTGACCAATACAACTTATAAATCATCGCCTCTCTGCTCAGACTGCCGTCCGCACCACCAGAAAGTGTGCGCATACTGTTGTAACGCATGGTCCTAAGACCAATGTGCGCCTCGGCAATCCGCTGACGAATATCGGGGTCTCGTGATGCACCGTTTAATGTTGCGAGACGGATGATCTCGTCAAGCTCGGTTTGGAACAGCATCTGTTGACCCAGCGTCGATACGCCTCGCTCAAAGCCTAATAGCCCCATGGCGACCTTCCATCCATCGCCCGGTGCGCCGACAATGTCATCCACCGCGCAGACAGCTTCATCAAAATACACTTCGTTGAATTCTGCTGTACCCGTCAGCTGATTAATCGGTCTAATCGTGACGCCGGGCTGATCGAGAGCCACTAAAAAGAATCCCAGCCCCCTATGGCCTACGCTGTCACGATCAACTCGCGCCAAGACAAAAACAAAATCCGATTCATGTGCCAGAGAGGTCCAAACCTTCTGCCCCGTTATCTTCCATTGATGGCCGCCGGCGTCAAATTCGGCCCGTGTTCTAATGGCAGCAAGATCAGAACCCGCGCCGGGTTCGGAATACCCCTGACTCCAGAAAGCCTGTCCACTTCTAATGTCCGGGAGGTATCGGGCCTTTTGGTCTTCGCTACCAAAAGCCAACAACGTGGGTCCAGTAAGGGTGTCTCCGATGTGTCCCATGCGTCCCGGTCCGCCCGCGCGTGCATACTCCTCATGATAGATGACTTGTTGCTCAATCGAGGCGCCTCGACCGCCCCACGCTTCAGGCCATCCGATACACGTCCAGCGTCCTTCGGCGAGGCGACGCTCCCAAGCCTTACGTTCATCCACAAAGCGATGCTCGTCACCCGGGCCACCTCGATGCCGAACCTCTGCGAACTCATCCCGCAGGTTCTCATCAAGCCATTGCGCAATTTCTTGTCGAAACAACTCATCGGCGGCTGTGAACGTCAACTCCATGTCGCAACTCCATCCAACAGTTGGCAGGCAATCGCTTCTCGCATCTCTGGTGGCCGGCCGAGGTAACTCTCGGTAGAACGTGCGCGCTTGAAGTACAACTGAATGTCGTATTCCTCAGTAATTCCGACCCCACCGTGCATCTGAATGCCGGACCCTGCATTAAAAAATGCCGCATCACTGGCGCAGGCACTGGCCATATACGCCGCCTCCTGAAGCGCTGCGTCGGTTGCCTCTTGCGCGAACCAGGCATCTGCAATGCACGCGGCAAAGTAGAGTAACGAACGCGCGGATTCGACTTTGACCATCATGTCGGCTGCTTTGTGCTTAATTGCTTGAAAAGAAGCGATGGAGCGATTGAATTGCCAGCGGTCCTTAGTGTATTCAACGCTGATATCAAGACTGGCCTGCGCCACCCCTACCTGATCGGCTACGGTCAAAATGCGGCTCAGCGCAACAACCTGCTTAATCAAGTGCCCTGCGTCACCGGAGAGCCGCTGCGCCTCACCGACCACCACCGCCTCTAAGCGGACCTCTGACATCGGACGTGTTTGATCCAAAGTGGGTGTGTGCTCAATGGTCACGCCAACCGCATCCGACTGAACGACCCAAATCGAAGTGCTCTGATCTTCATTGGTCGCGACCACTAACAAGGTGGACGCCGCAAAGCCAAACGGGACGAATCGCGCATCGCCCGAGAGCGTGAAGCCCTCGCCCAAGTCGCTCACAGAGACACCTGAGGCATGCCAGCCGTCCACCGCATTGGTGAGCGCAAGTGACACAATGTGCCCGCTTGCAATGTCCTCTAGACAGCGATCGCGCACCGCGCTCTGCATGCAGAGAGTGAGTAACGCCGTGCTTTGCGTCACGGCAAACAGTGGGGATGTGAACAGACGCTCTCCCGCCGCCTCCATAATGATTGCCATCTCAACCCACCCAAGCGCCAGACCTTCGTGGGCCTCAGGCACTAAAACGGCTTGCCAGTACATGTCGTTGCAAACACTGCGCCAAAGCGCTGCATCAAAATGCTGTGACGAGCGGCATGCCGCCCGAACAGCCATTGAGTCAGACTTAGCCGCAAGGAACGACTGGCTGGTATCCTTGAGCATGCGTTGCTCATCGGTGAAGGCGAATTTCACGAGTGCTCCTACGTGCCCCAGACCTGTTGAGCGGGAACAGCAGTCGCCAGGGACTCCTCCAAAGCACGACCCACGTCAGCAGGCAACCAGCGAGACCCCTTGTCGATCCCCACAGTGCTGCGCCAGCCGTCAGCAATTGCAATACGTCCCCCCTCAGCCTCAATCACTTGACCGGTGACATGATGCGATGCCTCAGAGCACAGCCACGCGACCACCGATGAGACATTTTCAGGCGCAAAATGATCAAAAGACCCATCACCTGGAACCGCCATACGCTCTGCCATCGCAGGAACGGCTGTGGTCATCCCGGTGCGAGCCACCGGACAAATTGCGTTCGCAGTGACACCGTACCTACCAAGCTCAGCTGCTTGGTTGAGGGTCAGCGCGGCAATACCTGCCTTTGCCGCTGCATAATTTGATTGGCCGACCGAGCCCTGAAGTCCGGCGCCCGACGTGGTGTTGACCAGCCGGCCAGACACAGAATTACCCAGTTTTGATTGGTGTCGCCAATACTGAACTGCATGCGAGGCGATGCAAAAATGCCCTTTCAAATGAACCGAAATGACCTGATCCCAGTCCGCCTCAGACAGTGAGGCAAACATTCGATCGCGGTTGTTCCCAGCGTTGTTGACGACCCCAGTCAGATCACCAAAAACGTCGATCGCTTGGGCGACCGCCTCCCCACTGCTTGCATAATTCGTGATATCGGATTCATTAACGATGGCGCGACCACCCGTTGCCGTGATTTGGTCAACAACGGCGCGCGCCGCGTCGGTGTTAATGTCGTTCACTAAGACTGCCGCACCTTCGCCCGCTAATACGCGCGCATGAGCCGCACCAAGGCCGCCACCCGCCCCCGTCACAATGACGACCCGCTGATCGCAAATTCCCATCACAACCCCCTAGACGCGCTCAAGAATAGTGACATTCGCCTGGCCACCGCCCTCGCACATTGTTTGAAGACCGTAGCGCACCTCGCGACGCTCCATTTCGTGCAGTAACGTCGTCATCAGTTTCGTACCTGTTGAGCCTAGAGGATGCCCAAGTGCAATCGCGCCGCCGTTAACGTTGGTCTGATCATGGGCGTACCCAAACTCTTTGAGCCATGCCATGGGCACCGAGGCAAACGCCTCGTTGATTTCTACGATATCGATATCCGCAAGCGACAGCCCCGACTTTTTAATCGCGTGCGCGGTCGCAGGAATGGGCGCCGTCAACATCCAAATAGGGTCGTCCGCTCGAACAGACATGTGTGCAATGCGTGCCCGCGGCGTCAGGTTGTAGCGCTTAAGCGCCTCCTCAGACACCACGAGGACCGCTGAAGAACCATCACATGTTTGACTCGAGACCGCCGCCGTTATGGTGCCGCCTTGTGCCAACGGCTCAAGACCTGCCATAGCCTCCATGGAGGTGTTACGAATAGTTTCGTCGGCGTTAAGTCCCTCATACGGAATTATTTCTCGCTCAAAATAGCCCGCGTCTGTCGCGGCTCGCGCTCTACGATGCGACTCCAGTGAGAACGCCTCCATCTCCTGGCGAGAAATTTCCCACTTATCTGCGATCATTTGCGCCGACTTGAATTGTGAAACCGACTGCGTTCCGTATCGCGCAACCCAACCCTCACTGCTTGTGAAGGGATTATCAAACCCGTAAGCCTGACCGGCGACCATCGCTGAGGAAATGGGGATTGACGACATCGTTTGAACCCCGCCAGCCACCACGACGTCCATGGTGCCCGACATCACTGCCTGAGCTGCAAAATGCACCGCTTGCTGGGACGACCCGCACTGACGATCGACCGTCGTGCCCGGAACCACATCACTCAACCCAGCAGCAAGCCAGCACGTCCGCGCAATGTCACCGGCCAACGGCCCAATGGTGTCCAAACAACCAAAAACCACATCATCGTATTCATGATCTGGAATATCATGACGCTCGACCAAGGCTTTTAGGATAAAAGCCCCCAAGTCCGCACCGTGAACCGAGGCCAGTGAACCGCGCCTCCTTCCCGTCGGACTTCTGATGGCATCCACAATGTAGGCCTCTGCTCGCTGTCCCATACCGTTCTCCGCTCTAATACTTAGATTTTTTTATTTAGCCTGCTTTCTCAAGATCTGTGATTGATCCACGACCGAAGGTGAACTCCGGCCCCAGTAGCGCATCCTTGCGCAGTAACCACTCATGAATTCGATTGTTGTGAAAGCCTTCGTCACCCCACTCGCGCGCTAAGGCCCAAGCGCGTTTAGCCCAGATCTGTAAATCACACTCCCAGGTGTAGCCCATTGCGCCATGCACCTGAGTGCAGTGCCTTGATGCCATTAAGGCCGCACGCGACGCGACCGATTTCGCATGTGACACCGCAAAATCGGCACGATTAGGTGACACACCTACCGTGTATGCAGCGCGATAAACAACCGGCTTTGCGTATTCCACTTGGACAGCGACATCGGCTAGCAAGTGCTTCACCGCCTGATTCGCACCAATCGCACGGCCAAACTGTTCTCTGTCCGTGGTGTATCGAACGCTCTGATCCAACATTCCTTTTGATAAGCCGACCAGTTGCGCCGCATTTGCCAATGCCCCGCGGTTGAGCGTTGAACGTTGCAAACGCGCACCAACGTCGCCGTCCGCGACTCGAACGTGATCGCGGGGATCAAAAGACACCGAAAAAAGCCGGCGGGAAGGATCGACGCTTTTCATACTTTTTAAGGCGATTGCCTCTTTTGGAACCAAATAGAGACCGTCACCCTCAAAAACTAAAAACCAGTCGGCGCAGTCTGCGTAGTTAATACAGGGATTAATCGCGTGCCCGAGCGAGACTCGTAGGTCTCCCGACAGCACACCATCCATCACTTTTTGAATATCGGCATTACCCAGGCCTTGATCCAAAATATCCACGAGTAGCGGCGTACTCACCATCACAGATTCCACCACGGGCTCCGGTAATGCGACCTCGCCACACGCCTCCGCCAGCAAAATAAAATCGGTGATACCAAGGCCCAGCCCACCGAGCGCTTCCGGCACAAGCATGCTGTTTAGGCCAAGCTCATGCACTTGCGAGAGGAGTCGCTCGTCGACACCAGCCGCCGTCACCCACCGGCTGCGCACCGCGTCAGCGGTCACCTCACTGCGAAGCATGCTGGCGATGGCGTCCTGAAAATCAAGCTGATCCTGGGTGAACGTAC
>CAYVQI010000001.1:0-79630 GCA_964454155.1 uncultured Alteromonadaceae bacterium | reverse complement strand
TGGTTCGGCAGCTCCGACAATTCCGATTGGCTGCAAGACCTGGCGGTCGCTATTGGTCCGGGTCAGCCACTGAATATCATGCTGTTCACAGGCTTTATCGTATTTTTCTGCTTCTTTTACACGGCGCTAATGTTTAATCCCAGTGAAGTTGCGGACAATCTTAAGCGCTCAGGCGCATTTGTACCCGGTATTCGTCCTGGCCAGCAGACAGCAAATTACATTGACGGTGTGCTCACGCGCCTCACTATTTTCGGATCGGCCTATATTGCGCTGGTCTGTCTATTGCCGCAGTTCTTAGTGGTGATGTTTAACGTCCCATTTTACCTCGGTGGAACATCAATGCTGATTGTTGTGGTTGTGGTCATGGATTTCATGGCGCAAGTGCAGAGCCACTTAATGTCTCACCAATACGACGGTGTGATGAAGAAAGCAAACCTAAGCAGCATCGGCACAGCCGGCCGACTGCGCTAGGTCTTGGGAGAGAGAAATGAAAGTTCGAGCTTCGGTAAAGAAAATTTGTCGCAACTGTAAAGTCGTTCGTCGCAATCGCGTGGTCCGTGTGATCTGTTCCAGCGACCCACGTCACAAGCAGCGCCAGGGCTAGTTTCGAAGTGAAAATTCGGGCGTCGATGTAATCGGCGCCAAAAGATGCGGTGTAAAGCCGCTCAATAATGGAGATTGGTAATGGCACGTATTGCCGGTGTAAACATCCCTGATAACAAACATGCAGTGATCTCACTGACGTACATATTTGGTGTCGGTCGCACGCAAGCGAAGCGTCTGTGTGCAGAAACGAATATTCCAGAGAGCACCAAGATTGGTGAACTTTCTGAGGCAGAGCTCGATCAGTTGCGCGGGCTGGTGTCCGACATGAACGTCGAGGGTGATTTGCGACGTGAGGTGTCAATGAACATTAAGCGATTGCTTGACCTAGGGTGCAACCGTGGTCTGCGTCACCGTAAGAGCTTGCCTCTGCGAGGGCAGCGAACCAAGACGAACGCGCGGACACGAAAGGGTCCTCGAAAGCCGATTCGTCGTTAATTAGTGGAGTGGTCCAACCACTCCTCTCACGTGTAGCTACATCCTAATTTGTAGCGTTGATATAGAGACAGGAAGAGAAATGGCAAAGCAAGCCAAGAAAACAACAAAACGAAAGATTACTAAACAGGTGGTCGATGGCGTGGCGCATGTTCACGCGTCATTTAACAACACCATCGTGACTATTACGGACCGCCAGGGTAATACCCTGAGCTGGGCGACAGCAGGGGGCTCTGGCTTCCGAGGCTCTCGTAAGTCGACTCCGTTTGCTGCGCAGGTGGCTGCTGAGCGCGCGGGAGAAGCGGCCAAAGAATACGGTCTTAAGAACCTCGACGTTCAAGTTAAAGGCCCAGGGCCTGGCCGTGAGTCAGCGGTTCGTGCACTGAACGGCTGTGGTTACAAGATTACCAACATTACTGACGTGACACCGATCCCACATAACGGTTGTCGCCCACCAAAGAAGCGTCGCGTTTAATAACGCCGTCTGAGGAAAGAGATAAATGGCTCGATATATTGGACCTAAATGTAAGCTTTCGCGTCGCGAAGGCACCGATCTTCAACTCAAGAGTGGCGTTCGTGCGCTCGAGAGTAAATGCAAAGCGGAAACCGCACCCGGTCAGCACGGTGCGCGGCGTGGTCGCTTGTCAGATTACGGCGTTCAGTTGCGTGAAAAGCAAAAGGTGCGTCGTATCTACGGTGTGCTAGAAAAGCAGTTCCGCAATTATTACAAAGAGGCGGCACGCCTCAAGGGCGCGACGGGCGAGAACCTGCTGCAGCTTTTAGAGAGTCGTTTGGATAACGTCGTTTATCGTATGGGCTTTGGCTCGACTCGTTCAGAAGCACGTCAGCTTGTCTCTCACAAAGGGATTCTGATTAACGGTCGCGTCGTCAATATTCCGTCGTATCAGGTTGCGCCGGGTGATGTTGTGTCGGTTCGTGAGAAAGCGAAGAAGCAACTTCGGATTCAGTCGGCCATGGGGCTTGCAGAGCAGCGTCCAGATCCAGTGTGGATTGAGCTGAACACCGAGAAGCTTGAGGGAACGTTTAAGACGAAGCCTGAACGTCAAGATCTTCCAAGCGAAATTAATGAAAACCTGATTGTCGAACTGTACTCCAAGTAAGGTATCAGTGCGTACAGCGGTTAAACCGAATTCTTGAACAGGAAACATTATGCAAAATTCAGTTAATGAGTTTCTTACTCCACGGGTCATTAAGGTAGACGAGAAATCCACTACCCGCGCGCTCGTGACACTTGAGCCACTTGAGCGTGGTTTTGGACACACATTGGGCAACGCCTTGCGACGCATCCTGTTGTCCTCAATGCCAGGTTGTGCCGTCACCGAGGTAGAGATCGACGGCGTATTGCACGAGTACTCTACAATCGAAGGCGTTCAAGAGGATGTCATCGAGATTTTGCTCAATCTGAAGGGCGTTTCGCTTGTCATGAATGGTAAAGACGAAGCCGAGCTGACGCTGAGTGCGTCGGGCGCGGGCGTCGTCACTGCTGGTGATATCCAGACAGACCACGACATCGAGATCTGTAACCCCGAGCACGTGATTTGTACGATGACGGGTGACCATCCTCTAATGATCCGTGTTGTGGCACTGCGTGGTCGCGGATACTCACCCGCTGACTCACGAATGGATAGTGATGACGAGACGCGATCGATTGGTCGCTTACAGTTAGACGCGTCTTTTTCACCGGTTCGTCGAGTGAGCTATGTCGTTGATTCTGCGCGGGTCGAGCAGCGCACTGACCTCGACAAGCTCGTCATTGATCTTGAGACTAACGGTACGATCGACCCCGAAGAAGCGATTCGTCGCGCGGCGACGATCTTGCAACAGCAGTTGGCGGTGTTTGTCGACCTGGAAGGCCAGACTCAGGCAGCTGCAGCAGAAGCGGCTGACGAGGTTGACCCGATTTTGTTGCGTCCAGTTGATGATCTTGAGCTGACAGTGCGGTCTGCAAACTGCCTGAAGGCCGAGAATATCTACTACATTGGCGATTTGGTCCAGCGCACTGAAGTCGAACTGCTAAAGACACCTAACTTGGGCAAAAAGTCGTTGACTGAGATCAAAGATGTACTTGCTTCACGTGGCTTGTCATTGGGTATGCGCCTTGAAAATTGGCCGCCAGCGAGCTTAAAAGACGACGAGCGTCTTCTAAGCGTTTAATTATTCTAGTCTATTACAGATGACTTAGTACTCGCCTCTGGGTGAGTCAGACAGTAAAAGGGAATCGTCATGCGCCATCGTCATAGTGGTCGACAACTTAACCGGAACAGCTCGCACAGAAAGGCGATGTTCCGAAACATGACAGTATCATTGGTCGAGCACGAGCTCATCAAAACTACTGTTGCCAAGGCTAAAGAGCTGCGTGGCTATGCTGAGCCGCTGATTACGCTGGCAAAAAGTGACAGTGTGGCGAATCGTCGATTGGCCTTCGACCGCACACGTTCAAAGGCTGCGGTGGGCAAGCTGTTTTCCGAGCTTGGACCAAGGTATCAAGAGCGTCCAGGAGGCTACATTCGGATTCTCAAGTGCGGTTACCGCACAGGCGACAAAGCGCCGATGGCCTATGTCGAGCTTGTTGATCGTCCAGCACCTGAGGTTCACGACGACATTGATGCGCTTGACGGCGAATAAGCGATCAACTGTACGTCAACGAGAAGCCGCGATGAGTCGCGGCTTTTTTTTTGCCTACTCGAAAAGGGACGCAAATTGATTTGAGCCTTGGGCATTGCGCGAGACACGGATAGAGCGATTATCCAGCGCCTGGACCAGTGTGAACTGATGGGTGAGTGCACCAATGAGTGTCGCTCGGTCCGTTGACCACTCGCTCATCACAGGACGTTCATCATCGGGCCAACTAACGCGAAGAACATTATTGATAATACTGAGGTCGAAGGTCTCTGTGCCGTCCAGTGTGAGTCTGATGGTGGTGTCGATGTGGTCGGCGCGTTCTGCGATCAGTCGGCTGCCCAATCGACGCAGAAGTTCACTGGCCTGTAACCGCTGGAGCGATCCTGCGAGCGGGCCTCTTAATAAAGCGTCGAAGTCAACGTCGCCATTTTCTTCGGCAACTAGGCCTAAAAGGTAGTTTCTTTGGTTGGTGCTTGTCGTGACCTGCGCATACCGGATGGAGGCTTGCTGGCGAAGTTGGCGGGCTTCTCTATCGTCGTTGTTTGTTAGAATTAGGTAGGTTGCAAGGCGCGCCGCCCACTGCGGGTCGTTGGAGATGGCCTGTCTTGCTTGTGCCATTACGGCATCGCGACCACCCAGTGCAGGAACTAGGCGTGCCGCTTCGTCGTGGGCAGTGTGTGTCAGGTAGTCCATCCAGTCGTCGATAAATCCGGCGCGCTTAATAAAACGCTGCTTCATCATCCACTCCCATCGATGGTAATAGGGCTGGAGCTGAGGGTGCGCTTGAATCGCGGGAGGCAAGTTGATGGTCGTCAGTAAGTCATCAATCGAGCGATTACTGAGATAAAAACGATCGACCTGATCGATGATAAATTGGATCGTATCGCGTGTCAGCGTCATCAACGCCTGAATTTCTCTGACGTCATCAAGAATTTTGCTGTGGCCGGGGACGATAGCAATTGGCTTTAAGTCGATTGTTTTTTGCACCGAAGCCATCATTTTTTGAGGGTCGCGGCCGATCTCGAAACGGGCGGTTTCAACCGCAGGAAATACGCCGTGTGGCGGCGCATCGCCACTGAATAAAATACGATCCTCGGGTAACCATACCCAAAGGTGCTCGTTAACATCGCCCGCCGCAGGAAATATTTCGAGACTCACGCCATCGATAGTGAGCGCTAACTTGGCGCTTACCTCAATCGTGGGCGGGTAGCTCAGTGCATCAAATTGCTCCAGTCGAGGGCTCGGACCGATGCCATTTCCAATGGTGCCGTCGAGCCCCTCTTCCAATGGGATGCCCATTTGCATGAAGGCCCTTCGAAGTGTCGCTTTGTGTGTCGCGTTTTGTCCCATAGCAAGGGTGTCTTGCCAGTCACTCGGACCGTAGACAGGAATATCGCCGCCCTGCTCGCTCAAAATCGACTGGATTCCCCCGTAATGATCCATGTGCAAGTGGGTGTAAATCACGGCAACGATGGGTTTGACCGTCTGCTCCCGTAAAAGCGTCATTGCATTCGCTGTGGGTGCAGGGAACCAGCCTGCGTCGACGACAATGATCCCCGTATCTCCCTCGATAAAGCCAAAGTTGGAGTAGCCGATGAACTCAGCCCCAAAGACCCGCGTGCCGAGCTTTTTGAGTCCTGGCGCCAGAGTTTGTTGATGTGCCAGTACCTGTGGGTCCGCTCGCTGATCGGACGGAGCAGTAATGGGTTGTGCACTGGCTCCGTGATGAGCGGCCAGTAATGCGAGCAGTGCGAGGACCTTTTTCATGCGGACACCTTTTTATTTTTTATTTTGGTCGCGAGGGTTTCGTTTCGCAACGCCAATCGACGAACGTGTTTGGGGGCTCTTTATTGAGCTTATCTTGCCAGTTATGAATTTTCATCCATTGTTACTAGTCCCATAAATGACCGTGTTTCAGGGGTTGTCAATTAATCGAAACTCCACTAGCTTAAGGGTAATAACTCGTTTTTATGTGGGTTATGAATAAATCTAATAAAACAGCCGTTAAAAGGCTCTAAACGCCCTAAATAATGATTAAAGGAGAGCGTATGAAGTTCCACGCCAATAAGCTCGCAGTCGCCGTCGCTGGCTGTGCACTATCACTATCTGGTTTCAGCCAAGCGCAGCAACTTGAAGAAGTGGTCGTAACAGCGGCAAAGGTCGAGGCTTCGATTCAAGACACCCCGATTGCGGTGTCGGCATTTTCTCAAGAAGCGCTGGATTCACAACTCATTAATGACGCTTCAGCACTGCAGTTCTCGGTTCCCAACTTGACGCAGACCAAAGGAAACTTCACAGCGGGCGATATTCGAATCCGTGGTATTGGATCCGGTGCTGTGGGTACGTTTGGTGACTCCGGTGTGGGCATCCACGTCAACGGTATCTATCAGGTCTCAACCCGAATTTTCGAGACACAGTTTCTAGACATGGAGCGAGTGGAAGTGCTGCGTGGCCCGCAGGGTACGCTCTACGGCCGTAACACCACCGGTGGTGTTATGAACCTCATTACGGCGAAAGCCGATCCCACCGAATTCAGTGCAAGCGTAGACGCCACGATTGGTAATTACGGAGCGACACAAGGCCGATTCCACATCAACACACCCTTGAGTGACACCTTAGCCTTAAGAGTTGCGGGTATGTCGCTGGAGCGCGATGGTTTCACGACGAATGAGTTTACGGGCAATGACGTTGATGACCGGAGTCTATGGTCAGGCCGTCTCTCTCTGACGTGGGATGCTGGCGAAGACACGCAAGTAAACTTCATGTACAGCAGCTTCGAAGAAGACGATTCGCGCATGCGTTCGCAAAAGCAGGCCTGTAACACGGATCCAGCCGCTATCTTAGGTTGTCTCCCGGGAAATCCGACTTACGGGGTTGCCAACCAAGGTGGTATTGGTGATTCACTGATGAACTCGATCGGTGGTATCAGTGATGGCTCACAATTGTTCTTAGGTCTGGCTGCGGCTCAGTTGGGTATTAACCCCGGCAACGCAGCATTACTGGGTAACACAGCACTGTTTGGTGACGGTTCAGCGTTATTCCAAGCGCCATTCTTGACGGACAATAACCCTGACGATCGTCGTACAGTGAACATGGATTTCGAACCGACCTACTTCTCCGAAGAGGAAATGTTCCAGCTGCAGGTTACACACGATGCAGGTGATCTGTCATACAGCTGGTCCACCGGTTACACCGAAACGGCGTACTCGTCGACCGAAGACTACGAGAAGGGTGTGACGACAGGTGATTGGCAGCCCGGATTAGATGCGCTGGTTGATCTTGGAAACGCAAGTGCATTGAGTCTTGGTCAGTACGCTGCCTATCAGGGCGCTGCAGCTGGCTCAGGTGGTGCTTTGCCTGCTATTCCAGACAGCCTCTTACCGTTTTTGGTGGATTTCGCGGGACCAGGAAGCGCTATTTGGGCCGGTAACAGTGCCCTACTGGGTGGATATGGCTCGGGAATACCATTGCTCATGCCTGATGGCACGCTGGTTCAAACAGGAAAGCAGTTTGGTGCTGACGAGTCCTACTCCAGTAACAAAGGTTGGTCACACGAGTTCAGGGTTCAGTCAAACTATGACGGTAACCTGAACTTCATGGTCGGTGCCTTCAACTTGGACTACGAAGGTCGTAACCGGTATGTGGTGAGAAATGCAGGTCTTGCACTTCCAGGTCAGATACTGCCAATTAACACCGCCGTTTTCCCGGCACCGTTTGGTGCGGCAAACCCACATGATGAGGTAAACCCTCACATGCACGGTTACGAGAACGACACACGGCTGTATGAGCTCGACGCCAAAGCGGTATTTGGCGAACTCTACTATGACGTGTCTCCTGACCTCCGGTTAACCTTGGGTGCTCGTTACTCGGATGAGACGAAGAAGAGTAAGCAGCGTACGATCTATGTCACGTTTGCAGATCTCCCTCCGCTCGATGCTGAGAACAATGCGTACGGCTTCCCTGAGTACGATCAGGACGAGTTCACCTGGAAGGCGAATGCGACGTACAACATGAGTGACGACACCATGGTCTACGGAACATTGTCATCCAGCTTCAAGTCTGGTGGTGTGAATCCAATTTCAGTTGATGACGACCTCGCAGATCCTGCCGCAGGTGGTGACCCAGCAAACCTCGGTTTCGCCCCTGAATTTGTGGACGCGATTGAAATTGGTATGAAGACTACGTTCATGGACGGGGCTGCACAGTTCAACGGTGCGTTCTTCTACTATGACTACAAGGACATGCAGCAGTCTAAGATTGTTTCGGTCACTTCACTGAACCAGAACTCCGATGCGGAGGTCACCGGTTTTGAAGGTGAGTTCCGGTGGGCTGCCACTGAAAATCTTGAGCTGACTGCTAATGTGGGTTGGGTCAATGCGGAGCTGGGTGAGTACGACACGGTTGATACGGCTAACCCTAACGCGCTGGGTACAACGCAAGGTGTTGTCAGCGTCAACGGTGTTAACTTCATCGCGCCATACGTCGACGGCAGTGGCAATACGGTTCCGGTTGATTACAGCCGTTGTGACCAGCCAGCACCGTTCCCTTGTGCGGGCTATCGCCAAAGCTTGAAGGGTAACCAGATTGCTCTGACGCCTGAGTTCAACTACAACCTCGGCGCAATCTACCGTACAGCGATGGGTGGTATGCCAGTGATTATGCAGACGAATTACTACTGGCAGGACAAAATGTACACGACTAACTTCAACAGCTCATCGAATGAGATCGAAGACTGGTCCATGTGGAACGCGAATGCCCGAGTTATGGGCGAGAGCTGGTACGCTGAGGCTTGGGTTCGTAACATCATGGATGATGACAACATTACAGGCGGTTACCTAACGTCTTCAGTGTCGTCACTGTTTACTAACCAGTTTATTCTGGAGCCACGTACGTTTGGCTTAACAGTAGGCATGAACTTCTAAGACGTTTAGTGATTAAAAAGCCCGGCAATCGCCGGGCTTTTTTTTGTCTCGTGGTTTTAAAGTCTTACTTCAGCAGGGGGGCAAGGAACTTGCCGGTGTGAGACTTCTTATTGTTAGCAACCTCTTCAGGTGTGCCCGTGGCAATAATTTGACCACCACCAGAGCCGCCCTCCGGACCTAAGTCGACGACCCAGTCCGCCGTTTTAATAACGTCGAGATTGTGCTCGATGATGACCACCGTATTGCCGCTGTCGCGCAGCCGATGGAGTACATCGAGTAACTGCCGAATGTCTTCAAAGTGCAAACCTGTAGTGGGTTCATCCAGTATGTAGAGTGTGCTCCCGGTATCTCGCTTTGAGAGTTCTCTCGAGAGTTTGACACGCTGCGCCTCACCGCCGGAGAGTGTGGTTGCCGCTTGGCCCAGGCGCACGTAGGTGAGACCCACGTCCATCAGAGTTTGGAGCTTACGGTGAATCGACGGCACGGGCTCAAAGAACTCGAGCGCGTCCTCAACCGTCATGTCGAGCACCTCGGCGATATTCTTGCCCTTGTACTTAATTTCTAAGGTTTCACGGTTGTATCGTTTCCCCTTGCAGACGTCACAGGGAACGTAGATGTCGGGTAGGAAGTGCATTTCAACTTTGGTGACGCCATCACCCTGACACGCCTCACACCGGCCACCACGAACGTTAAAACTAAAGCGACCCGGCTTGTAACCGCGAGAACGCGACTCCTGTGTACCCGCAAAAAGTTCTCGGACGGGTGTAAAGATGCCGGTATACGTTGCAGGGTTGGAGCGTGGCGTGCGACCGATGGGTGATTGGTCGATGTCGATGCACTTGTCGAAGTAATCAAGTCCTGAGCAGTCTTCGTGCGCCGCCGCACGGAGCGTTGTCGCACCATTGAGCACAGTTGCAGCCAACGGATATAAGGTACCGTTAATGAGTGTTGACTTGCCGGATCCTGAAACCCCCGTCACGCAGGTGAGCAGCCCAACTGGAAGCTTAAGTTCCACATCTCTCAAGTTATTTCCGGACGCGCCTTCAATGATCAGTTGCTTTTTGGTGGGCATATGGCGCTTTTTGGGTACGGAAATTTCTCGTCGGCCAGAAAGGTAGTCTCCGGTCAAAGAGGTTTTCGCGTCCATAATGTCTTGCATTGTACCTTCGGCAACGACGGTGCCTCCGTGCACTCCAGCACCAGGACCGATGTCAATAACATGGTCGGCGTTTCTAATCGCATCTTCGTCATGCTCGACAACGAGGACGGTGTTACCAATGTCACGCAAGTGGATGAGTGTTCGCAGTAAGCGCTCGTTGTCACGTTGATGCAGGCCAATGGAGGGTTCGTCGAGAATGTACATAACGCCCACTAACCCCGCTCCAATTTGCGAGGCAAGCCGAATTCGTTGTGCCTCGCCGCCCGATAGGGTCTCGGCGCTGCGATTGAGGGTCAGGTAATTTAGGCCGACATCCACAAGGAAACGGTAGCGCGCTCGCAGTTCTTTTAAAATCTTGTCTGCAATTTCGCCTTCTCGACCCGCCATTTCAAGCGCTTCGAAATAGGCGTGCGCATCGCCAACGGGTAGCTCTGTGATGCTGGGGAGCGTTCGCCCATCGACGTAAACGTTTCGCGCATCAGCGCACAGTCGTGTGCCTTGGCAGCTATTGCAGGGCGCAGTGGAAACGTATTTCGAGAGCTCTTCTCGGACCCCAGACGATTCCGTATCGCGGTAACGTCGCTCCATGTTGGGCAGTACACCTTCAAAGGCATGTCGCCGCTTAAAGACGCTGCCCCGGTCATTGATGTACGCAAATTCAAGCTCTTCACCCTGACTTCCGTGCAATAAGATAGCTTTGTGTTCGGCGGAGAGCGCTTCAAAGGGGGCATCAATATCAAAATCAAAGTGTTTTGCGAGTGACGTAAGAAGGTGAAAGTAGTACACATTTCGCCGGTCCCAGCCGCGTATGGCGCCGGCGGCGAGACTGGCTTCAGGGTGCGCAACCACAAGCCCCTCGTCAAAATACTGTGTTACCCCGAGACCATCACACCGATCACAGGCTCCGGCCGGATTATTGAAGGAAAATAGCCGCGGTTCGAGCTCGTCAATCGAATGGCCGCACTGTGGGCACGCGTAGCGCGCTGAAAATAGGGTCTCATCGGCAGAGCCTTCCATAGGGGTGACACTGGCGAGTCCGTCCGTGAGCTCAAGTGCCGTCTCAAACGACTCTGCAAGACGCAGTGCAAGGTCGTCACGGACTTTAAATCGATCCACGACGACGTCAATGCGGTGCTTCTTCTTTTTGTCGAGCTCGGGCACGTCGTCAAGGTCGCAGACAATGCCGTCCACCCGCACACGGATGAACCCTGCGGCGCGTGCCTGCTCAAAGACATGCAAATGTTCGCCTTTTCGGTCACGCACTAAAGGTGCCAGCAGCATGAGTCGCTCACCCTCGGGCATGGCCATCACCGTATCAACCATTTGACTCACCGTTTGAGCTTTGAGACTGATGCCGTGCGTTGGGCACTTTGGGTCACCGACTCGAGCGAACAGAAGCCGGAGGTAGTCATAGATCTCAGTGATTGTCCCCACGGTTGAACGTGGATTATGCGACGTTGATTTCTGCTCAATAGAGATCGCGGGAGAAAGCCCCTCAATATGGTCTACGTCAGGCTTCTCCATCATCGACAGGAACTGGCGTGCGTAGGTCGAGAGAGACTCCACGTAACGACGTTGGCCTTCGGCATAGAGGGTGTCGAATGCAAGCGACGACTTTCCTGAACCCGACAAACCCGTAATCACCACTAATTTGTCCCGCGGTATGTCGAGGTCAATATTTTTTAGGTTGTGCGTGCGTGCTCCGCGAACCTGAATCGTGTCCATATTGGTGGGCTCTTTGTACGTCGGGAAGTGAATCGGAAAACCGATGGAGTATACGCTGATCGGCGAGGCTTAGACTGCGAGCACCGAGATTTGTCGCGATCATGATAATCTACGCTTTTTCCCAGGTTATTCGTTTGTGACGTCTTTTTCTGCCAATGAAACGCGCGCCGTCTCGATGCTCGCAACCCTGTATGTTGTGCGCATGCTGGGGTTGTTTATGGTGCTCCCCCTGATTTCTATTTACAGCGCTGACATGGTCGGCGCGACGCCATTTTTGTTGGGGTTGGCGGTTGGTGCCTATGGACTGACGCAGGCCGTGTTGCAGATTCCTATGGGCTGGCTGTCAGATCATATTGATCGTCGTTGGGTCATCGTGTTTGGTCTGTTACTGCTCGTAGCGGGAAGCGTGGTTGCCGCGTTGTCGACGTCGATTTGGGGGGTTATTGGTGGGCGTTTTTTGCAGGGCGCAGGCGCGATTGCATCAGCGACCATGGCGCTGGTAGCCGATTACACGCGGGTTGAGCAGCGCGCCAAGGCCAGCGCAATTATTGGTGGGAGCATTGCGATTGCTTTTGGTTTGGCCTTGGTCTTGGGCCCAACATTTGCAAATTTCGGTGGTCTACAGTTGGTATTTGCCGCAACTGGCGCTCTAGCGCTTGCGGGAATAGTGGTCGTTGCATTCCTGCCCAAACCACAGCGCGTTCAACGAGCACATCGCGAGGAGGGTGCTGGTTTTAACCGATCTCGCTTGGCTGATGTGCTGTCCATTAAGTCGTTGAATACGATGTATCTGAGTATCTTTTTTCTACACTTCATATTGATGGCCGTGTTTGTGGTGGTGCCCTCAAGCCTTGAGACTCAGGCCAATATTTCCCGAGAACATCACGCTTGGGTTTATTTGGGGGCGCTGGTGCTCGCAGTCCCCGGAATCTATTGGTTGATTCAAGGACGTCGTTACATGACTGCGCCCACCGGGACCTTACTGACGTGCTTGGGTGTCTTGTGGGTCGGCCTGATGTCGCTGGCGATTGGCGGCCCAGCGGCCACACTGTTTGGGTTATTGCTATTTTTTACAGGATTTACGGCGCTCGAGGCGATGTTACCGTCGCTTGCGTCAATTTACGCACCGGTCGATTCTCGTGGAACGGCAATGGGTGTCTTTGCCTCTTCGCAATTTAGTGGGGTCTTTTTCGGCGGAGTGTTGGGCGGCGCGCTGCTTGAAACGTTTGGCGTCATTGGTGTTTGGTTGGGGTTGTCGGTGCTGGCCCTCGGGTGGGTCTTTTTATTGAGTGTGTCGCGTTTGGCGTCACCAATTTCGTTCGAAGCCACATAAAGACTCCGATAGCTCTCCCCGAGACCCTGTGGGATTGGTATAGTGCTTTCACGGTTAATAACGCCATAGCGTCCCGTGCCTTCAAAATTCCATGTAAGGCGGGCGATACAGGAGAATACGATGGCTACTCGAGGCATTAACAAAGTAATTTTGGTCGGCAACTTGGGTAATGAACCCGAGCATCGTGTGTTGCCGTCAGGTGGCGGTGTGACCAACATCAGTATTGCGACCTCGGAGTCTTGGAAGGACAAAAATACCGGGCAACCGCAAGAGCGGACAGAATGGCACCGGGTGGTGTTTTTTAATCGTTTGGCAGAGATTGCCGCCGAGTACTTGAGGAAGGGCTCTAAGGTCTATGTCGAGGGGTCATTGCGAACCCGCAAGTGGCAAGATCAGTCAGGACAAGACCGCTACTCAACGGAAATTGTGGCGAACGAAATGCAAATGCTAGACAGCCGAAATATGTCACAAGACGGTGGTGGCTATACGCCGAGTCCGTCACCCGCCCCAATGGCTCAGGCTTCGTCTAACGACAACTACGCCGCACCGACGCCCACATCACAACCTGCGGACTTTCCAGAAGACGACATTCCATTTTAATGGGATGGTTCTGGGAAGACGTTGCGGGTCTTGAGAGGTAGCCGCAGTTAATGCGTGTATTGGTTCTCGGCAACGACACACCCGTTGGTTATTCTGTTAGTGCGTTTGCAAGTCCGCTCAGGCGGCACGAGCTTATTGGCGTAAGCCTTGATAAGACGCGCTGGAGTCGCGAACGAAAAGCACGCCGGTTGGTGCGGGACACCGCGCCAGACATTGTTCTCGATGCACGAATAGTGACCCAAATCGATTCGTCGCAACGCATAGACCACCGAGACGTGGAGCGGACCGTCTGGCTCGCAGAGGCTTGCGAGCGAGTGGGTGCAAGTTATTTTTACTTATCCAGTGCTTTTGTTTTTTCAGGACAAATGACGCGTCCCTACCTTGAGAGTGACACGCCCGATGTGACGTCCGGCTTGGGCCGCGTCTTAATCGATATCGAAGAGGCACTTACAGCGCGATTGGATGACGTATTGATACTGCGACTGGGGCGTTTATTTGCTGGGCGGCGTCCTAATGCGTTATGCACATCGCTCGATGCACTTCGGCGGGGCCAGGCGGTGCGTGTTTCCGATCGTTTGCAGGGTAACCCGGTGCATGTTGGCGAAGTCGCGCGCGTCTGTATGGGCATTCTCGACCAGATGAGTGTTGGAGCGGATAGGCACGGTGTTTTTCATTACTGCAGTCTTGGGGAAACCGGGTACATGGACTTTGCAGAGGCGGCCATGGCGTGCGCCTCGCAATATGCGCCGTTGGCGAGTGCCAGTGAGTTGCTGCACGACGTGACAGACGAGTCCAGACCCTTGCGGAATCACACCCTCGATTGCAGCAAGATTCGGCGCGAATTTGGGATACAGCAACTGCCGTGGCGTCACTTTATTGAGCGAGCGGTCACCCGTTATTTGGAGTTATACGTTGAAGGCGAGGGAGTGATCGAAAAATCATGAGTGATGGATTAAATATTGCAGTGTTGACCGTAAGCGATACGCGAACGGCTGATACGGACACATCGGGTCAGTTTCTTGAGGACGCGCTGTTGGAGGCCGGTCATGTATTGGCGAGTCGTGCCATTGTGGTTGACGACATTTATCAGATTCGAGCGCGTTTGTCGGCTTGGATCGCTGACTCGACGTTACACGCGATTTTAGTGACTGGCGGTACCGGATTTTCGGGGCGAGATTCGACGCCTGAGGCCGTCTTACCGTTGTTTGATAAGACGATCGACGGTTTTGGTGAGGTGTTTCGTGCGCTCAGTTTGCAAGAAATAGGCTCATCAACCGTTCAGTCTCGCGCCATCGCGGGGCTGGCCAATCGAACCGCTGTATTTTGCATGCCGGGATCGACGGGTGCGTGCAAGACGGCCTGGAACGGGGTCATCAAAGATCAGTTGGATGCAGAACACCGACCCTGTAATTTCTCGAAGGTGCTAAAGGGCCAGATTTAACGACGGGACAAGCTTTCGAGCGCTAGGCTGTTTACGCCCGATCAAAGCGCTGGAACACCAGCGTTGCATTGGTCCCGCCAAAGCCAAAGCTGTTGGACATGACTCGATTGAGGTGAACGTCATCACGCGCTTCACGCACCACGTCCATGCCCTCTGCACCATCGTCTAAGTTATCGACATTAGCGGACGCGGCAATAAAGTTGTTTTGCAGCATTAAGAGCGAATAAATAGCTTCCTGAACACCTGCAGCCCCTAGAGAGTGGCCCGACAGTGATTTAGTTGACGCAATCGCAGGCGTCGTATTACCAAAGACTTCACGAACTGCCTTCAGCTCCTGTATGTCACCGGCGGGTGTGCTGGTCCCGTGAGCATTGA
Source organism: uncultured Alteromonadaceae bacterium (assembly GCA_964454155.1). Classification (GTDB taxonomy): domain Bacteria; phylum Pseudomonadota; class Gammaproteobacteria; order Pseudomonadales; family Halieaceae; genus Luminiphilus. The sequence continues at coordinate 64,394 of CAYVQI010000001.1, read as the reverse complement.
TGTAATCAATGTCGCCATCGACCGTTGCCATGGCCTGTTGCATGCAGCGAACGGCGCCTTCACCGGAGGGCGCGACCATGTCGTGCCCGTCCGACGTTGCTCCGTAGCCTACGAGCTCGGCGTAAATTTGCGCACCACGGGCTTGCGCGTGCTCGAGCGACTCCAATACCAACATGCCGCCGCCGCCCGCGATCACGAATCCGTCACGATCCGCATCGTAGGCGCGCGATGCACAATCGGGCGTTTCGTTGTACTTGGTGGACAGCGCACCCATGGCATCAAAGAGACAGCTCAGCGACCAGTCGAGCTCTTCGCCACCACCGGCGAATACAACGTCTTGTTTGCCGAGCTGGATTTGCTCCATCGCATTACCAATGCAGTGCGCACTGGTGGAGCAAGCAGATGAGATCGAGTAATTGACGCCTTTAATTTGAAATGGCGTCGCCAAGCACGCAGACACGGTGCTGCCCATGGTCTGGGTGACACGGTAGGGCCCGACTCGGCGCAATCCACGCTCGCGTAAAATATCGGCAGCCTCAACTTGGCTTGCTGATGAAGCGCCGCCTGAGCCTGCAATGATTCCGGTGCGAACGTTAGACACTTGCTCCGGCGTCAGTCCCGAATCTGCGATTGCTTGTTCCATACTCAAAAACGCGTAGCCCGCAGCGTCGCCCATAAATCGCCATTGCTTTCGATCGATATGTTCGGAGAGATCAATGTTGGGCTTTCCGGATACCCAGGAGCGCATGCCGATTTCTTCTTGGGCTGCACTGTAGGTGATGCCTGACTTGCCCTGCTTCAGCGACTCTGTGACTTCTTCAGCATTATTTCCAAGGCTCGAGACGATGCCCAAGCCCGTTACCACCACACGCTTTGTCATTAGAAGTTTTCCGTCGATTGAAACAAACCAACCCGGAGGTCAGTGGCGGTGTAAATTTCTCTGCCGTCGACTGAAACCGAGCCGTCAGCAATGCCCATCACGAGCTTTCGCTCAATGACGCGCTTCATTTCAATTTTGTACGTGACCCGCTTACTGGTTGGCAGAATTTGCCCCGTAAACTTAACTTCGCCGGACCCCAGCGCACGTCCTCGTCCGGGGTTACCGCGCCACCCCAAGAAAAAGCCGACCAGCTGCCACATGGCGTCAAGACCGAGACAGCCTGGCATGACGGGGTCACCGGGGAAATGGCAGTCGAAAAACCACAAGTCCGGGTGTATGTCGAGCTCGGCCAAAATCAGACCTTTGCCGGCCTTGCCGCCGTCACTATTGATCTCTGCAATGCGATCGAGCATCAACATGTTATCAATCGGCAACTTCGCGTTGCCGGGACCGAATAAATCACCCATGCCACAGGCGACTAACTCGTCTTTGGCGTAGGAACTCTGGGGGGTAAACACAAATTCATCACTCATGGTGTAAGAATACCGCGGAGCGCTGTGACTTGCATCTGCTTTGAGACAGAGGAGTGGAGGATGTCACAATTGTAGGCGTATAGATGTAAATGTCTGCCATTGTGTGGGCTCGCCATAAGTTGTAATGAAGATGATATAAACTCTTTCGTTATAATCTCACTCGTACGCTGGTTTCGGTATTTGTCAGGTCGTATTGGGGACGTTCATGAGTCAAATCGTACCAGTTTTGCTTTGCGGAGGCGTGGGAAGTCGCCTCTGGCCGGTCTCGAGACAAGGTCGACCTAAGCAGTATTTGAATTTGATTGGCGAAGATTCAATGCTCCAGCAAACACTGAAAAGACTTGAAGGTCTGGATCAGGCACCGCCGATTATCGTGTGTAACGAGGAGCACCGATTTTTGGTTGCTGAGCAAACTCGGCAGATCGGAATTGAGTCGGCCAGGATTATTTTAGAGCCCGAAGGAAAGAACACGGCGCCGGCTATTGCGTTGGCGGCACTTGTCGCCTCTGCCACCAATCCCGACAGTGCGCTCTTGGTGCTTCCCGCGGATCATTACATTGGGCGTCCTGAACACTTGCGAGCGGCTATCAAAGAGGCATTGGACGTCGCATTGCACACCAAGCTCGTGACCTTTGGGCTGGTGCCCACCCGTGCGGAGACGGGTTACGGGTACATCAAGCGTGGCGAGACACTGTCTGGCAACGTGGCCGTTCTTGATCAGTTCGTTGAAAAGCCCAGTGAGGTTTTGGCTAAAGGCTATCTTGACTCGGGGGAGTACGTTTGGAACAGCGGCATGTTTTTGTTTAAGGCAGGCCGCTTTTTGGACGCTTTGTCTGAGTTTCAACCCACGATAGTGGCCGCTTGCCGCGCCGCGATGGCACATTCTGAAAGTGATATGAACTTTGTTAGGCCTGACTCGAAGGCGTTTGCCAATTGCCCCTCTGAAAGTATTGATTACGCAGTCATGGAGCACACGACAGACGGCGTTGTTGTGTCACTGGATTGTGATTGGAGTGATATTGGTGCGTGGTCCGCGCTGTGGGACACGGGCGGTAAAGACGGTGAAGGGAATGTCACATACGGTGATGTGGTTCTTGATAACACGCGCAACAGCTATGTGCGGAGTCAGTCGCGTTTGGTGACGACTTCTGGTGTCAGCGACTTGGTGGTGGTTGAAACGGTCGATGCAGTAATGGTGGCAGATCGCCACTCGGTACAGGACGTTAAGAATATTGTAAGCATGTTGAAGTCTCAGCAGCGAAGCGAGGCGGATGCGCATCACCGAGTCTTTCGACCCTGGGGTTTTTACGAGTCACTGATTGTGGGTGATGGGTTCCAAGTGAAACGTATTGTCGTCAATCCGGGTCAGCAGCTTTCGTTGCAGATGCATCACCATCGTGCAGAGCATTGGGTGGTTGTGCGAGGCGCGGCAGAGGTGATCAACGGTGCTCAGACAATGACCTTGGTTAAGGACCAGTCCACTTTCGTGCCAGTGGCGACTCAGCATCGATTGAGTAACGCGGGTGCTGTCCCGTTGGAACTGATAGAAGTGCAAACGGGAAGCTACTTTGGTGAAGATGATATCGTTCGATTCGACGACGACTATGGCCGATAAGGTCTCGATTTAGCCAAGAATTTTGGAGATTAGTAATGATTAAAAAGTGCATGTTTCCCGTCGCCGGCTACGGCACACGCTTCCTTCCCGCAACGAAAAGCACGCCCAAGGAAATGTTGCCCGTGGTCAATAAGCCACTGCTCCAGTATGGGGTGGAAGAGGCGCTCGAGGCGGGCATGAACAACTGTGCGTTTGTGACTGGGCGAGGGAAACGAGCGATTGCGGATCATTTTGATATCTCCTATGAGCTTGAGCATCAAATTTCCGGCACGTCGAAAGAGAAGTACCTCGAGGGCATTCGCGACGTCATTGATCGCGGCATCTTCACGATGGTGCGCCAGCGCGAGATGAAAGGTCTTGGGCACGCGATTTTGACCGGTGAGCCGCTGATCGGCGATCAAGCCTTTGGTGTGCTGCTTGCCGATGATATGTGTGTTAACCAGCAAGGGGCTGGGGTGCTCGCGCAAATGTCGGAGCTGTATAACCAGTTTCGTTGTTCGATCGTGGCCGTCATGGAAGTGCCGGATGATCAGATTAGCGCTTACGGCGTGATTTCGGGAGAAGCCATGGGTGATGGTCTTTACCGAGTCGATAAAATGGTGGAAAAACCGGCTCCAGAGGACGCGCCGTCCAATCTTGCCGTCATTGGCCGTTATATACTGACGCCCGATATTTTTGACATTATTCGAGAGACGCCACCGGGCCGCAACGGCGAGGTGCAAATCACCGACGCACTGCAAATACAAGCCAATAAGGGCTGCGTTCTGGCTTATAAGTTTCAGGGCCAACGCTTTGACTGCGGCAGTGTTCCCGGTTTTGTCGAAGCCACCAACTTTGTGTTTGAAAACCTGTATTGAGTCTTACGAAAGGGAGCCACGTTGTGCCAGAGCCGATTCGCTGTTTTAAGTCTTACGATGTCCGCGGGCGTGTGCCTGACGAACTTAATGAGGGTATTGCGACGCGCATTGGGCGCGCGTACGCGCAGGTGATTGAGCCCGGTACAGTGGTGGTGGGGCACGATATTCGCCTCACCTCTGAGTCGATGAAGGCAGCCTTGGTGGAGGGACTCCTCACGCAAGGCGTCGACGTGTTCGATATTGGGCAGTGCGGTACCGAAGAAATTTATTTTGCGACATCACACCTCAAGGTGGGTGGGGGTATTTGTGTGACCGCCAGCCACAACCCCAAAGATTACAACGGCATGAAGTTTGTTCGTGCCGAATCAAAACCTATTTCGGGCGACTCGGGTCTCAAGGAAATTCAAAGTCAGGCAGAGAGCAACGACTTTTCGCCCGCGGCACAGCGCGGTACGTTACAAGCCGTGGATGTGAGTGAGGCCTACATTGCCCACCTCCTGAGCTACGTCGACGTCAAGGCGCTCAAGCCGTTGAAGATTGTGTGTACCGCGGGTAATGGTGGCGCAGGACCCATTGTTGATTTGTTGGAACCGCACTTGCCGTTTGAGTTTATCAAATTACACCATGAGGCCGACGGTCACTTCCCCAACGGTGTGCCCAATCCCATGCTTGAAGAAAACCGAGTGGCCTCGGCAACCTTGGTGCGAGAAACCGGCGCAGATATCGGTATTGCCTGGGATGGCGACTTTGACCGCTGCTTCTTCTACGACCACACGGGTGCCTTCATTGAGGGTTACTATGTGGTGGGTTTATTGGCGGCGTCGTTCTTGGCTAAGTCGTCTGGTGAGACTGTGGTCCACGACCCGCGTCTGACCTGGAACACCATGGATATTGCAAAGATGTCCGGCGGCTCAACCGAGCAAAGCAAAACAGGGCATGCGTTCATTAAGGAAACCATGCGTCGCGTCGATGCGGTCTACGGCGGAGAAATGAGCGCACACCATTACTTTCGTGACTTTGCTTACTGTGACAGTGGGATGATTCCCTGGTTATTGGTTGCGGAGATTATGTCGAACACCGGCAAGACGCTGGCGTCGCTGGTCGAGGAACGAACCCACGCCTTTCCCTGTTCCGGTGAGATCAATCGAACAGTGGTCGATGCATTGGCGCTGATCGCTCAGGTTGAGTCACGCTACGCGGCGGGTGCAGAGGCGGTTGAACACCTCGACGGACTGAGTGTGAGTTTCAAGGACTGGCGCTTTAATCTGCGCATGTCCAATACTGAGCCGGTGGTGCGACTCAACGTTGAATCGCGAGGTGATGTCACTCTCATGGCGGAGAAAACGCAGGAGCTATTGGCCATCATTGACGCCGCTTAAGCGGTCTGCACGAGGGGCCCTGGGCTGCTACGGGGTCCCATTGCCTCATTTGACCTTTAACCGCCAACTCCTTAGCCTCACGGATCAATGTGAGGGTGGGAGTGTTCCGTGGAAAGAAGGCAATTCAGGCCGTTTGGTAGCGTCAGTGCACTGACACTTGGCGGCGGTGGTTTGGGTCAGATTTGGGGCGACACCACCCGAGAGGAGGCCGTAGCTACGGCACGACTCGCCGCTGATAAAGGCATTAATCATTTCGATATGGCACCTATGTACGGCCGCGGTGAGGCGGAAAAAGTCATTGGTGAGGCATTTCGAGGGGCTGACAAATCGAACTTTCGCTTTACCACGAAGTACCGCTTAGGGTGGGTTGCGCCGGAGGCAGTCTACGACAAGCTCAACGCGTCCTTGACGCGCTCGCTTCAAACGATGGGCATTGAGCGAGCCGACTTGTTTTTCCTGCACTCGCAACTCATTGAAGACCACTATGCGTTGCCGCAGCACGATGAGCTGCGCGACCGCATCGCCACACCGTTGAGCTACTTTCTCGAGTCGGTTATTCCGGCTTTTGAGCGCTTGCAAGGTGAGGGCAAAATTGGAGGCTGGGGATTCGCACTCGGTCAAGAGTCGGCACTGGAAAAAGCGATTGCACATCATAAGCCCCCAACGGCAGTCCAATGCGTTGTGAATCCACTCAATTCTGCGGGAAATATTGGCTACGTGACTGACGGGTTTGATGGTCGACGCGTCTTAGAGGCGTGCCGGCAACATGACGTGCCCGCGCTCGCTATTCGGGCGGTTCAGGCGGGGGCATTGACGTCAGCAATGGACAGAGTGCTCCCCACTGACGATGCAGATCAAATGGATTTTGAGCGGGCAGCGGATTTCCGCGCACTGGCGTCAGACTGGGGACAAACACCGGCGCGATTGGCGCATCGTTATGCCTTGTCAATCCAAGATATTGGGTCCGTGGTGTTAGGGGTTAAGAATCGTCGTGAGTTACTGGAGTGCATCGACGCGGCCGACGACCCGGTATTAGATTCAGACGAACGTGCGCTATTGGAAAATGCCTGCGCGTTTGTCCGGTAAACACATTGCACGTCGAACTCGGTGGCACTTGACCCCTCTGAGAGGGCAACGTAGCGTAAGCCGGCACTGAAATGGACGAATGAGCCATGATGATGAAAAAGCGCGCGATGAAACGCGCTGAACACTCACTCTAAGGAGATTGACTATGGGCAACGCATACATTGTAGACGCATGTCGGACACCGCGAGGTGTTGGTAAAGTCGGTAAGGGTGCACTTGCACACCTTCACCCCTCATACCTTGGATCGACGGTGCTTAGTGCGCTGGCCGAACGCAACGCGCTCAACACGGCCGAAGTCGATGACATTATCTGGGGGACGTCGTCGCAAAGCGGGAAGCAAGGCGGTGATTTAGGCCGTATGGCCGCGCTGAACGCGGGTTACGATGTGCGGTCATCGGGTGTGACGCTCGATCGCTTCTGCGGCTCCGGTATTACGACGGTCAACTTAGCAGCGGCGCAAATCATGTCCGGTATGGAAGATCTTGTTGTGGCCGGCGGTACCGAAATGATGAGCTACCACGGGCAAACGGGCGACCCGACGAAGCCGCCCATGATTGATTCGGGCAATCTAGAACTGCGAGCTCTGCATCCCCAGTCGCAGCAAGGCGTCTGTGCAGACGCCATTGCAACGCTTGAGGGGATCGATCGCGATGCTGTCGACAATCTTGCAATGGTCAGTCAAGCGCGCGCGGCGCGTGCGATTGCAGAAGGACGCTTTGATAAGTCGTTAATCACGGTAAAAAATCCTGATGGCACTGTGGCGCTCGATCATGAAGAGTTTCCGCGTCCGCAGACGACGAGAGAGGGTCTCTCCGAGCTCAAGACCGTGTTCAGTGTTGTGCGTGATGTGCCGATCGACGAGCAAGGGACCACCTATGGCGCATTGATTCAACAAAAGTACCCTGAGATCACAGCGTTCAATCATATTCACCACGCGGGTAATTCATCCGGTGTCGTTGACGGTGCCGCGGCACTTTTGTTGGCGTCAGAGTCCTACATGAAGAAGACCGGAATGACGCCACGTGCGCGCATTGTTGCAACAGCGAATATGGGAGACTGCCCAACGCTGATGCTGAATGCGCCGGTACCTGCGGCGGAGAAAGTACTCATGAAAGCAGGTCTCACCAAAGACGACATTGACGTCTGGGAAATTAACGAAGCGTTCGCCGTGGTGGCGGAACGGTTCATTCGCAGACTAGACCTTGACCGTGAGAAGGTGAATATCAACGGTGGTGCTATGGCGTTGGGCCACCCGATTGGCGCAACAGGATCGATTCTTGTGGGCACTGCGCTTGATGAGCTCGAGCGCCAGCAGAAGCGCTATGCGTTGATTACCATGTGCGCAGCAGGCGGAATGGCTCCCGCTATTATTATCGAGCGAGTCTAAGCCTCACGTCTGCGTAGCAAAAAGCCCGGTGATGACCGGGCTTTTTTTTAACGAACCTTCAGCGGTTTGCGTCCAACCAGGCGGTGGCCAGTGCCGCGGTTGACGCATCAAGGTCGTCCATTCCTGTTGCGTTCTCAAGCGTCGTGCGAATTTGCTTGCCTATGGCTTTACCGAGCTCAACGCCCCATTGATCGAACGCATTGAGTCCCATTAGCGCTGATAAAAAGTAGGTTTTGTGTTCGTATGTGGCGATCATGGCGCCCACAGTTTCTGCACTGACCGCCGTCATAACAAGCGTGTTGTGCGGGTGATTGCCCGGCATCTGAAAATGCGGCGCGAGCTCAGGTGGCAGTCCTTTTTCGCGCGCGAGTTCAGTAGACTCCTCCATCGTTCGTCCGATCAAAAACGCGCGGCTCTGCGCCAGAGCGTTGGCGGCGAGCTTACGGTGCGCGTCTAAATTGACGTCGCCATTGGTCAGTGGCAAAACAATGTCTGCGGTAAAGCGACGATTGCCTTGGTGCAGCAGTTGGTAGTAGGAGTGCTGCCCTATGGTGCCGGCTGATCCCCACAAGACCGGGGCGGTGGCTTCGGTAATTTCCTCGCCCGTGAGGGTGACGCGCTTGCCGTTACTTTCCATGGTGAGCTGTTGTAAGAAGTCAGAAAGATGCTCAAGACGCTGCGAATAGGGGAGCACAACATGAGTCTCAACGCCTAAATAGCGAGTGTTCCAGAGCTCTAGCAGTGCCATCAGCATGGGCACGTTCTTAAGTGGGTCGACTTCCCGCGCATGCTCGTCCAGCGCGTTTGCACCGGCCAGTAGCCCGGTAAATGCAGACCAGCCATAGCCTAGCGCGATGACGAGGCCGATGGCCGACCACACAGAGTAACGACCGCCGACCCAGTCCCACATCGGGAAGCAGGCATCTGCAGAGATGCCAAACGCCCCCGCGGCGGCCAGATTAGTGGTCACGGCAAACACATGCTGCCCAATGCATGCTTCGGGTACGCCACCGTTGAGCAGCCATTGCTTCGCACGTTGCGCGTTGGTCAGTGTTTCTTCGGTGGTAAAGGTCTTAGAGCAGACGACCAGCAGGGTGGTCTCAGGGTTTAGCCCTCGAGTCACGACATCGAGATCGTGCGGGTCGACGTTTGAAATAAAGTGCGTGCGCAGGTTTGGCGTTGCGCTATCGAGCGCGCGGCACACCATTCGGGGGCCCAAGTCCGAACCACCAATGCCAATATTAATAACGTCGGTGAAGGGTTTGCCCGTGGCGCCTGTGTGGGCACCTGAATGAACCGCATGGGTTGCTTCGGACATGCGTTGAAGGGTGCTGTTGACCGCTTTAGTGAGTTCGGGCAGCTCTCCTGCTGCCGTCCCCCGTAAAAGCGTGTGCAGCGCGGCACGCTCTTCGGTGATATTGACCTGAGCGCCGCTGATCAATTGTAAGTACTTGCCCTGCAGGTCGGCACCGGTTGCTGCGCTGGCCAGTACCCGCAATGTGGAGCGGTCAATCCGCTGCTTTGAGGCATCAAGCTGTAAACCGGCAGCAGACAAACTCAGCGCGTCGACGCGGGCTGGGTCTTGATCAAAAAGAGTGGTAATCGAGACCGTTTTGAGGCGATCCGCCTCGGCCTTGAGGGCGGCGTGATCACTGCTTAGCAGCATGGGTTAACTCTCCCGAGCGATAGAAAATTCAGCTAATTTTTCGAGGCTGGTTCTTGCGGCCGTTGCCGGCAGACCGGCAAGTGCAGTGCTCACACGCCCACAGTGTTCAACCGCAGCACGACGAGTTTCTTGAATGCCGCCGGTGGTCTTAGCGAGCGCCACAACGGCGTCGAGGTTTTCGACTGACTTTTGACGAATAGAGTCGGCGATCAAGGCGGCGCCCTCAGGTGACGCATGGTTCATCGCGTGAATCAGTGGAAGTGTGGGCTTGCCCTCGTTGAGGTCGTCACCGACGTTTTTACCCGTGGTCTCGGGGTCACCCTCGTAGTCCAAAACGTCGTCGATCAGCTGGAACGCAATCCCTAAGTTCAGTCCAACGCTGTGCATTCGGGCGAGTATGCCGTCGCTTTCGCCACTTAACATCACCGCACCTTCACAGGCGGCTGCAAACAAAATAGCGGTTTTACGAGTGATAACGTCGAAATATTGTTCACGGGACGTTTCAGGATCCCCCGCGCGCACGAGTTGTAACACCTCACCCTCGGCAATCTGGTTGGTCACATTCGCCATTAACGCCAGTATTCGCATGTCATCCAGTTGCACCATGAGCTGGAAGGCACGCGTGTAGAGAAAATCGCCCACAAGCACACTGGGCGCGTTGCCAAATTCACTGTTGACCGTGGGTCTTCCGCGACGAAGAGTGGAGAGATCAACGACGTCATCATGAAGCAAAGTGGCCGTGTGTATAAACTCGATAATCGCTGCGAATGTGATGTGCTTTTCGGTTACTTCACCCACCGACGCAGCGGCCAGAAGCGTCAGCAGCGGACGCAGGCGCTTGCCGCCGGAGTCGACAATGTATTGACCAACGTTTTCGACCATGTCGACGTCGGAATACAGTTGGTCGATGATCAGCGTGTTTACTCTGGCGAAGTCCGCCTCAACGCTGGCTCTTATGTCATTTATCAAAGGGGCATCTCCGCGGTGAGGCGCGATTATAAGGTCTGGTTGTCTTTGTTGCCACCAGGCGGGTCGGCGAGTTAGGGATGGCCTTGCGTCATGACGCGAAAACACGTATTCTCCGCGCCCTTATTTGTGATCGTAACTCGAGTGCCTACGCTCTGCCCCGCAATGCGGTTATTACACAGCGAGCAGGCTAACTGGAAGGAAAAAATATGTACGCAGTCATTGTCAGCGGTGGTAAGCAGCACCGCGTAGAAGAAGGTGAAGTGCTCAAGCTCGAGAAGCTTGAAGTCGCGACAGGCGAGTCGGTCGAATTCGACCAAGTACTCATGGTGGGCGAAGGCGCAGATGTTAAGATCGGAGAGCCGGTCGTCGACGGCAGCACGGTCACCGCGGAAGTGGTGAGCCATGGGCGCCACGCAAAGATTAAGATTGTGAAGTTCAATCGCCGTAAGCACTACCGCAATGAGACAGGTCATCGGCAGTGGTACACGGAAGTTAAAATCACAGGCATCAAGGGATAACCAGGGAGTAGTCTAATGGCACATAAAAAAGCTGGTGGTAGTACCCGTAACGGACGCGACAGCGAGAGTAAACGCCTGGGCGTTAAAGCCTTCGGTGGTCAAGAAGTATCGGCAGGCAGCATTATTGTTCGTCAGCGCGGCACCAAGTTTCATGCAGGTTCAAACGTTCGTGTGGCTAAAGACCACACATTATTTGCAACCGCAGCAGGTAAAGTTGAGTTCTACAAGGGCGGGCCGCAAAATCGTAAGCAAGTTCGTATTGTGACTGGCTAATCGCAGTTTTTTTCTGAGAAAGCCCTGTCAGTCGACGGGGCTTTTTTTTTGGTTTGCCTGCGGGGAGTAGTGTTTGAAATTTGTCGACGAAGCGGTAATAGAAGTTTACGCCGGTAAAGGCGGGAACGGGTGCGTCAGTTTTCGACGCGAAAAATACATTCCACTCGGCGGTCCCGATGGGGGCGACGGTGGCGATGGTGGCAGTGTTGTTTTAGAGGGCAGCGCGTCGCTCAACACTATGGTGGATTATCGATTTACCCGTAAGTTCCGCGCACAAAACGGAGAGTCGGGGCGTGGCCGAAATTGCACGGGTGCAGCGGGTGACGACACCGTACTTCCAGTTCCATTAGGCACCACGATAATTGATGAGGAGACCGACGAAGTACTGGGTGATATTCAAGCTGCTGGTGAGCGGTTGGTGGTCGCTCAGGGCGGTTTTCACGGTATTGGAAATACGCGCTACAAGTCGAGTATTAACCGTGCGCCCCGACAGTTTTCTGAGGGAACGGTGGGCGAGGTTCGCAATCTCAAGCTTGAACTAAAAGTGCTGGCGGACGTGGGCTTGCTAGGGCTTCCTAACGCGGGAAAGTCAACGCTCATTCGGGCCGTGTCGGCCGCAAAGCCCAAAGTGGCTGACTACCCATTTACGACCCTAGTGCCTAATTTAGGGGTGGTCAAAGTCGACGCCCATCGCTCCTTTGTTGTGGCTGATATTCCGGGCCTGATCGAGGGGGCTTCGGATGGTGCGGGTCTTGGTATCCGATTTTTAAAGCACTTGACTCGAAACCGTATTCTTTTACATCTGGTCGATGTGGCTCCGTTTGATGAGAGCGACCCCGCGCAGCAAGCCTTGTCCATTGTGCGTGAACTTGAGCGCTTTAGTCCCACTTTGGCAGCGCGCCCGCGTTGGTTGGTCCTCAATAAAATTGACCTCATTGATGAAGACACGTTGAAGCAGCGGCGTCAGGCCATTGTCGAGGCGCTCGATTGGGAAGGACCGGTTTACGAAGTGGCGGCGATCAATGGGCGCGAAACGGTGCGCTTGAGTGGCGATTTGATGACGGCGATTGAGTTTCTCAATCAACAGGAAGCGGAGGACGAGGAGGTCAAACTCCGAGAGCAAGACGTCCAAATGCAAATGCAGAGCGAGGCGCGAGAGCGTATTGAGTCGCTGCGATTAGAGCGACAAGCTGCGCGCCTTGGCCAACTCAGCGATGTCGAAGACGAGGACGATGACAGCATCGATGACACTGATGTTGAAGTTGAATACCGAAGTTGAACAGTAATGCCCGCCAATCGTTGACGGATGCGCGTCGGTGGGTCATTAAAATTGGTAGCGCAGTACTGACGGACAACGGGCAGGGTCTAAACAAGGCCTTTATAGAGCGTCTTGCGCAGAGTGTTATTGCCTTGAGAGCGGACGGCGCAGAAGTCATCATCGTATCCAGTGGTGCCGTCGCTGCTGGGCTTGCACGACTTAACATGACCATGCGACCGAGCGCGTTGGACCAGCTTCAAGCGGCAGCCGCTGTGGGGCAGTCGTCCTTGGTTCAGGCCTACGAAGCGGCGTTTGCGCCCTCTGGTGATCTATGTGCGCAAATTCTACTGAGCCATGACGACGTTCGCTCGCGCGAACGTTACCTCAATGCGCGGGCGACGCTGCAGACGCTGCTCTCCCAGGGGGTCATTCCAATCGTTAACGAGAACGATACCGTGGTCACCGACGAAATTCGATTTGGTGACAACGACACGTTGGCTGCATTGGTTGCCAACCTCATTGATGCAGACCTTTTAGTCATGCTCACGGATCAAGCGGGACTGTTCAATACGGACCCCAGAGCCACACCGGATGCGCAGCTGATTACCGAGGCCGATGCCCACGATACGACGCTGGATAAGATGGTCTCAGAGGGAACAGCCCTCGGCCGCGGTGGCATGATCAGTAAGCTCCGCGCCGCACGGCTGGCGGCGCGGTCAGGCACGTTGGCCATTATCGCGGATGGCAGGGAGCCCGAAACCGTGCGGGCGCTCAAGAGAGGGGTATCGGTAGGGACTTTATTAACAACCGATAAGCAACCTCAACCTGCTCGGAAACAGTGGCTGGCGTCGTTGCTTTACCCTAAGGGTGCGGTGACGCTAGACGATGGCGCAGTGCGAGGCATTTCTGACTTAGGACGCTCCCTATTGCCTGTGGGCGTTGTTGATGTGAGCGGTGACTTTGTCCGTGGAGACTTGGTTCGTTGCCTCGACGCCGAGGGGCAAGAGATCGCACGCGGTTTATGCAATTACAGTGCTGTTGAAGCGCGAAAATTACTCGGACGTACTTCAACTGAGATCGAGTCTATACTGGGTTTTGGAGGTGATGAAGAGTTGATTCACCGTGACAACCTCATCACTACGCGATAGCCGGAACAGACAATGATGACATTGATAACGTACAGTCTCGCGCTATTTTTAGCCTCCTGGATGGGTGGTTGGCTGCCTCGGCGCTATCAGTTGTCTCACGTGCAGACCCAGCTGGTGATGAGCCTTGTCGCGGGACTGATGCTGGGTGTTGCGGGTCTACACCTTATTCCGCACAGTGTTGAGCTTGGACAGTCGATTGATCAGACCATGTATTTTGTATTGGGTGGTCTCGTTTTTATGTTGTTGCTCCTGAGGCTCTTTCACTTTCATCAGCACGATATTATTGATAACGACACGGCCTGCTTAGAAGCAAACGCCCACGATCACGCACACGCACATGATCACGCGCACCCCCCTCGTGACGTGGGATGGCTTGGTTTGTTTTTGGGTCTGAGCATTCACACCATCTTGGACGGCGTCGCGCTGGGTGCGATTCTCAGAGTTGAAGTGACGTCGCTTGTCTTGCCTGGATTTGCAGTCTTCGTTGCAATTTTACTGCACAAACCGCTCGATTCTTTGTCGATCGAGACGATGATGCGTCTGGATGGCTGGAGTGAGAGACATCGCGCAATCACCAACGCGATTTTTGCCGCGCTGTGTCCCATTGCGGCAATTGCATTTTACCTGGGCTTTAACGGCCCCATTGCGAATGTACTGCCCGCGGCGTTGGCTTTTTCAGCAGGCGCGTTTATGTGCATCGCGCTCGCCGATATTTTACCCGAAGTCCAGTTTCACAGTCACGATCGCGTCAAGTTGACAGTAAGCTTTGCGCTGGGGCTCGCCATTGCTTTAGCGCTGGGGCTACTTGAGCCGCACTACCACCAATAATGCGGGCAATTAGTTTCCGCCTAACTGAATAGCCTCACGCTTAGCGGCCGCTGCGTCGTATTTTGGCGCTGTCCAACCTTCGAGCTGCTCGGTGACGAGCGTTGAAATGACGTCTATGTGGTCTGTTGTCGCATTTAAGCAGGCGATGTATTCGTAGCGCTCGCCACCGGCCTCTAAGAAGTAGTCACGGTTTTCCATGCCAATCTCTTCAATGGTCTCAAGACAATCGGCTGAGAACCCAGGGCAGATAATTTGCAGTGATTTTACACCTTGGTCTGGAAGACTTTGCAGCGTCTCATCGGTATAGGGTTTTAGCCACTCGTCTCGACCAAAACGAGACTGGAACGTTGACAGGTAGTCGTTTTCACCAAGCTCCAGCTCAGCCGCAACCAAGCGCGATGTTTTTAGGCATTGGCAGTGGTACGGGTCGCCCTCGAGCAAATAACGCTTTGGCATGCCGTGGTAAGACAAAATGAGTTTATCCGCACGACCGTGCGTGTGCCAGTGTTGCTGCACACTCTGCGCGATCGCTTTTATATACGCCGGATGATCGTGATACGAACTGACGAACCGAAGGTCAGGGACCCAGCGCTGACGCTGTAACTCAGTCGATAAAGCATCGAACGTCGAGGCGGTCGTCGGCCCGCCAAACTGTGGGTAGAGTGGCAGTACAACCAATTGTTGAACGCCTTCCCCAAGGAGTGCTTGAACTTGCGACTCGATCGACGGTTGACCGTATCGCATCGCGCCTTTGACAATGACGTGCTCGCCTAGGCGGGCCGTGAGTGTGTCATGCACCCCTGCGACTTGATCTTCTAAGTGGTAAAGCAGTGGCGAACCACGCTCTGTCCAGACTTCTGCGTAGGCCTCAGCCGATTTTTTGGGGCGCGTAGTCAAAATAAACGCGTGAAGGATCATCCACCACAGTAGGCGCGGGACTTCGACGACCCGCGGGTCCCAAAGGAACTGCTTGAGATAGGGGCGAAGCGCCTTCGCCGTCGGCGCCTCGGGTGTTCCGAGGTTCGTCAGCAGTACGCCTATCTTGGGTTTTGTTCCGTGGTCGTAGTTCGACGCACCAATAAATCTCATACCGGGTCCTGTGGTGAAGCACTGAGTGATAACAGCCAGTGTATTTTGCTATAAACACTACGCAGACTCTGTATCCTCGGATGCTATTCTAGCGCGTAATTCGATTTGACTCGCCCCTTGTCGCCGCCTATAACTTCCGGGACAAAAAAAATAGTTCTGGGAAGCACAATGAGCCTCACATTCGACTCTGCACGAATACCTAATCCTCATTTGACCGAGGATCACTTAGCGTGGCGTGACGCGCTCAGGCGTTTTATTGATAAAGCGGTGATGCCTTATGCCGACGAGTGGGACGAGGCGGGCCACATTCCTATCGAGCTTTGGCCTAAGGCGGCTGAGGTTGGTCTCTTGGGCGCCGGTTACCCGGAGCAATACGGCGGTATGGAGACCGACAGCTGGCACAACTGGATTATTAATGAAGAGCTATCGCGCGTCGGTGTGGGTGGCTTATCGGCGTCGCTGATGGTTCACGGTATTGGGCTGCCACCGGTTATTAATTGGGGAACCGAGGAAATGAAGTCCGAAATAGCGCCACCAGTGCTGCGTGGCGAGTCATGGATTTCACTGGGTATTACCGAACCTGGTGGTGGCTCAGATGTCGCGAGCTTGAAGACAACGGCTGTTCGCGACGGTGACCATTACATTGTCAATGGCTCCAAAACGTACATCACCGGGGGGATGCGAGCGAATTATGTCTCTACGGCAGTTCGAACCGGTGGTGAGGGTGCAACCGGTGTTTCGATGTTGCTTATCCCCACCAATGCTGAGGGTTTTTCACGAACGGCGCTTGATAAAAAGATGGGCTGGTGGGCGTCCGATACAGCGACGTTATACTTTGACAACGTGCGTGTGCCTGTTTCGAACCTTATTGGACAAGAGAACCAGGGCTTTAAGGTCATTATGACCAACTTCAATGCAGAGCGTATGGGCATGGCGGCTTCCATGGAAGCCTTCGGCCGCGTGTGCATGGAAGAGGCGGTTGCTTGGGCGACAGAGCGTCAGACGTTCGGTAAACGATTGGCTGATCACCAGGTGATTCGTCACAAGATTGCTATGATGAAACAAAAGCTTAATGCCACGCAGGCCTACATTCGTATTTGTTACGAGGCCATTGAGGCGGGGGAGGCGAATGCCGGAGACATTGCTTTGCTCAAAGTTCAATCGAGTGAGGTGATGGAATTCTGTGCACGCGAAGCGATGCAAATCCTGGGAGGCATGGGGTACATGCGAGGCAGTCGTGTCGAACGCATTTACCGAGAGGTCAGAGTCAACGCGATTGGCGGCGGCTCTGAAGAAATTATGAGAGATTTGGCGAGCAGGCAGTACGGGCTCTAAGAGACATACGAGGTAAACGAAATGACAGCAATCGAAACCAGTCTAAAAAATTTCCAATCCGACGTCGATCAGTGGATGGCGGAAAATGTGCCAAAAAATCCAGGCTTTCTTCTGCCTTTGACGTTTCTGGAAGTGGGAACCGAGCAGCAGCTCGACTTCCTTCGTGATTGGCAGCACAAGCTCTGGAGCGCAGGGTTTTTGGGTATGCATTGGCCGACCAAATACGGTGGCCAGGGAAGCGACGCCGCCTTTCAGGGTATCGTCGACAAGGCGCTCACAGCACACAATGCCCCAATTATTTTCAACACCATTGGTCTCAACTGGACGGGGCCGCTGCTATTGGACGTGGGCACGGAAGAAGATCGCCAGCGCTACATTAAGAATATTCTGACCGGCGATGAAATCTGGTGTCAGGGCTTCTCTGAGCCAGACCATGGCTCGGACTTGGGTAACGTACAGACAAAAGCGGTTCGCGATGGCGATGAGTACATCGTCAATGGCAGTAAGATCTGGACGACCTTGGGTAACTACGCAGACCACATGATTCTGCTTGCCCGCACCGACAATACCACCGCGCGAAAATATGATGGCTTGTCGTTTTTCTTATCGCCCATGCACGTCCCCGGTGTTGAAGCGCGGCCCATTCGTAAGGTCACGGGCGAATACGGTTTTAACGAGACTTTTTTCACTGATGCGCGTATTCCCGCCTCCTGCCTACTCGGCGACGAGGGTGGTGGTTGGCGCATGGCCATGAAAACACTCGAATACGAGCGCGGTGTTATCGCAGGGCAGGCGAGTGCGCACTCTATGCAGTCGATCGGTCTGGAAGATCTCATGGACGCCATGCAGGACTTCGAGCGAGATGGCGCGCCCATTTTGCAGGATGCGATGATTCGCGACGAGCTCGTCAAGCTGGCCATTGAGGCAAAAGCGAATTCGATCAGTGATCGACGAGCAGCCATTCCTGCGCTTAATACCGATCACCCCTTCGGTATTGCGCTCTCAAATAAATATCGTCATACGGAATACGCTCGGCGTCTGAAAATGATGGGGGCCCACGTGCAAGGTCCGCAGGGCGCCCTTTTTATGGACGACGATCAGTCCTATAAAGGTGGATTTTGGCAGCGCGCCTACTTTGCAAATTTCGGCACCACCATTGGCGGAGGCACGACCCAGATCCAAGCTAATATTATCGGCGAGCACGTGCTCGGCCTGCCAAAGTCTTAAGGGGTACGCGTATGAGCGCAATCATTGGAAGCAAAAAGATCGATTTCTCCGAAGAACAGAGCATGCTCTTGGATGTGGCTCGAGAGTTTGTCAAAGACAAATCGCCGGGCAGCGAAGTCCGACGATTGCTCGAGAGCAAGGAGGGTTTCTCTGAGCCTGTTTGGCAGGAGCTGGTGGATTTAGGGTGGACCGGTATTAATCTGCCTGAGTCTGTCGGGGGTTCAGGCTTAGGTATTGGCCCCCTCATTCCAGTGATCGAGTCGATGGGTAAAGGCCTCATGGGAACACCACTGGTTTCAACGGTGCTGGCGTCAGAGCTTATTCGACGGGCGGGTGGCATTGCCGAGGAAGATGTCCTTGAGGAGATTTCCGGTGGTGTTGCGGCTACGGTGGCCTACCTTGACCACAGCGATTGGGGAGGGGCCAATTCGGGTGTCACTGTTGCAGAAGACGGTGTTTTATCCGGTCGTAAGTTCATGGTGCCCGATGCAGCACATGCGGCCTGGATCGCCGTGGTGGGCGCGAATTCTCGTGGTGAGTCGGTGGTTGCACTGGTTGCGGGAAGTGATGTCTCGGCGCAGGTGCAAGAACCCCATGCGCTGATCGACTTGACCAAGCGAGCCACGACCATCGACTTCACTGGGATCAAAGCTTCTCGAGTATTGTCGAGTGAAAAAGTGGGTCCAGCTGTTCGAGACTACTTACTGATTGGTGCCTTATTGACGGCGGCAGAAGCGGTCGGATCAACCTCCGCTTGCCTCTCGGGCATTGTCGACTACCTTAAAACGCGTAAGCAGTTCGGTAAGTTGATTGGTTCGTTTCAGGCGCTAAAACACCCCACCGTCGATATTTACGTTGGCATGGAGCAGGCGCGATCACTGGTTTATCACGCATCCAGTGAGATCGGTGAGGGTCCATTGAGTCCAGACGCCGAGGTCGCGTGCCGTATGGCCAAGGCCCAAGCGTCTGACACTATTCAATATGCAGGTGATCGGTCGGTTCAATTTCACGGCGGATTCGGCTTTACTTGGGAGTGTGACTCGTCGCTATTCATTCGCAGAGCAGCGTGGAGTCAGCAGCAATTTGGCGACGCAATGCATCATCGGAAGCGTCTTGCACCCTTGTTGCTCGACACCGAGTAAAGACAGGATCGCGGGGCTCCTCTTAGGGGCCCAAAGATCAGGCTGACGCTGCCCTTGCATCAGATACTGCGGGGTGTTGTCCGCGTGGCGCATTCGATCGTCTGCATCGAAAAAAAGTAGCGCTTTTTCAAGACTCTCCTATGTTTTAAGCGAACACATCTTATTGTTCGATCTTAGTAAAACTAAATTAAGGAGTTTTAAATGAAGACCATCAGTAAACTACTTGGACCTCTTTTTATTTGCGCTTGCGCGACTGCGCACGCAGAGCCGGTCATGAGCCTAATTACAGTCAATACAAATGATGCGGCGGGTTACGCGGCGTGGGCAAAGGGCAGTGCGAAAACCATTGCGACCGCTAATGGTGCAATGGCGTTCGGCCTTTGCTCTCCAACCTCAGGTGCGCAAAAGATGGGAGATCATTACCTATGGTCATTTTTTGACTCTCAAGAGGCCGCTTGGAGTGTCGATCCCATGAACGCTGCGGTGCGGGCAGAAGTTGCGAAATTGGACGTTAAACGCGAAGTGAGAATGTGGGACAACTGGCGAATCGTTCGTGCCGCCGAGGTTTCCGAAAAAGGTCACTACTACAACCTACACGTGAAGACCGACAATCCAAGTGGTTACATCGCTGCATTAGATAAGATTCATGCGGAAATGAAGAAGCGCGGCTTAGATGTCACGATGCAGGTGTACATGGGGGACACGGGTGAGACTGCGGGATTGCTTATGGTTTCGTTTGGGTCCTCAGACCGAGCGGAGGTCGGTCGTATGCTCGATACTCGCACTGAAGGCTGGTTCGTCGACATTATTTCTGGGCTTGAGGGTGAGCGAGAAATGGTTCACGGCTTCTCGTTAGTGTGTGAGACTTTTTATGCCGCTCAGGTGTAGACAGCGTTTTTTTGGAGTAATAAAAGCCCCGATTTTTCGGGGTTTTTTTTGCCTGTTGCGTGCACGCAATCGCTTTGTAGAAAATAAAAAAAGACAGTCTTGTCTAACCTTATCGGTCCGATCAATGCGTCTGAACTGGTGACTGTTTCGTAAGGTCAGTCATGAATGATTCAAAGTTAATTTTGGTCCTAGCCGACCAACTGAGCCCTAGACAACCCGCTCTTCGCCAGGCACGTCCAGGCATCGATGTTATTTTGCTCGCCGAGGTCTGGGAGGAAGCAAGTTACGTCAGGCATAACCGCCACAAGATCGTGCTCCTGTTTTCAGCGATGCGCCACTTTCGCGATGATCTGGAAGCGGCCGGTCACCGCGTTCACTACATCACCATTGATCAACGTGTACAGAGTCTCGAAATGGCGGTGAGGCTGATCCTCGATTCGTGCGACGTGAGCGAGCTCCTCGTCTGCGAGCCGGGCGAGTACCGTTTGTTGGACGAACTTCGCGGTTGGCAAGACGCGTTCAAACTGCCGGTTACCGTCTTAGAGGACGATCGTTTTCTCGCCTCTCATGCGGACTTCGCCGCATGGGCAGACGGCAAAAAGCAGCTGCGCATGGAATTCTTTTATCGAAAGATGCGCGCGCGATACCAGCTCTTAATGGAGGGTTCTGATCCGGCGGGGGGTAAGTGGAATTACGACGCGGATAATCGCGCCGGTTGGCGAAATCAGCGTGATATTCCAGATCGGATGGATGCGCCGATTGACGCGATGACCCGCGAGGTAATTGATGCGGTTAACGCGTTCTTCCCTGAAAACCCCGGAGACCTCTCGCATTTTCGTCTTGCAGTGACGCGAGAAGAAGTGGGCCGTCAGTTCGACTGGTTTTTGGAGCATGCACTGGCTGACTTTGGTGCGTATCAAGACGCGTTGGTTGAAGAGTCGCCTTGGGTATTTCACGGACTCATTTCCATGTACATCAACTGTGGCCTCCTTGAGCCATTGGAGGTTTGCGAGAGGGTCGAAAAGGCCTGGCAACAGGGGGCCTGTTCACTGTCTACTGCGGAGGGCTTTATTCGTCAAATTCTGGGATGGCGTGAATACATTCGAGGCATTTATTGGTTGCTCATGCCCGAGTACAAAAACAGGAACGCGCTGTCTGCCAATCGACCATTACCCAACTACTTTTGGACCGCAGATACCGAAATGCGATGCCTGAGTCGCGCTATTGAGCAGTCTCTAGACCACGGTTATGCCCATCATATTCAACGGTTGATGGTGATCGGAAACTTCGCACTGTTAACGGGGCTTGATGTCACCGAGGTGTGCGATTGGTATCTCGGGGTTTACGTGGATGCCTACGAGTGGGTTGAGCTTCCAAATACACTGGGAATGGCGCTTTATGCCGACAATGCGGTTATTGCAAGCAAGCCCTATGCGGCGAGTGGCAAGTACATCCAGAAGCAAGGAAATCACTGTCAGCAATGTCGGTACAAACCTACCAAAGTCACGGGGCCGGACGCGTGTCCGTTTAACAGCCTTTATTGGCGCTTCATCGATCAGCACCTCGACCGGTTTGGCGGCAATCCTAGAATGGGGTTGGTCGTTGCTAATTGGCGAAAACGCGACCCTGACGAGCGCGCGGTGATTGTTCAATGGGCCGACCAGATGATCGATCAGTGGACTTAAGGCTTATTCTTTAGGGTGTAGCGACGACTCGCACAGCGCTTTGAGCAATAGACGACCGACTCCCAGTTGAGCCGCCATTTCGCGCGCCAAGCAAACGGACGATGGCAGACAGGACAGGTTTTGGTGGGGAGATCAGATTTTTTCACTGTCGATCGGCCAATCTGCGGCGTCGGTTACGAAGTCAGGTTGAAAGGGACGAACACCGCCCCACTTGGCAACAAACGTGCCTTCGGGGTCATGCTCTGCCGTCTGCTTTTCGAGATTGAAGTGGCGTCCACCGCGCGGGTCGCTGCCGACTCCTGCAATGTATTGCCAGTTCCCATAGTTACTGCCGACATCGTAGTCGATGAGGTGTTTTTCGAAGAAGGCTGCACCAAACCGCCAGTCGCCCTCGAGTTCGTTGATCAGGCAACTTGCGACGATTTGTCGACCGCGATTACTCATCCAGCCGGTGGCGACAAGTTGACGCATGAGTGCATTAACAATCGGGTGGTTGGTGTCGCCGGCACACCATCTCGCAAAGTTGCGAGGCTCAAACGTCGAGCGCCTCGGCTTTCCGGTCTTACCTGAGAGTAAAAACAGCGACTTGCCATCTGCCTGCGCACGCCAGTAGAAAAACTCACGCCATATCAGCTCAAAGAACAGCCAGTAGGTCGACTCGTTTGCAGTGTTTTCGCGCTCAAAATCAAAAATAGTGTGGGCGACTTCTCGCACTGACAAATTGCCGTTGGCCAGCCATGGCGAGAACGTACTGGATCCGTCAAAGCCGTCGAGACAGTTGCGCGTGGCTTTGTAGGTGGTAATCGCTTCGTCATCAAAAATAAACTGTTTTACACGTCTCAGACCTGCCGCTCGACCGCCTGGAATAGGCAACCCAGGGTGAGGCCGATTGCTCGACAGAGGAATGTCATCAAACTGTGCAGAAGGAGGTTCGGGGAGATGTGCGAGTGCAGGTCGCGGTCCTCTGACCGAGAGCTTTTCGACTTTACGTCTAAAGGGCGAGAACACGAGAGGGAGGTCGTCCAGCGTCATCGGTAAGTCAAGCTCCGCAAAGAGAGTGTTCCCACGATGGACCTGCACGGGTATGTCCAGTTTGTCGGTCAGGTAATCAACAGCGCATTTTTCTTCCCAGCCTGGATGATCACTCACGCTGATCTCCGTGATTGCAAACCGCTCGACGAGGTGCGGGATCACCAGCTCTGCTGATCCCTCAAGCACGAGGAGATCCTGACCCATCGTTTGCAAGTCGTTTTTAAGCGCGATCAGTGATTCGCGCAGGAAGCGCTCGCGCTGGGGTCCGATGCCGGTCAGGTTGCACCATGGCTTTGGCTTTGGCATCAGGTAAAGACAGAGCAGTGAGTCCGAGGCTGCGTGACTTGCAAGCGCTGGATTGTCGTTGAGTCGCAGGTCCGATCTGAACCAATGAAGATGGCGCATTTAACGTTGCCTCGTGTCTGTTACCTTCTTTACTCGAACCCGTCGCAGTCAGACTCTGGGACGTGCTATTGAACCACGACGAAGGCGCGACGCTCACTGCCTATTTTTTTTTGCATTCAAACGATGGGTGGGTCTATGCTTCCCGCTCTTTGATGAACAAGGTTTTTAACATGGGTTCCCATGACGCGCTCCTGAGTCCGGTCAACGTAGGTGGTCTTCAACTTAACAATCGTGTCGTTATGGCACCCATGACTCGGAACCAGTCTCCGGATAACACACCCAACGACGGCAATGTCGAGTACTACCGAAGGCGTGCGGCGGGTGGTGTGGGTTTGATTGTGACCGAGGGCACCTGTGTCGATCACATCGCGGCCAGCGGTTATCCAGGCGTTCCTTATATTCATGGGGAAGAGCGACTCGCCGGTTGGAAGCGCGTTGTGGATGCGGTCCATCAAGAGGGCGGTAAGATTGCGCCGCAGCTATGGCACGTGGGTGGCATGCGTAAACGCGGTGTGCTCCCCGAAGGCGATGTTGATGGCTACGCCCCATCGGGCATGAATGTCCCTGGAAAGGTCAACCGACATACGATGACAACATCCGATATTGATGATGTTATTGCCGCCTTTGCTAAGGGGGCGCGCGACTCACAAGCCATTGGTTTTGATGCGATCGAAATACACGGTGCTCACGGTTATCTGCTGGATCAGTTTCTGTGGGAGGGCACCAACCAACGCGACGACACTTACGGTGGCTCTATGGCAGGGCGCGGTCAGTTTGTCGCAGAGCTCGTCGCCGCCTGTCGCGCCGAGGTAGGAAAGGACTTCCCTATTATTCTTCGGTGGTCGCAATGGAAGCAACAAGACTACACGGCCCGTCTTGCGCACACCGAAGAGGCACTCTCGGGCTTCCTTGAGCCGCTCGTGGATGCCGGTGTGGATTTGTTTCACTGCAGTCAGCGCCGGTTTTGGGAGCCTGAATTTGACGGCAGCGACCTGAATCTTGCCGGTTGGGTCAAGAAATTGACCGGCTTACCCACCATTACCGTGGGCAGTGTCAGCCTTGATGCAGACTTTATTCCTGATCCGGGAGAGGTGGGCTTCAGTGCGGCGAAACCCGCGTCGCTTGATCGGCTGATTGCAATGTTGGAGCGTGGCGATTTCGACTTGGTCGCCGTCGGTCGAGCGTTGATTGCAAACCCCGATTGGGTCAAAGTGGTTGAGCGCGGTGACCTCAACCATTTAGCCGCATTTGAGAAGCCGATGTTGATGACCCTTGACTAAGGTGGCGCGCCTGCACGGCGAGAAATGAGCAGGCAGTAGGCCGACATTATTTAACGACGACACAAGACTGTAAAAAAAGCCCAGTACACTCAGACAGCATAAAAGGTCTGACCGAGCACTCACATCACTTTCCCTAACGAGGAGTACCAATGAATTATTTGCGCAGAGCAATGAGCACTGTCCTTACGGTGACATTGTCATTAGTCATGTCGACAGCGGTATTGGCGAACACGACAACGTCGTCAATTCGTGGCAGCGTCGCTACACAAGCAGGACAAACGTTCTCAAATGCGGCGGTCACGATCACACATACGCCATCTGGGACAGTTTCGCGGACAACGACAAATTCAAGTGGTGCGTTCTCGGCAAGAAGCTTACGTGTTGGTGGTCCGTATTCGATTTCGGTATCGGGGCCTGGTTTTGAAAACGCGAAAGTTGACGATGTCTATCTAAGCCTTGATCAAGGGATGAGTGTCCCGGTCGTTGTGCGGGCGAGTGGCGCGATGGAAGTTGTCGCTGTCACGGCTCAGCGCTTGGGTCAAACTGGCTTTAAGAACGAAGGTTTGAGCACGAGTTTAGGGCTGGAAGCTTTGCAAGAGGTGATCTCAATCGATCGAGATATTACTGATGCGGCTCAGCTTGATCCGTTTGCAGCAGTCAATGTGCAAAGCGGCGGTGCCAAAGAACTGACGATTGCCGGAGCGAATAACCGCTTTAACTCGCTCACCATTGATGGTGTTGCGCTCAACGACAGGTTTGGTCTTAACGCCAATGGTTATCCATCGCAGCGGTCGCCTATTTCCTACGACGCGATTGAGTCACTGTCCATTCAAACAGCGCCTTTCGATGTTGAATACAATGGATTTACCGGTGGCACGATCAATGCAGTGACAAAGTCGGGCACTAATACATTCGAAGGCTCTGTCGGATATTACTCTACTGATGACAGCACGATTGGCGATAAGAATGGCGATGATGAGTTCGATTTCAAATTCGAAGAAGAGACCTTTGTAGCGACCTTTGGCGGTCCGATTATCAAAGACAAGCTCTTTTTCTTTGTGGCGTACGACAAGTATGAGGAGATTGCACCCTTGCAAAATGGGCCTGCGGGTTCAGGCGCACTTAATACGGAGCAAGACATTACTCTTGACGATGTTGCGCAGGTGGCTCAAATCGTCAGCGACGTGTGGGGCTTTGATATTGGTGGGTTCAATAAAGGGCCTGCGGAAGACGAAAAGGTTCTCGCAAATGTCGATTGGAATATCAGTGAGAATCATCGCGCTAAGCTGACGTACATTAAGACCGAAGGAAATACGATCAGGGAACAGAATGGTAATAACTTTTTAGCGTCAGATAATAGGTTGGGTGCGTCATCGGCGTGGTACGACCGCTCCGAGGAAGTAGAGAGCGTCATTGGTCACGTATTCTCTGATTGGTCGGATAACTTCTCAACAGAGATCAAAATTGCAAGTACGACGCAATCAACTGGACAGAATTCATTAAACGGTGCCGAGTTCCCGTCGATGGCTGTCCTTCTTCGCGAGTCGGAGGGTGAGGAAAACTATCTGGTGTTTGGCCCAGACCGATTCCGGCATGGAAATGAACTCGATCAAGACTTTTTTCAAATTAAGTTTGTTGCCGAGTATGTGCTTGGGGATCACTTGTTGAAGATGGGTGTTGAACGAGAAGAAGTGGACGTCGATAACCTCTTCGCGCAGAACTCCGAGGGCTCTTACGTCTTTGACAGCGTCGCTGACTTAGAAAACGCGACAGCATCAGGGCTTTTATACAATAACGCGATCACCAATAACGAAAACGATTTAAGGGCTATTTGGGGTTACGACTACCAGTCGTTATACATACAAGACAGCTGGAATGTGAGCGCTGATTTGGAGGTTGATTTTGGTGTTCGTTACGATAAGTACTCCAGTAACGGATCCATTCGTGCAAACTCTAATTTTGAAGATCGATATGGGTACTCCAATACGAAAGACATTGACGGTCTTGATGTCATTCTCCCCCGGCTTTCTTTTAAATGGTATGTCTCTGAAAACACCACTGTTCGCGGTGGTATCGGTAAATTTTCCGGTGGCTCGCCCGGCGTTTGGATTTCAAACAGCTACTCAAACGACGGCGTAATTTCTGACAGTTCGAACGCCTTTGGTGTTGTGGCGGTGCCAACGACACCAGATGCCGCCACGGGTCAGTATATCCCCACGGATGTGCTTTCGGCGCTCGCAAATGAATCACCCGATGGATCTGTCAATGCGTTGAGGCCAGATTTTGAGATCCCCACCACAACGAAACTTAGCCTGGGTGTCGCGCATCAAATCGATCTCGGTGCTCTGGGTGAGGAGTGGTTGCTTTCGGCCGACATCTTGCACAACACGTTAGACAATGCATCCTACTGGTACGATCAGCGTTGTGAGCAGCCTGTCGCGACAGCACCCGACGGCCGAGGTGTCTATGACTGCGGCGGTGCTCCAGAAGCCCTTGCAGTGGGCTCTTTTGACGGAGGGAAGAGTACGTTATTCGCGCTTTCAGCCTCCAAAGACTGGACGACCAGCGTTGGTCGCTTTGACCTATTTGCGAGTTATACGCATGCCGACGTGAAGGACATCGGTTACGGTACCTCATCAACTGCAACGTCTAACTACTCTGACTTTGCGGCGTATGATCGTCAAAGCCCTCGCGAGGGCACCTCGAACTTCCAGGTAGAGCACATGTTTAAGTTGCGTCTGAACTGGCGGAAAGAGTTAATTGACGGCTATGAGACAAAAGCCTCGCTATTCGCAACACGACGCAGTGGGCAGCCTTACAGCTATACGTTTTCGGAGAACAATAATTGCGTGCTTGATCTCAATGGTGGGCGTTGTGCACGAGAGAGTCGAAATGATGATGCCGGTCACCTGCTCTATGTTCCCGATGGCATCAATGATCCTTTGTTCTCAGCGGCCTCGTTCGGTGGTGTCGTGGCTGATCAGCAAGCGTTTATCGATTACATCAATGGGTCGGAGCTTGCGCGGTATGCGGGCGGCATCGCACCTCGTAACGGCGATAATTCGTCAATGACGACAATGGTGGATCTTAGGATTCAGCAGGAGTTGCCAGCTTTAAACCCCGAACACTCCTTTAAATTATTCTTTGATATCGAGAACCTTGGGAACTTGCTGAATGACGACTGGGGTCGCATTGAGCGGACGCGGTATGAGTATGAGAGAGATGTCGTGTCTGCGGTAATTAATAACGGACAATACGAGTACTTAAGATTAAACAGCGATAGCAGTATTAAGAACTTCGAGGTGTTGAGTCAGTCAGTTTGGCAAATTCAGATTGGTTTAAAGTATGACTTTTAAGAGCGCTTGGATGCATTGAGGTCTGACGCCACAGTCACGTCACTTAAAACCCCGGATTCCCGGGGTTTTTTTTGGTCAGAAAAACGCCTTCCCAGTTTTATATATTCCTTATGGTTATGCATTATTAAATTAAAATATATAAAAATAAATAATACCAATTTTAAATCGTTACCTTATATGTGTTTTTAAGTAACATAAGGGCTTCTGAAGTACCCCCTCAAACAAGGAAAATGCGTCATGAACGGTAACATCCCCAGCTGGCTGAACGCAGCGAGCACCGCACTGACTTTCTCAGTGGTCGTCTCAGTCATGTTGTACTCTGTAGGCTCAATGGTTTAGTGCTTACACCTTGGGCAGGCCAATTTACCTGGGTCGTACCCGTGGTGTTGACGCTCACGTTACTGACAGACCGAGGCCTTGCCTCGACGTCGCGAAGTCCAGCAGTTCAGCCCTCAAGGGCTCTGACACCGACCTACATCCCAGCGCAATAACGTCGTGAAAGTTTCGAGTTGATTGGCGCGGTACTGCCGTGTCAGGTCAAAGGAATTGCGACCGTTACTGGGGACTGAAAGGCCTCAATTGCGGGCTTTTTTGTTTGGATGACTTCTTAAATACCGGTATGGTGACGCCTTAATCTTCTCGGGACGAACCATGCACAGTGTCATCGGTATGCTGGCCATTGTAGGCTTCGCTTATACACTTTCATCAAGTCGACACAGCGTTGCTTGGAAAACGGTCACTATTGCCTTCGCCATTCAGTTCACCGTTGGCGGCGTCGCTCTCTTCACCACTTGGGGAAACCGCGCCTTGAGCTCGGCCGCCGACGCCACAGGCGCACTATTGGGTTATTCACGCGCCGGAATTGACTTTATGTTTGGTCAACTTGCGGCTTATGACGGTCCCATTGGGTTCGTTTTCGCGGTTAATGTGCTCCCGGTCGTCGTATTCTTTAGCGCTTTTATTGCTGTTTTGTACCACCTGGGAATCATGATGTGGGTCGTTCGCATTTTAGGCGGCGGTTTGCGTCGGTGTTTGGGGACGAGTCACGCCGAGTCCATGTCGGCTGCTGCGAATATTTTCGTTGGGCAGGCAGAGGCGCCGTTGGTCGTAAAGCCTTTTATTCCCAGAATGACGCAATCGGAGTTGTTTGCGATCATGGTGGGTGGACTATCCACCATTGCAGGTTCGGTGATGGCGGGTTACGTCGCGCTCGGGATTCCGCTTGAGTATTTGGTCACAGCAAGCTTCATGGCGGCGCCGGGCGGGCTGATGATGGCGAAGTTAATCGAGCCCGAGCAGGAAGTTCCTGTCGTTCCTAGTCAAGACGATCAGTCAACGACGCCGCGATACGTCAATATTATTGATGCGGCGGCTTCTGGCGCGCTCGACGGTCTTCGCATGGCGGCGGCGATCGCTGCAATGCTGATCGCATTCGTTGCGTTAATCGCTCTTGTTAACGGAATCCTTCAGTATTTTGGGGCGTTTGTTGGCTTTGAGAGCATTACCTTAGAAATGATCTTGGGCGTTTTTCTCAGCCCTGCCGCCTGGCTACTCGGTGTGCCTTGGGCTGAGGCATCAACCGTCGGCAGTTTAATCGGGCAAAAACTGATTCTTAACGAGTTCGTTGCGTACGTGGCGTTTTCCGAGGTGAGCGATACGCTCTCACCCATTTCACAAGCCATTGTCATTTTTGCACTCTGTGGCTTTGCTAACTTGTCATCGATTGCCATTTTACTGGGCGGTCTCGGCGCTATTGCACCGACACGACGTGACGACATTTCTCGGCTGGGCGTTCGCGCGTTAATTGCGGCCACCCTTGCGAACCTGATGAGCGCCTCGCTTGCAGGGTTCTTTCTGTCATTGCCGGGTGCCGCTGGGTGATGAGTGAACTGCACGGTAAAACTGTGGGTCGTCAGCTAGACCAGCTTCCACTCATTGACTACACCTCCGATACCGCAAGCGAAGAGTTTTTTGAGAGCCTTAAGTCGTTTGGCTTTGCCACGCTTATTGCGCATCCTCTCGACATGTCCCGGGTTGACCGAATTTATCAAGAATGGCAAACGTATTTTAGCTCGGGTGGTGCGAGTGATTTTTCGATAGACGGTAAAAAGCAGGACGGCTATGTCGCCTTAGAGCAGGCCGAGAGTGCTAAGGGGCAAGCGGTACGAGACCACAAAGAGTATTTCCAATATTACAGCTGGGGCCGCTGCCCGAGTCATTTGAAGGCCGACCTTGACGCGCATTATCAGGACTGCCTTGAATTTTCATCCACGTTGCTAAAGTGGGTCGCCACGCATTTACCGAAAGACATTTCCGATGCGCTATCGATGCCTTTGGAGGCTATGATCGAGCGAAGTGCGCAAACGATGTTGCGCGTGCTTCACTACCCGCCGATCGTCGCAGGCGTTGAGCTTCCGAGAGCCGCTGCACACGAAGACATAAACTTACTGACTGTTTTGCCGGCGTCGGACGGGCCGGGTCTTGAGCTCCAGCGAATCGATGGCGGTTGGCTCGAGGTGATCAATCGCCCGTCACAGGTTGTGGTTAATATTGGTGATATGTTGCAAGAAGCCACGGGCGGATTTTTACGTTCGACCACTCATCGGGTAGCAACACCGAGTGAGGGCCAGGCTCAGAAAGGTCGAATGTCGCTCCCGCTTTTTTTACACCCTCGCCCTGAAGTGGTGTTGTCGCCGCGTTATACCGCAAACAGTTACCTTTCAGAACGGTTGCGTGAGCTCGCGCTCACCTAGACTGGCTGACAAACTGTTGGCCTGCGAGGCCAAGCAGAATGACCACGAGCCCCAGAAGGGTGCTTTGAGAGATGGGCTCGCCAAGTACGGTGGTGATTAACACGAGGGATAACGGCGGCGCTAAGAAGATGAGACTGCTGACTCGAATAGGATTATTGGTCAGTCTCAGGGCGTTCATCCAGAGAACGAATGCGATGCCCATTTCCAACAGCCCGACGTAAAGCCCACTGAGAATCGACGCCCACGTGAGTGCAATGGCGCCATCGCTTAGCGTTGTAAGAAGCCACAAAATTGGAGTGGCCGCAGTAAAATTTAGAAAAAGTGTGACCTCCGGATTCAGCTGATGCGTGTCCACAAAGCGGGAATTTAACACCCAAGACAGTCCCCAGATAACAGTCGATAAGAGCGCAAGAAGTACGCCGAGAGGGGCTGTAAACTCGAAGGCACTCAGGTCACCGTCGGTGACGATAATCAAAATACCCAGGTAACTGAGAAGCGCGAGTCCTATCTCCGATCTTGTCGGCACTATTTTCGAAAATAAGGACGCGATCAAGGGTAGCGTTAGCCCCCACGTATAGTTAATCGCCATCGCGTCTTGCGCAGGCAGTAAGTCGTAGGCTTGAAATAGAATCCAGTAATACAAGCCAGGATTGAGTAAGCCCAGGATCAAGCATCGCCACCGTATTGTCCTCGGCACCTCCATGACGCTTCTAAGCGAGCCGCTCACTGCCAGTCTCATCGCAAAAAATAGCCACGAGACAGTCGCGGCGGCGGTTATTAATTGCATCGGTGTTGTGTAAAGCAGTGCCCACTTAAACGCGGTTGCCATCGTGCTCCAGAGTCCCACAGCCATCAGACCGAACAATAGTGATTCTTGGTTAGAGCGCGCATTTAGAGAGGACATATGAGCTCGTACTGTATTCCTAAGGTTGCAATGACGTAGACTCGGTCGAAACAGTGGGTCAAGTCTACGAGGAGTTAACGATGGGCCATATGAGTAAGAATGTCACCTTAGATAATCCAGCCTACATTCACGAGTCGGCGTGGCTGTACGGTAAGGTTTACATTGGTAACGGGGCATCAGTCTGGCCTAATGTTGTGACGCGGGCGGAAACGTTTGAAATTCGCATCGGTGCACGTACGAATATCCAAGATTTTGTAATGATCCATGTGGGAGCCGCGTCGCCGACAATCGTGGGTGACGACTGCTCCATCACGCACCACGCGACCTTACACGGCTGCACCATTGGTAATCGTTGCTTGATCGGTATTAACGCAACGATTATGGACGGCGTGAAAATTGGCAATAACTGTATTGTCGCAGGCCATACGATTGTCACCGAAGGCAGTGAGTTTCCCGATAATACGGTCATTGCGGGCGTGCCCGGGAAAGCCGTTGCGTCGCGAGACTGTGGCGAGGCAAATCTCCTTAACGCCAAGTTCTACAGTGCGATGGCGGAGACTTACGCCGCAGGAGACGATCGATTATCACAAGAAAAAGTCGATCAAGTGTTGAGTGCACTGAAACAATAAGTGAAGCCGTTTAGGATTCTGAGTCTTTGAGTGTGTGCTCAAGTTGACCCATAGGTCCGCCGTCGAAGACCAAGGTGAACCCTGCGGCTTTGAGCAACGTTTTCGCCTGTGCCGAGCGACGGCCACTGCGGCAGTAAACGATGACTTCGTGATCGAGTTCTACGCCCGTATCAATGAGCGTATCGGGCAGCCCTTGGACTGGCAAATTAATAGCACCGTCGATTGCGCCTGACTGAAACTCACTACCCGAGCGCACGTCGATAACGAGTGGTGAATCGAGGCCGCGGATCAGAGACAGGTCGTTCTCCGCCTGTACCAACCCGGTTAGGACGAGCACTAGCAGGGCGCTTAACGGCGCCCAACACCGTCCTACGCGGCGGCTGAACCTGTGGGGGGCTGCGTGTCCAGTGAGTCTTCTTCCAGAATCCATACTTTTGCAGCCTCCAGTGCTTCTAATCGCGTCAGGTACTGCATATTAGCAGGTAAGTGATCGACAACACCGAGCCCTGTCAGAACCTTGCTGACATCCGGTTTTATCCCGCACGCATACAAACGTTTACCCGCGATGTGCGCGTCCACCGCAATGGTCTCAACGGCACGTGCGGCGGACACATCAATGAAGGGCACGCGACTAAAATCCAAAACGATGGCCCGGTGATCGTAACGACCGATACGTTCACGAACATGGTGACCCATGTCCGCAGCCGCTCCGAAACTCAATGGGCCACCGAAATCGAAGAGTGTTAGGTGATCATCGACCGCATTAAGGATTTCGGCTTCTGCGTCAGTAACCGTAAGGTCTGCGCTGTCTCCTTCGCCGCTGATTGCCTTGAGCTGCTCATCTGCAATTTGCTTCACGAACGCGAGTGCGGCGATGACAACGCCGGCCATCACGGCGGTAATCAAGTCGACAAAAACCGTGAGCCCCAAGACCAAGGCCATGAGGAGTAGGTCAAATCGAGGACCTTGGTGCGCGCGCTTCAGGTACGCTATATCAATAATGTCGTACCCGACTTTGACTAATATACCCGCAAGCACGGCATGCGGTATTTTTGCTGCAAAGGGTGCGAGCACTAGAACCACCCCGAGTAGCAAAACACTGTGGACCATGCCAGAAATTCGAGTGCTGCCACCGGTTCGGATATTCACAACCGTCCGCATTGTAGCGCCGGCGCCTGGAATGCCCCCGAAGAAGCCCGCCACCGTATTGCCGATCCCTTGACCAATGAGCTCACGGTTGGAGTTGTGGCGTGTCCGAGTCATATTGTCTGCCACCAAAGAGGTGAGCAGACTGTCAATTGCGCCGAGTGCCGCAAGTATGGCTGCCGCCTCGAAAATAATGATCGCCGTGCTGGCCTCGATCGATGGGATGATAAAGCGGGGTAAGCCGGTTGGAATCGCGCCAAGAATCGGGATGCCTTCGATTGACAGACCAATGACAGTGCCCGTAACAAGCGCAGCGAGCGGGGCAGGAATGACTTTGCCCCAAGTCGCGGGCCAGCTAAAGACCATCGCAAGCGTCAGCAATCCCAAAAACAGCGCACCGAAGTGAGGGTCCATGAGGGCAGAGGGGACTTCCATCAGGGCTGGAATCGTACCGCCACCCTCAGGCTCGTGCCCAAAAAGCCTGGCCAATTGAAGCGCAATAATAATGCAGCCGATACCGCTCATGAATCCGGAGACCACCGGGTAGGGAACGAGGCGAATGTATTGCCCAAAACCGAGGACCCCAAAGACGATCTGCATTAAGCCTGCAAGCACAACGGTTGCAAATACCAGTGTGGGATCACCGTTTAGCGTTGCAAAGACGCCAGCAAACACCACCACCATGGGGCCTGTTGGACCGGTAATCTGCGACCCGGTCCCGCCAAAAAGAGCAGCAAAAAAACCAACAATAATTGCACCGTAAACACCGGCAATAGGGCCTGCTCCTGATGCCTCACCAAACGCCAGTGCGAGCGGCAAGGCCACAACACCCGCAGTAAGACCGCCGTAAAGATCACCGCGGAGATTGCTCAAATCAAAAAATTTGCGACTCATGTGCAGTGCTCATTAAAAGGTTACAAAATCTAAAAAGGAATTGTCGGGCTGAGGTGAACGCGATTGGCTTAACCTTCTGGCATTGCGGAGCTGTGGTGCTGAATAATTTTCCAGGCACCTTTATCCAGCTCATAGGTGTAATTAAAGCGCGCGGTGACTTGAGCGCCGTCACCAAACGTAAAGACGTAGATGCCCGCATTCGTAGCTAACGTATCGGAGAGGACTCGGGCGTTAGACTCGGTAATGACGCCCTGAGGCTTCTTGGCGAGGAACGCGACAAAGTAATCACGAATCTCAGAGTGATTGTGCCGGACTTTATTGGAAACGGTTGGCAGTAGCACGGCATTGTCTGCGTACATCTGGGTGACCACGTCGGGGTCGCCAGTAGCCAAGGCGTCATTCCAATCATTAAACAATGCGATCACATGTTCTTCGTTCACTGCGGTCTCCAAAAGGGTTAAAAACATAAAGCATGCGGCCGCCTCGCCGCACGCACAAAAACGGCCGGTGCCGGTGAGAAAGGCGGAGTTGAGCAAATATCACGGTAATTACGCCGTCACTCTATTGATTGGATGCGATAGTTGTTACTAATATATTGATATTATTTGATAGTAAAAACCTATCACCTACGCGAGGTCATGAGAGTGCAGCCAAAACTTAATTTCAGTTTGCGTCAATTAGAGTATTTTAAGACGATTAGCGATGCCGGTAGCTTCCGCGGTGCGGCTGAGCGACTGGGCGTCACTCAGCCCACATTAACCGCGCAAATCGCCACGCTTGAAGAGTCTTTGGGCGTAAAGCTTTTCGAGAGAACCCGCTCAGGTGCCACACCGACCGTGGCGGCACGAGAGTTGATGCCTGTGTGTCATCGTATTCAAGAAGAAGTGCAGAGTTTTGTCGACACCGCGCATGGGTTTTCCGGTGGTGTTGCCGGGACCTACCGTATCGGTGTTACACCGACGCTTGGGCCCTACTTACTTCCGCAAGTTCTTCCGGAAATTCACAAGCGGTTTCAGGCACTTCGCTTGTTTGTTCGAGAGGGAGTACCCGCCGAGCTTAGCCAGGATTTAAGAAGCGCGAAACATGATCTTATCCTCTCGACCCAGCCGATCTCGGAATCGGGGCTCGACGTCAGTCCGCTGTTTAGGGAGCCCTTAAAATTGGTGCTGCCGTTGGATCATCGATTGGCGAGTAAAGACGTAATTAATCGGATGGACCTTGTGGGTGAGGAAGTGCTGACGCTGGACGAGCACCACCTTTATCACCGCCAAGTGACCGAGTTGTGCCAGACGCTTGGCGCGAATACACGGCGTGACTTCGAGGGGACCTCGCTCGACACGCTACGACAGATGGTCGTGATGGGTATGGGGATTACTTTTTTACCCGCCTTGTACGTCGCCTCGGAGATTCGAGAGACTGATCCGCTCAGGGTTACAGACGTTTTTGGCGTAAATATGTACCGCGACCATGCGCTTGCCTGGCGAGGTCGCTCACCCGCGCGTCCCTTGTTTCGGCGTCTTGCTCAAACGATCCGCGAGTTACTGCCGAATACAGCCGCGAGCGAGCTTCGTGTTTTATATTAGTGCGTCAGAGGCTTGCCGACGCTTCAGCTTACTAGGATAGTGACGTCTACCCTTGATGAGAGAGCCACCTAATGAGTTACGAATCGACAACGCCATTTATCAATGTCGCCATTGCGAACCAGTGCCTCACGATTGAGTTCAACCGTCCTGATGCCCTTAACGCGCTGAGACCTGAAATGTTGTCCGAATCGGCTCGTTTGGTGCAACAAGGCAGTGAGGACGACGAGGTGTCGGTCATCGTACTGCGCGGAGCAGGACGCGCGTTTTCTGCCGGTGTCGACTTGAAGGTGCTTCAAGGCATAAAGCCTGAGGGTGGGATTATTGGTAACGTCTTCGACGAGCCGGCGTCGATTTTGGCGGCGGCCATTCGTGACGGCGGGGTTCCCGTTATCGCACGCGCTGTCGGTGCTTGTTTCACCGGTGCGTTGGAAGTGGCGTTGCACTGCGATTTTGTCTATACCACCGACACGTCGAAATTTGGTGACACCCACACGAAATTTGGACTGCGCCCGACGTGGGGAATGTCTCAGACACTGTCGCGGGCTGTCGGTCAGCGACGCGCCCGTGAGCTTTCGTTTACGGCGACAGTTTTTTCTGGCGTTCAAGCGGTTCAATGGGGTGTTGCTAATGCCAGTTTTGAGACTCCAGAGGCTTTGGATGAGGCGTTGTCAGAGACCTGTGCGCGCATTGTCGGTAACAGCTCCGAGGCGGTTGCTGCGATGAAAGATCTCTATCGTCTGGCCGAAAAAGAAGGTGGAATTCGCGCCTCGCTCGACGCCGAGAGTACGTCGAGTTACACGATTTCTGACACCGAAAAACGGCTATCAAAGTTCTAGTTTTAAAGGGGCTCTACCCCCTCGGAGTAGGGGTCTAAATTACACCTATTGCACTCGAATAATTTTGGGGTTAATTTCGCGCATTCGTTGGGTGGAGTTCGCGATGACCGCCGTTAAAAATTTACTTGAAACCTTGTACCACGAAGTCATTCCGATGAAGGGTTTTGAGGACAAACTCGAGGTCCTTAAAGCCGGTGATCGAGTGGGTATTACCTGCTCGCCCAAGCAGGGCTTGCAAGTCACCTTAGACACCGTATCGCAGCTTTCGTCGCGAGGGTTCATGTTGACGCCGCACATCGCTGCGCGCCAAGTCATGAATCGACAGCACCTTCGAGACATTGTCGCGCAGCTGAGTGACAGTGGAATCACCTCAATCTTCGTCCCCGGCGGCGATCTTGACTCGCCCATGGGTGACTACGACAGTTCCGCGGCCGTGCTGCGAGATCTCAGTGAAATGGACCACCCCTTCACGCGCATCGGTGTGGCGTCATACCCTGAAGGTCATCCCGCGATTTCAGATGACATTTTGTTTGAAGCGCTTGAGGCGAAACAGGGCATCGCTACGCACATGGTCACGCAGATGTGTTTCGACATGCCTGTGTTGCTGAAATGGCTTGGAGAGATGCGTGATCGCGGCATCACGACTCCCGTCTGGATCGGTCTTCCCGGGGTCATGGATCGCATGAAACTCTTCAAAACATCACTGCGAATTGGCGTCGGCCAGTCCGCTAAATACGCTCGTAAGCAAAAGGGACTGGCAGGCATGTTACTGCGCAGTCCGACTTACAAGCCCGATTCGCTGCTCAAAGAATTGAAATCGGCGATCGGCGATGAGCGCATGGCCATCCAAGGCCTGTACATGTTCACCTTCAATCAACTAGACAACACTGTTCAGTGGTCTCAAGAACAACTTAAACGCTTGGGCTAGCCCGCCCACCGGAGACTTTTCAAATGACAAACAGCACCCCACTCGCGATAGGAATCGGGCCGCGCGTACGCCGGTCACCTTTTTTTGAATCAACCCTGGACGCCGGCGTTCGCTCGTTCACGATTTATAACCACATGTATTTGCCTGTTCATTTTGGCGACCCTTTGGCGGAATACTGGGGCATGGTCAATGGCGTCATCTTGGCGGATCACTCGGTGCAGCGGCAGGTGGAAATTAAGGGGCCTGACGCCTTGGCGCTCACGCAGCTGTTGACGCCGAGAGACATCTCGACTTGCCCTGTGGGTCGCGGCCGCTATGTCGTGTTTTGTAACGACCAAGGTGGCATCATCAACGACGCCGTTTTGTTTCGAATGGCAGAAGACTGTTTTTGGCTGTCGCCGGGCGATGGCGACGTTATTTTGTGGGCCACCGGCCTAGCGCTAGGCAAGGGCTACGATGTCGATGTGAGTGAGCCTGATGTGTCGCCACTACAGTTGCAGGGTCCGGTCTCGCCCCATGTTGCAAAGAAGCTGTTTGGTGAGATTGCGCTTACCCTAGGCTACTACCAGTGCGTTGAGCTTGAGCTCAACCGCATTCCCGTCGTGTTGACTCGGACCGGCTGGAGTGGAGAGCTGGGCTATGAGATCTACCTTCTAGACCACACGCGAGGCGCAGAGCTCTGGGACCTCATTATGGAGGCTGGAAAAGAGTACGGGATACTGCCGGCTTGCCCATCACTGATGCGAAGTGTCGAGGGCGGAATCTTATCGCACGGCTCGGACATTACGCCGTGTGATACGCCCTTCACCATTGGTCTTGAGAGACTCATGGACCTTGATAAGCCCTCCGAGTTCATTGGCCGAGACGCGCTTAAGCGAATTGCACAAGAAGGTTCGCCGCGCAAGTTAGTCGGGGCCAATTTTGCCGGGGAGGCCATTGGCGGGAACGATAAGTTTTGGGACGTGTACTCCGAGGGCAACGTCGTTGGGCACATCACGCGCTGCTGCTATTCACCACGGCTTGAGCACAATATTGCTCTTGTGAACGTGCCAACTGCGTTATCTAAGCCCGGGACACGGATACAGCTCGACATTCGTGGTGAGTTGATAGACGCGGAAATTGTGGCACTGCCGTGGTTTGAGTCCCACAAGAAAATCCCTGAAGGTCTCTGAACAGGGTGTTGCAAATTTGCGCCCTGATGGTTCGCGGGTGCTTGTGCGCCAACCGGCCTGTTCGATTTAGCGGTCAGATAGATGTATCGACAGGTCGCCAATTCGCCCACGACGTCAGTTGTTTGTGCTGCGTGTTTCGTTGGCGTAGTGTGAGAAAAAAGAAGTAAGAAAGGGTGTAAGGATGAAGAGTCGAGCAGCAGTTGCTTTTAAGGCAGGCGCCCCACTTGAGATAGCTGAAGTGGATGTCCAGGGGCCCCGTGCAGGTGAGGTCATGGTCGAAATTAAGGCCACGGGAGTTTGCCATACTGACGCATTCACGCTCTCTGGCGATGACCCTGAAGGCGCATTCCCCGCGATATTGGGCCATGAAGGCGCCGGCGTAGTCGTTGAGGTGGGTGACGGCGTTAAGTCAGTCAAGCCGGGTGACCACGTTATTCCTTTGTACACACCCGAGTGCCGAGAGTGTAATTTCTGCCTGAATCCCAAAACGAATCTGTGCCAAGCTGTTCGTGAAACGCAGGGGCAGGGGCTCATGCCTGACCATTCCAGCCGATTCACATTAGATGGCGAACCCATCCTGCATTACATGGGTTGTTCAACCTTTTCTAACTACACCGTGTTACCGGAAATCGCGGTTGCAAAGGTCCGCGAGGACGCGCCGTTTGAGAAAATTTGTTACATCGGCTGCGGCGTGACGACTGGCATTGGCGCTGTTGCCTTTACGATGAAGGTTGAGGCGGGATCAACGGTTGCTGTATTCGGTTTGGGCGGTATTGGACTCAACGTTATTCAAGGAGCCCGGATGGTGGGAGCCACTCGGATCATTGGTGTTGACTTAAACCCGGCGAAAGCGACGCTTGCGCGTCAGTTTGGGATGACAGACTTCGTGAACCCCAGCGAAGTTGACGATGTCGTTGACCATCTTATTCAAATGACGGGTGGCGGTGTCGATTACAGTTTCGAGTGCATTGGCAACGTCAATGTTATGCGACAGGCACTTGAGTGCTGCCACAAGGGATGGGGGCAGAGTTGCGTCATTGGCGTAGCGGGTGCAGGGCAGGAGATATCGACGCGTCCTTTCCAGCTCGTCACGGGTCGCTCTTGGCGTGGCTCGGCATTCGGCGGTGCTCGGGGCAGAACAGACGTTCCGAAAATCGTTGATTGGTACATGGAAGGCAAGATTAATATTGATGAGATGATTACGCATACCATGCCCCTGGACCGCATCAATGACGCATTCGATTTGATGCACGCGGGTAAGAGCATTCGCTCGGTAGTGACTTACTAATGACGCTAGCGATGCGCTCATCCACGCGCTGTTTTTCTGGGGAGCAGCGTCGCTATGAGGCGTTTTCAAATGAGCTGTCTAGCACGACTGCATTCTCTGTATTTTTACCTGATTTTGCAGAGTCAAATCCTGTTCCGGTACTCGTTTATTTGTCCGGCTTAACGTGCACGGATGAAAATGCGGTAACCAAAGCAGGTGCCCAACGTGTGGCGAGTGAGCTGGGCATAGGGCTTATTTTTCCGGATACGAGTCCAAGGGGAGAGGGCGTTCCAGATGATTCTGACGGCGCGTATGACCTAGGTTTGGGGGCGGGCTTCTACCTCAACGCGACACAAGCGCCGTGGAGCGAGCACTACCGGATGGAGACTTTTGTCTCTCATGAGCTTCCTTCGCTATTGTCGAAGATCAAGGGTTTGGACGTCGATCGGATGTCAATTTGTGGGCACTCAATGGGCGGTCACGGTGCCCTGACTCTTGCCCTGAAGCACCCTAATCGCTACCGATCGGTGAGTGCGTTTTCACCGATTTGTGCACCGATGAGTTGCCCATGGGGCCAAAAGGCGTTCGCAGCTTATTTGGGGGCGGATACTGCGGTGCACAAACAGCACGACGCCAGCGAGTTGATACGAGCTGGCGCAAAAGAGATACCCCTGCTCATTGACCAAGGCGCGTCCGACGCTTTCTTGAAGGAACAATTGAAGCCTGAGATATTGCTGCGCGCCTGCGATGAAACGAATTTCCCAGTGAGCTATAGAGCGCATCCAGGCTACGATCACAGTTATTTTTTTATCGCCTCATTTATTGAGGATCACTTGAGGTTTCACGCAAAATACTTAGCGTGATGAGCATTCAGCGCAGCTTGCTGGCTTAAGCTCTGTGTGATGGGCGCTAAATCGCGAGGAACAAATCAAGGCCGCTTAGCACCAATATAAGCCGCAGAATCAGTTTTGATCGCTTGTCCAGCGCATCAAACTGCTTTTTGAGCTCGGCAAGTTCTTCCTTTGCGCTGTCTCCTGCTTCTGCGATCTTCTCCTTACTTGCGGCGATAGCACCCGCAGCCGCAACACCTGCTGTTGACACACCCATGGCGCGCAACAGGCGCCTGCGACTCAACAGCGAAGTCTCTGGTCTCTCAGTGCTCACGGCGATCAACTACCTCTCTCGTGGTTAAAGACGGGTTTTCGTTTCTCCATGAAGGCCATCATACCCTCCTGCGCATCGGGACTACCGAGTGTTTCTCTGACCGCCCGCTTTTCGTCCTCTATCGATTCCGCAAGCGACTTTGACTCAAAGCCGACGATGGTGTCGAGTACGCCTCTGACCGCTAATCGAGGTTGAGCCGCCAATGCTTCCCCGAGCGCTTGAGCCCGTGCTTTGAGCTGCTCAATTGGCACTACTTCTGTGACAAGTCCCATTTTGAGTGCTTCGTAACCGTCTATTTTGCGGCCGCGTAAGATCATATCGAGCGCGTGCGCCTGGCCCACAACACGAGGAAGCCGGGCTGATCCGCCCCAGGCAGGAACGCTGCCTAAATCCATTTCGGGTAATCCTATTTTTGCACCTTCGCTCGCTGCGATACGGAAATGGCAGGCCAAGGGCAGCTCAAGCCCCGCACCCAGGCAGTAGCCAAAAAAGGTGGCGATAGCGGGTTTTCCGCCGTTTTCGATCATGGTCAAAACTCGGTGGCGTTGGGCGAAAAACGCCTCTGGACTGCCCGCGCGTTTGATGCCTTCGGGTATTTGCCTGAGATTCATGCCCGCTGAGAAATTCGCAAGGCCTTCAGCCGTGAAGACCAGGGCGCGAATCGTGTCATCAGCGAGAACATCAGGTAGCTGTTCTTCCAGTCGATCGATGTAGTCCACGGGCATAAGGTTGAAAGGCGCGTCATTAACGCTGAAGGTCGCCACATGATTGGTGACTGAAAAAAGATAGGGTTCGCTCATCGAGGTGTCCTCCGTTTCAGGGTCACTTTCGCCACTTTAGTCGGCAAGCCATTTGTACATGATAACGGCGTCGATCAATCCCAGTGTCGGATGATTGAAGGCGCACGGCAAGGTGCCGACGATAGCAAAGCCCAACTTCTTCCATAGCGATACAGCGATTTCATTGCTCGAAGCCACAAAATTGAATTGCATGGCGCGATAACCCATTTCGATGGCAATACGCTGAGAGTGCAGGCACATTTTTTGAGCCAAGCCTCTGCCGCGAGCGGTGCTTGTGACCATGTATCCGCAGTTACAGACGTGCTTACCCGGTCCATCCTGATTGGTTTTCAAGTAGTAGGTTGCCAGAATCTCGCCGTTTTCTTCCAAGACAAACGTGCGATCGGGCTTTGTCATCCATAAAGTTTCCGCGGCCGCCCTGTCGGTGTCGATAGCGTAAGCATAGGTGTCGCCGCCCTCCGTTATTTCGCTGAATATGGGCCAAATATTGGGCCAGTCGGCCGCCGTTGCCTCGCGGATCATATTCAGAAAATAGTGTAAATGAAGGGTGCTAGCGCCGAGCCCTGTGTCATAACAACCAACACACCTAGCAGGAGCATGATGCCAATGATGGGCGCCATCCAGAGCTTTTTACGCTCTAGCATGAATCCCCAGAGGTCTTTTAGCAGGTCCAGCATTAATAAGGTCTCTCAAAGTGGTCATTATCTCGCGGACTGCTCGTCACGCGATAAC
Organism: uncultured Alteromonadaceae bacterium; assembly: GCA_964454155.1. Lineage (GTDB taxonomy): Bacteria > Pseudomonadota > Gammaproteobacteria > Pseudomonadales > Halieaceae > Luminiphilus. The sequence goes on along the minus strand of CAYVQI010000001.1, from coordinate 21,750 downwards.
TGTCTTGGGTGGTATCCCCTGTTTTGCGCAACAGCGCGTCTCGACCGACGAGACGCATGATGATGCCAAGCGGTGCAAATACCAAATAGTAAAGCATGAACATGATGATGCGGGTATTGATGTAACCAGCGATCAGTCCAAAGCGCATCCAGGCGCGGTAAAACGGTGTGAGTGCGCGGGGCAAAATAAGGGCGATGGCGCTTAGAATGGCAGCAATACCCCAGGGCCAAGGTGGGAATGGGTGTGCAAATACCCACGGCAGCAAGACGCCAAACAGGGCGACAAGTATTGCGCTGAACAGGAGACCGAACTGGCGAAGTTCTCTCGGAGTTGTGGGTATGCCAGGTGTTTGATTCATCATATTTGTCAGTCCAGCTGAAACTCTTCTTTCCAGGACTCGTCGTCATGCCATTCGGGTTGCTCGGCTTTGATGAGCAGCGCATTTTCCAAAACCAGCAGATCCATCTCCGTTCGCATGAAGCAGCGATAGGCATCCTCAGGCGAACAGACAATGGGCTCGCCGCGAACGTTGAACGAGGTGTTGATCAACACTGGACAATTTGTGATCGCCTCAAAGGCTGAGAGCAGGCCATGAAAACGCGGATTTGTCGCCTCATGGACCGTCTGTAGTCTCGCAGAGTAGTCAACGTGGGTGATGGCGGGTACTTGTGAGCGCGCGACGTTGAGTTGATCAATGCCAAACAATCCCTTTTCTTCTTCAGACATGGGGAGACGGCGGTCTTCCCTGACGGTTGCGACCTTAAGCATGTAGGGGCTGGTGCTCTCGGTATTGAACCACTCGGATACCGCGTCAGTTTTAATAACCGGAGCAAACGGCCTGAATGACTCTCGATTTTTGATTTTGAGATTCATGACCGACTGCATGGTGGGTGAGCGTGCATCACCGATAATCGAGCGAGCACCCAGTGCACGCGGACCAAACTCCATTCGACCGTTAAACCAACCGACGACCGAACCGCGATCCAACGCAGCGGCGATCTCGGGCATTAACTCGGTGTCATCGTATCGATAAAACGGGGCTTCGACAGCCGTTAAGTAGTTTTCGATCTCGTCTTGGCTGAATGATTTCCCAAGGTAGGCGCCTTGCATTGTGTCGTTGCAATCATCGGCTTCTCGGGGTTTGTCGAGGTACTGATGCCAGGTTGCGAGTGCCGCGCCGAGGGCGCCGCCGGCATCGCCCGCTGCTGGCTGTATCCAAATCTGCTCGAAGGGCCCCTCGCGCTCGAGTCGACCATTGGCAACGCAGTTAAGTGCAACACCGCCGGCGAGGCAGAGGTGGTCTACTTCGAGCTCTTTGTGAATCGTCGCGGCAAGCCTTAATACAATGTCTTCGGTCACCACTTGGATGGATGCGGCGATGTCCATTTCACGTTGCGTAAGCTCAGCCTCAGGCTGTCGAGGTGGACCACCAAACAAGGCATCAAAGCGTCGATTGGTCATGGTTAGCCCGGTCGCGTAGTCGAAGTAGCGCATGTCCAGTCTGAATGTCCCATCAAGCTTTATATCGATGAGATGGGTTTTGATGAGGTCGACGTACCGCGGTTCGCCGTAGGGAGCGAGCCCCATGAGTTTGTATTCACCGGAATTGACCTTGAAGCCGGTGTAGTAGGTGAATGCTGAATAAAGCAGCCCTAAGGAGTGTGGAAAGCGTATTTCCCATTGTGGTATTAGTGTCGAGCCGTCTCCGAGCCATACTGAGCTCGTCGCCCACTCGCCTACCCCGTCGAGGCAGAGCACGGCCGCTTTTTTGAACGGGCTGGCGAAAAAGGCCGAGGCTGCGTGCGACCCATGATGTTCGTGAAACAGAAGGGGTGGTAAGGCGGTCTGCTCGAGACCTGACACAGAAGCGAGCTCACGTTTCAGTGTCACTTTCAAAAAGAGTTTCTCTTTGAGCCAGACCGGAATGGCCATGACGAACGAGCGAAAACCTCTGGGGGCAAAAGCGAGATAGGTTTCCAGAAGCCGCTCAAACTTCACCAGTGGTTTGTCATAAAACGTGATGTAGTCGATCTCGTCGAGACTCAGGCCCGCCTCGTCGAGGCAATAGCGGATGGCATTTGCGGGGAAGGCGGCATCATGCTTTTTTCGTGTGAAACGCTCCTCCTGCGCTGCGGCCACAATCTCGCCGTCGATCAATAGTGCCGCTGCACTGTCGTGATAAAAGGCTGAGAGACCCAGCACGTTGATTGATTGTGTCATTGCAGGTTAACTGTCGTCGCTCTTGGGAAACTTAGGTGTGTTGATTAAGGTATCACGCATCGTCAAAGGATAATGTTCAGTGTCAAACGCACGAAACACGCTGTTTACGATCATAACGGTTGTGGTCATACCGCTGTTATTTTTTATGGTGGTCGAATGGGCCCTGCGTGTCGCAGGTGTGGGCACCCATTACGAGTACTTCAATACGATCGATATTGACGGTCAAACCCACTTTCAAGAAAACCCCAATTTTGCGGATCAGTTTTACCCACCGTCACTCAATGTGGGTCCGCTGCAAAATACGTTCGAGCAGACTGATCATGACGATCGTCTTCGCGTTTACGTGCTGGGTGGTTCGGCCGCGATGGGTTTTCCCCACAAAAACCATGGTGTTGATCGACTTTTGGCGACACAACTCAATGCACTGTTTCCCAATAAAGACGTGGAGGTCGTCAATACGGCCATGACCTCCGTAAACTCCCACGTGGTCTATGAGGTGGCCAACACGCTGCCCTTCGGTTCGGCTGACGTCGCCGTTGTCTTGATGGGCAATAACGAGGTCGTAGGACCTTATGGACCGGGCACATTTAACCAGAACTTTTTATCGAGTATGGCGGGTATCAGGGCCCTGCAAACACTCAAACGTACTCGCCTTTGGCAGCTTTTTGACCGCTCACTTCAAGAGGTACAGAGCTCCGACGCTAAGGCCGATCTCGAATGGCAGGGCATGCAGATGTTTGTCGATAACGCTGTGCCTGAGAGCGATCCGCGGATGGCGGCAGTGTACGATCACTTTGAAGAAAATCTCCGAGACATTATCGACACACTCAACGCCAAAGGCATGCATGTTGTTTTGTCGACGGTGCCCGTCAATTTGCGCCAGTCAGCCCCCTTTTTGTCCATAGCAGCCAATGACCTTTCAGAGCGCGACCGCGTGCAGTTTGAATCCCTGCGTGATCAAGCGCGCGCGCAGGCACTCAACGGCCGATGGCGAGTTGCTCAAGATCTCTGGCAGCAGGCCCTGATGCTTGACGACGGACATGCTGACACGCACTTCCAGTTGGCAACCAGTCTTGAAAAGCAGGGTCAACACACTGTGGCGCGGACACACTATGAGCGCGCACTCGACCTTGATGGGCTCAGGTTTAGAGCCGATACACGCATCAATGCGACGATTGAGCGAGTGGCCACGGACTACCCTCAAAACCAAGTCAGTTTTGTACACAGTCTCAAGGCTTTTGATCAAGCGAGCGCGCCACACCCACCGGGGTGGAACTTTTTAGTAGAACACGTTCACTACGACTTTGAGGGCAATGCAGTGCTTGCCAGGGTGTTTTCTCGAGCGATAGCGCGTCACCTCGCAGCCAGCGCGCCGCGGGCAACGCTGAGCAACGACGAGGTCGCCGCCCGGATTGGTTTTCCGAACCATGAAACCGTTGAGAACATTGAAAATCTTCAAGGTATGGCGGACCAACCACCATTTCCTGGGCAGAGCAATTATCAGGACTACCTTGCCTTTCTTGCCGTTGAATTGTCCAAAGTGAAAGGCGAGGTGGGGGAGCCTAAAGATGTTGTTCGACGACGACAGCGTGTGTTGACAGAGGGTACCGGCGATTGGAAATTGCATTTTGAGATGGTGGCTTTAGCGCGGTATTTGAAGAACAAGCAGGCGCAGTACTACCACCTCGAAGCGCTCAACGAACTTTATCCACACAACCGAGAAAGCCAGATCAACTTAGCGAACTTGTTGAGCCAGGACGGTCGCTGGCGCGATGTGATTCCGGTACTTGAACGATCCCTGTACTACACCCGTGGACGCGAAGAATTCATCGTTGAGGCCATGGGCTGGCTGGGAACCGCGCATCTAAAAGTGGGTAACATTCAGCAAGCCACCGACTTGCTGCTGTCTATTCCCCGGACTTACCCAGAACAAATCGGAATGAGTTTGCGTGCTTATGGCAATTTGATTAGAGACAGTGTCACTAGGGGCGATGAGACTGCAACCGAGCGTTATTTGGCAAGTGCTGAGGCCTATGCTGAACAGCTGATTAGTTCGGGAGAGAGCGCGAGCTACCCCATGCTGGGACGCCGAATGGGCCAGATTATGACATTGGGTGGCGATAAGACCGCCGCCGCTGTGTGGCAACAGCGTCGCTGAGCTCGTTAATAGTCCGTCAGTTTTGCCTCTGAGCGCGATCTTTTGTTAAATCAGAGTCTTGAACGGTTGGGAGGCGACAGATGAAGACAGCGTTGATCGAAAAAACAATGGAACGTGGTGTGCTGTGGCTCACACTCAGTAATGAAGAGCAACGCAATCCACTTTCGAGCGACATGCTGACTGAGGCGACAGCGTCACTTGAGGCGGCTTACACCACCGAGGAGGTTCGCTGCATTGTGATCAAAGCGAAAGGCCCGGTGTTTTCGGCGGGGCACGACCTCAGCGAGATGGCGAAGCGTCCAGAGGAATCCAAAGAGGCCTGGCAAGTGCGCGTGCTCTCGATACTCGAGCTGTGTGCGACAATGATGCAGCGTATTATTCACGGCCCCAAAGCCGTTATTGCCTGCGTTGAGGGCACCGCTACTGCCGCAGGCTGCCAGTTGGTCTCTTCATGTGATCTTGCCATTGCGAGCTCGAACGCGACCTTTTGTACGCCCGGAGTCAACCTGGGCGCATTTTGCACCACGCCGTTGGTGGGTATTGGCCGAAACCTTTCTCGAAAACACGCGCTCGAGATGGCGCTGACCGGTGAGTTTTTTGGTGCCCAAGATGCTGAGCGTTTTGGACTGATCAATCGCCACGTCGCGCCTGAAAATGTTATTGAGGAGACTCGTCAGTTAGCTGAGCGGATTGCGTCGCGGTCCCCTCAAAGCATTCGCGATGGGAAAACAGCGTTTTACACGCAAATTGAAATGCCGTTGAGCGACGCGTTTGAGCACGCAAATCGTGTCATGGTGGAGGCGATGACGTCGGATGAGTCAAAGCAGGGCGTCAAAGCATTTTTTGACAAGCGCCCACCAGAGTGGCGCTAATCACGTGCTCATAGAGTGCGACAGGGACCTCGCTGCTCTGTTGACGGGTGTGGCGCACATCGCACTGGTCGGTGCGAGCGACAAACCTGACCGACCCAGCTACAACGTCTTGGCATTTCTGCTCGAAGAGGGTTTTCAGGTGACGCCTGTCAATCCGGGTCTGGCAGGGCAATTACTGCAGGGTCAGACCGTTGTTGCACGGCTGTCTGACATACCGCAGGCCGTCGACATGGTCGATGTGTTCAGAGAAGGCGCCGCCTTACCTTTTATCGTCAGTGAAACGGTGGCCATAGGCGCACCGGTCCTCTGGACGCAGCTGGGTGTTCGCAACCTTGTGGCTGAGACTGACGCGCTTAATCAGGGACTCGATTTAGTCGTGGATAAGTGCCCCGCTCAGGAGCTACCAAGGTTACGATCTTGTGCATTGATCCCCTGAGGCGGCGAGCGCATGCGGCGACTCAACACCTCGCCGAGCCGCCCGAGTCCTGACGCTCTAAAGACTGTTGCCTTTTGTTTCCTCGAGTTGCGAGAGTGACCACAAGGTCATTAACGCTGCGATCAAGATGTAGACCGATACGTAGAATATGCCGAAGTTATTCCACAAGAGTACAGCGATCGTTGGCGCGAGTGCACCGCCGATAATGGCACCGATTTGATAGCCTAATGAGGCACCCGAGTAACGGACCTCGGTGCTGAATAATTCAGTGAAATAGGCGGCCTGAGGGCCGTACTGCATACCCAAAAACAAGAGACCCATGGTAATCGCCACGCAGATCAGAATAGGGCTGCCGGTATCGATCAGTGGGAACAAGGCAAAGCCCCAAACGCCCGTGAGAATTGCGCCCCAACGATAGACGCTCTTGCGACCTATTCGATCGGATAGACCCGAAAAGTAGAACTGGGTGGGCACCATAAAGGCGGCTGCAATCAGTACCGCGGTGAGCATCGTATCGCGGGACAGTTCAACAGAGGGAGAGTTCATGCCGTAGGCGATAACGAACGCGATTAAAATGTAAAAGGTGACCTGAACCGACAAAAAAGCACCTGCGGCCAACATGATACGTTTTGGGTACTTACGAATCGCCACGATGACGGGTGAGCGTTCTACGACTTGCGGTACCGTATCGCTGTCTGTTTGCGCATCGCTCAAGGACCTAAATGCTTCCGTGTCCTCGATCTTGAGTTGGATGTACATGGAGATGCCAATCAGAACAATGCTGGCAATAAACGGTAGCCGCCAACCCCAGTCCATGAAGGCCTCATCACTCATCGAGCTACTCACCCCAATGAATGCAAGGTTCGCAAGAATGACACCAATCGGTGCTCCGGCTTGCGCATAGGCGCCATACCAGCCGCGCTCATTTGCCGGCGCGCTCTCGGTAACCAGTAGCATGGCGCCACCCCACTGGCCACCAATGGCAAATCCTTGAACAAATCGCAGAGCCACGAGCATAAGCGGCGCAGCAATACCGATGGAAGAATAGGTCGGTAAGAGACCGATCAGGGTTGTCGCAACCCCCATCATCATTAGTGCAACGACCAATGTGCGCTTGCGCCCGATCCGATCTCCGAAATGGCCAAAGACAATACCACCCAACGGTCGCGCTAAAAATCCGACCGCCAGGGTGCTGAAGCTAATAATCAGGAGAACCATGGTGGGCAGGTCTTGCGGAAAAAACGCCTTTGGAAAAATCACTGCGGCTGCAGTGCCGTAAAGGAAGAAGTCGTACCACTCGATACTGGTACCCGCAAGCGAGGTCATCGCAACCCGACGCATATTTTGTTCTTGGTTGTGCTCTTGACTGGCCTCAGAAGTATCGCTCATTGTCGTCTCTCTTATTATGTCGTCATCGGTGCGCACGCAGAGGATCATGGGCGTACATCTCGTGATGCATCTAATACGTTGCTGGCGCATGGGTCAACACACGAGCGGCGCAGGAAGCGCTCGGACGCGTGGTCGAATCTGTGCAATCATTGCTTGGCCTGATCACCAACACAGAACGAGATGAGTCCATGAGTACGACAGAGTCCTTCCAGTTTTACCATCAACATTCCACGCTGGAGCGGCAGCGAAGCTTCGTGAATGGTCGGTTCGTGAGCTCGAACGCGGGTGCCACCTTTCAAACGCAGCACCCGGGAACAGGCCATGTCATTTGCGACGTCGAGGTTGCAGATGCGGCGCTGGTCGACGCGGCGGTAGAGTCGGCCGAGCAAGCGTTCGTCAGTTGGTCACGGACACCCGCTGCTGAGCGCGGCGCCATTTTGCGGCGCGCAGCGGTGCTTTTGCGCGAGCGAAACCAGGAGTTGGCGGAACTTGAAACCTTGGATACTGGAAAGGCCATTCAAGAGACATCGGCGGTTGATGTCATCAGCGGTGTTGAAGTCCTCGAGTACTATGCGGGGGTGACCCAAAGCTTGCAGGGCTCACAGGTCGATTTGCCGCCGGAAGCCTTCGCCATTATGCGCAGAGAGCCTTTGGGAGTCTGTGCCGCAATTGGCGCGTGGAACTACCCTATTCAAATTGCACTCTGGAAGTCGGCTCCTGCGCTGGCATGTGGCAATACCATGGTCTTTAAGCCGTCGGAGGTCACACCGCTGACGGCCTTAAGACTCGCCCAGATTTATCGAGAAGCGGGTTTGCCTGAGGGTGTTTTCAACGTGGTTTTAGGGGCTGGCGACGTGGGTGCCGCGTTGGTCCAGCATCCGAACGTGGCAAAAGTCTCTTTGACGGGCTCGGTTGCTACGGGGAAGCGTGTTGCGGCAATGGCGGCGCAAACACTCAAAAAGATCACCTTAGAGCTGGGTGGAAAGTCACCGATTGTGATTTTTGATGACTGTGATTTCGAAAGCGCGGTGAATGCGGCGCTTGCGGGCAATTTTTACTCAACGGGCCAAGTGTGCTCCAACGGCACTCGCGTATTTGTTCATGAAGCGATTTTTGATTCATTTGTTGACGAGGTCGTAAGGCGATCGTGCGCCATTGTAGTGGGCGATCCGTTTGACCCTGCGACACAAATGGGGCCGTTGGTTTCAGCACTACAGCGAGACAAGGTCATCGACTACCTGAGGCAGGTGAAAACCTCCTCGGAGGTCGAGCTCCTCTGTGGCGGTACCACGGACGCGATGACCGGCGGCTATTTCGTTTCTCCGGCAGTGGTCGTTGCCCACAGCGACGATCATCCCGTGGTCACTCAGGAGGTATTTGGTCCCGTGATGACGGTCCTCAAGTTTAGTGACGAGGGCGATGTGGTGGCGCGTGCTAACGAGACGCGATTTGGTCTTGCTGGCGCCGTCTTCACCCAGAACTTTGCACGCGCTCATCGCGTTGCGAACGCGCTTAAAGCCGGTATCGTTTGGATTAACGAGTACAACATTACGCCGGCAGAGATTCCGTTTGGAGGCTACAAAGAGTCGGGTATTGGCCGGGAAAATGGACTTCAGACCATTGAGCACTTTACTCAGACGAAAACTATTTACGCCAATCTGGGTGCGGTTGAGCGCACTTACTGATGGTAGCGCACGTCGTTGTCTTGCGTGTCTGTTGAAGGATGGTGCTATGCAGTCTTGGCGTAGACTCTTATCGCGACGGCCTGGCTGGGACACTCCTCTAAGGGCTGTGGTGCTGAGTATGGGGATGCTGACGGCGTTGAATACGATGGCTGAGGATTCGAATGTCAGTTCAGAGCGTGTTCCCAAAACGCTGCTTGTCATCGTGGACGGTATACCCACCGACGTCATTGAGCGAGTCAAGACTCCGGGGCTCGATGCGCTGACAGCGCATGGAAAGTTCAGTCATGCCTACGTCGGCGGGGGAATCGGCGAGGTGACGGAGAGTCCCACCATTTCAGCGGTGGGCTACATGAGTCTCCTCACCGGGACTTGGTCAAACAAGCACAACGTGCGCGCCAACTACGATCTTACTCCCGACTATCACTACTGGGATATTTTCAGGGTCGCAAAGCAGCAGGATAGGTTCGTTACCACGGGGCTGTTTTCAACGTGGACCGACAACCGAACTATTCTATTGGGTGACGGCCTCGCTCAAGCCGGTGGCGATAAATTCGACTTCGTGGCGGACGGTTTCGATAAAGACCCGACGTTTAAACCCGATTTGGACGAGCTTGAGCGAATTCAGGCGATTGATCATGAAGTCACTCGGCGTGCCGTAGAGACCATTACGCATGAAGGCCCTGATCTGTCGTGGGTTTATCTGCAGCACACCGATGATGTGGGGCATTTGTCTGGAGATGGCCCGGAGATGGACCGTGCTGTTCGTTGGATCGATGCGCGTCTCGCTCAGCTTTGGCGTGCCGTTCAGGCGCGCCAGGCGGAGCATGCTGCAGAGGACTGGCTGGTATTGGTGACCACAGACCATGGCCGATCGGCTGAGGACGGTAAACACCACGGCGGGCAGTCGTTGCGAGAGCGAACCACGTGGATAGCGACCAACTCGCGCTCTGTAGAATTCGATCCGACGACGCCCCCCGCAATCGTCGATATTTTTCCTTCGGTTGCGTCGCATATGAACTTTAAGATACCCACTGATGTGCGGCGGCAGCTCGAAGGTCGTTCACTCATACATGAAGAAGGTAGCCTCGATGCAAAGTGAGTTCGATTACATCATTGTGGGGGGGGGCTCCGCTGGGTGCGTTCTCGCCAATCGCTTGTCTCAAGACCCTGACGTGGCGGTCCTTTTACTCGAAGCGGGTGGTGAGGGTCGCAGCCTGTTCGTGGATATGCCCAGCGCGTTCGCGATACCAATGGCGTCAAAGGAATTTAACTGGGGGTACTACAGCCAACCCGAACCGACGCTGAATGGGCGGCCCATGGACGCGGCGCGCGGTCGCGGCTTGGGTGGCTCGTCAGCCATTAACGGCATGGTTTATGTGCGGGGTCATGCGTGCGATTTTGACGAGTGGGAGGTCAACGGAGCAGACGGGTGGAAGTACCGCAATTGTTTGCCTTACTTTCAGCGGGCTGAGGCGTGGATGCACGGCGGCGACTCATACCGTGGCGGATCAGGACCGGTGGGGACCTCAAACGGTAATAACCGCAAAAACCCACTTTATGACGCCTTTATTGGTGCGGGCGAGCAGGCGGGCTACGGCACGACAGATGACTATAACGGCCACCGCCAGGAAGGCTTTGGACCCATGCACATGACGGTCAAAGGGGGAGTGCGATCGTCGACAAGGCGGGCCTATTTAAACAACACACGAGAACGTAAAAACCTGACGGTGCTGACTCGGGCACAGGTGGATCGGGTTGAGATGGAGTCAGGGGTCGCAAAACGGGTCTGCTTTGAGCACAAGGGCGCACGGCGCACTGTTCAGGCGAGAAGAGAAATTATTCTCAGTGCCGGTAGTATTGGTTCGCCCGCGGTGTTGCAGCGATCTGGCATTGGCCCCAAAGACGTACTCGCTGCGGCAGGCGTTCAGCTGCAGCACGAACTGCCGGGCGTCGGCGAAAATTTAACGGACCACCTTGAGGTTTACTTTCAGTATCGTTGCCTGAAGCCGATTACGTTAAACGGGCACCTGAATCTGCTGTCCAAGCTCAAGATCGGCGTGCAGTGGATATTGACCAAAACAGGTTTGGGTGCGAGTAATCATTTCGAATCCTGCGGTTTTATTCGGACTCGGTCGGGTGTGCGGTCGCCTGACATTCAATACCACTTTTTACCGGGTGCCGTGAGGTATGACGGTAATGCAGCCTTTGAAGGCCACGGTTTTCAGGTGCACGTTGGTCCTAATAAGCCTGAAAGTCGCGGTCATGTGAGAATAAGAAGCCCGAAATTGGGTGATGCGCCAGAGATTGTGTTCAATTATTTGGCAACCGAGAAAGATAAAGAGGACTGGCGTATTTGTCTGCGTCTTACGCGAGAAGTGCTCAGTCAGCCTGCGTTGGATGCTTATCGGGGAGCGGAGATTCAACCTGCAATCGATCTTTCCGACGATGACGCGGTTGACGCGTGGGTGCGAGAGAACGTCGAGACGGCCTATCACCCCTCCTGCAGTTGTCGTATGGGTGCCGATGACGATGATAGGGCTGTGGTTGATTCGCAGTGCCGGGTTAGAGGCATTCGCGGTCTTCGTGTGGTGGACTCGTCCATCTTCCCCACAATCCCCAACGGTAATCTAAACGCCCCGACGATTATGGTTGCGGAGCGCGCAGCCGCGCTGATCCGTGGCGAGCCGATGGAGTCTTCAGAAAGTCCCGTTTGGGAGGCGCAGAACTGGCGGACCGAGCAGCGGGAGGGCGCTGCGGTGCGACCGCTTGACGAGGCCATGCTGAGGTCGGCACCGTGATGACGTTATTGTCGGTGGCCATGCTGGTTGCACTGGTCAGCGCAGCTTATGTTGTGATTCGGTGGCCGAACTACGAATGCTGGGGTGACACGCCACTGCCCACGGTGTCGCTGCTTGCGATTTTATTTACTTCGGGTCTCGACGTCGGATTGATCATGTTTCCACTGATTGACTTTGAGACGTATGCGACGGGGGATGAGTACTCATTTGCCAGTCCCCTCGTTGTTGAATTTGGGTTTTGGGGTGGGATTGTCTGGGGTTTTTACGTGTTAACCACTTTGTACTTCTGTGCCATCGAACCGCGTCTAAAGTTCTTTGAACGCCCCTTGGTTCGCTGGATTCACAACTTAGTGGTGGTGGCGACGTGTGCCTTTACGGCGTATTTGTTTCTCGCCTACCTGCCGAGTTACGTCGCGGGTATTAGCCCTCTACTGACCTATTTCACCGTTGGTGCAGTCATCGTTATTGCAGTGTTGTCCAGCACGCGTCTGTCGGTGCTCAGAGTCTTGAGCGTTGGGTCTACAGCCATGTTTCTGCTGCTGATTGTCATTGCTTGGCTTGCGTCGGGCGCTGGGGTGGGAGGGCTGGTCAGTAATCTGAGCGGGCTCGGTGCTTACCTGACTCATTTGGAATATTTTGTTCTGCCGTTGAATGACTACCACGGTTTTTACCTGAGTTGGTGGTTCGCGTGGTCGATTATGATCGGTCAGTTCGTCGCGCGGTTTGTGAACGGCATGCGGGCCTGGAAATTGGCATTGGCGATATTGTTTGTTCCTTCCATACCGATTGCCCTCTGGTTTAGCGTGCTTTTCGGATACTTCGAGTCGGGTCTGTCGGTTGGTCAAGGGGTCAACGCCCTCATGATTGGTGTGGGTATTTTGTTTGTCGTTAACTCGCTGGACTCATTGACTCGGCTTTACTCGCAGAATCTGGGCTGGACGGTCGAGGCGCTGGGATTTCAAAAATACGTGGGTTTACACGTCGCTCTTCTTGCGGGACTCGTGTTTTTGTATCAGTTCACGCCACTCAAAATTGAGTGGATTGGAATGGTGGTTATTGCGCTTTATGCGGCCGTTTACGCGACGTTACTGATACGCGGGCTGCGGTCTCCAAGTGGCGCTGCATAAGGTCAGTGCAAGCGGGCGCCTTGATGTTTTAACTCGTCTTGAAGTGCCGCCACTGAAAGCGAGTCAAACGCCTCATTACGCTTTACCGAAAGAGCAGCGGCAGTGCCTGCGGCTTGCCCCGTGACGGCGCAGCACATCATGTTTCGTGTTGCCGCATGACTGACGCGATCGCCACCGGTAATGCGGCCTGCACAAATCAGATTTTCAACGCCTTTTGGCAGAAGCGTGCGGTACGGCAGGTGAAAATAGCGGCCTGTTGTAGGCAAGATTAAAATACCGTAGCCGTCGATGAACTCGGGGAAGATGCCGACGGACTCGTCAAAGCGCGCTTGTTCTCGGACGTCAAGTTCCGTCATGTTGTAGACCGCGTCGATCTTACGCGTGTCTCGAATGCCAAGGGTCATTCCAAAGTTGCGCAGCTTTGCGCTTTCGCAGCCTGGCTGGAATTCTTGAAGTGCTCGAACCGCAAGCATGGCCTGACGCCGTCCTTCCATCTCACCGTGAGTCAAGTCCTGCGGGTCTGTGCCGTCGTAGCCCAGGAGATGAACAAGGTTGAGGTACGTCAGATCACCTGCATCGTAGAGTGCGCCCCAAGTGCCTGAAATGGTGTCGAGATTCGTTGGGATCAGCCCTTCGGCGCGGGCGCGCTCGAACGGCTTCCGTAAAAAGGGCGAGAACATTTGGTCTTCTTTGCCAGTGGTCTCGATAGTCCATTGGCCATAGGCCCAGTCTGCGTAGGTGTGGGGCGCCGACTTTACATGGTCAATAAAACGCTGCTTATTGACCCCGGAGAGAGAAAACATGACTGAGGCGCCAATCATGTCTTGCTTTGCCTGTTTAACTGTCGGCGCACCCGCCCGATAAGCCACGTCGGCATCGCCCGTGGCATCGATGACGCGTTTGGCCAATATCGCCTCTCGTCCTGCTTTACTCTCAACGATAGCGCCTTTGATCTGGTTCCCTTCCATGACCGGTGCGACAAACATCCGATGGAGCATGGGAGTAACGCCCGCTTCTAAGACTAAGTCATCGGCAACGGCTTTGAACGCCTCTCCATCAATCGCATGGCTGTCGGATTGGGGCTCTTTGACTGAGGCCCCGGCGCGCTTAGCGCGCTCTTCAAACTCGATACCAATGCCTTCACTGTCAATGGTGGCGTCGTGACGGTACCAGGCAAACCCCTCTACGCCGACCGCAGTAATGTTGCCGCCGAAACAGCCAAAGCGCTCCAGCAACGTGACGTGGACACCGGAGCGTGACGCGGCGAGGGCGGCCGCAAGGCCGGCAGGGCCACTTCCAACGACAAGTACATCCGTTGAGTGAATGACCTCAATCTCTCGTGCCGGTTCTTTTATCTTCAACTCGGTCTCCTCTTAATGACCCACGTACGGGTTAACCCCGACCATTATTTTTATTTGATGTTGATGACATTTCTCGGTATACCACGTGAAGGGCGTGAAGTTAACGCTCGCGTTGACTTGCTAATCACACCATCACTCTGTGATACCCCGGGGACGGCAAGAGGCGCAGTAAAATAACTAAAACGATGCTAAGTCAGAGAGGGAACACGACGTGAAAATCAAAGACTCATCCTTAAAAAACTCATTTTTTAAGCGGCCGCTCGCGATGGCGGTGTCTACTGCGTGCGGACTGGTTGGTGCGGCAACAGTAATCCTGCCCAGCGAGGCTCAGGCTCAAATTGAAGAGGTCTTAGTAACAGCCACTCGTCGATCTGAGAGTGTGCAGGACATTCCAATGAGTGTCAGCGTGTTGGGCGAGACGCAACTTGAAGATCTCAATATTTCCGATATGGAAGATTACATCATGATGCTTCCCAACGTGAGTTTCGTGACCTTAGGTCCGAGCTCGGGAGACATTTACATCCGAGGTATTTCCAGTGGTGGTGAGAGCAGCCTTGGCGCCAACCCCAGTGTTGCGGTTTACCTCGATGAGCAGCCAGTGACGGCGGTGGGACAGTACCTTAACCCCCACGTCTACGACATTAACCGAATCGAGGTTCTGGCGGGCCCGCAAGGCACGACCTATGGCGCCAATGCGCAGTCGGGCGCGATCAAGATCGTGACTAACGCGCCGAGTACTGAAAAGTTCGAGGGCGGTGTGAGCTTCAGTATGGGGCAACCCAAGTCGGGAGATTTAAGTCACCTGACGGAAGGTTTCGTGAATATCCCTCTGAGTGACCGTATGGCGCTGCGTCTGGTGGGCTACTACAAGCACGACGGCGGTTACATTGATAACGTTGCCGGTACGCATACTTTCCGCCAGGGCTACATTCGCGCGGGTCTGGATCCCACCAGTCCCCTCAATGAAGTCGCTGCTGATATCACGGTCGACAACGCCGATGTGGCCGAGAAGAACTTCAATGACGCGACAACGGTTGGCGGACGAGCGGCCCTGGCCATTGACCTCAACGACAGCTGGACGTTGACGGCGTCGGCCATGATGCAAGAAGTTGAAGCAAACGGGGTTTGGGATCACGATCCGAGCGTTGGTGACCTTGAAGTGATGCGATTACTGCCTGACTGGAGTGACGATGAGTGGACCCAGTTCTCATTGAAACTTGAAGGTGAGCTGGCGGGGGGTACGCTGAGCGCGTCTTACGGCGATCTTGATCGAGACACTGAAACCTATGCGGACTATTCGCTCTACAGTGATTACTACGTGTCCTATGGTTACGTGCAGCCCTACTACGTGTGCTATGTGTCGTACACGGGGCAGTGCGAAGATCCGCGAGAGCAGTACACCAATACGACCAATATCTCACGTAAGAATTACGAGCTTCGTTACACGTCGGATTCGGCTGAGCGGCTTCGCTACATGGTGGGTACCTATTACGTAGAGGTTGATACGGCCTCCGACAGTGATTGGCACGTGCTGGGCTTGAATAATATCCCGGCGATGGCGGTTGACGCGCCCGATATCTACTGGACCACTGACTTTGTTCGGTCCTATGAGGAGACGGCGTACTTTGCTGAGGTCTCTTATGACATCACCGACGCGTTAACCCTGTCAGGTAGTGCAAGACGCTTCGACTACGACAGCGGCCTGGACGGATTCTCAGGGACTGTTTGGTGGCCTTGCGGTGGATTCGGCCCTCAGGGCGATCGTCCCGAGAGTAACTATGGTGTTGATTGTGCCCCTGAGGCACGCATTACCAAAGCGACTGACACGGTAAAGCGTATGTCACTCGAGTGGCAAGTCGATGACGAGCTCATGCTTTACACGGCATGGGGCGAGGGTTATCGACCTGGCGGACTTAATCGCTTTTGCTCTGCGAGAGCCATTGATGGTTTGGGAAATCAGGGTTCGTCGAACATCGGTTGTGAGTTCAAGGCGGACTTCCTGACCTCGACAGAGTTTGGTTTTAAGGCGACGTTTAACGGCGGTAAAACACGCGTCAACGGTGCCGCGTTTATGCAGAAATGGGACGATTTCCAGTTTTCACGCTTAGACACGTCGATCTCGCCAACGACACTGACCTACAATGTGGGTAATGCAGAAAGTAACGGGGTAGAGTTCGACTTCGTGACTATGCTCAGTGACAACTGGACCGTTATGGGTGCTGCAAGCTTCGTCGAGGCCACGCTGACCTCTGATTACAGTCGCAGCGAGGGCAGTGCCGTTCCGGATGCGCCATCGGGTACAGCTTTACCAAGGGTTCCCGAAGTGAAATGGAATATCTCGACTCGCTATGGCTTTGGTGACGATTACTTCGTACAGGCCGCTTACATGTACACCGGTAAGTCGTACAACAACCTCTTTGATGGAGGCACCATTTCCACTCAGCGACGGACTCAGCCTAGCTACAAGGTGCTCAATACGTCATTCGGTATTGACAGAGAGACTTGGACTGCACAGTTGTACGTCCAAAACCTGACCGATGAGCGTGGAACGGTTTGGCAGAACGCGGTGACCTGGGACGAGCGGGTCACAATTAACCAGCCACGCAGCGTGGGTGTGAGCTTTACGCAGCGTTTCTGATCTATTGCGCTTCGGTGCAGCCCAAGAAAGGGGTGTCATTAACTGACACCCCTTTTTTTATGCACGTGCTTGCCCTAAATTCTTTACATCAACGCTACTGAGAGAAACGGTCTTTATGTCCCTCGTTGAAAACCTGTTTGAGCAGACGAAGACTGCGCTGCGTGACGGTAAGCCGCTTGAGGCTACCGAGCTTGCCGCTAAAGCATTGATATTGTCGCCCGACGATATGCGTCTTGTGCTGTTGCGTGGCGTTGCGTTGCGGCGCTCAGGCAATCACCCTGAAGCCGAGTCGGACTTACGCCGTATTATCAACGAGCAGTCAACTGTTCCTTTGGCGCACCATGAACTTGGCCTGGCACTCAGTGCCATGGGTCGATTAGCCGAGGCCATTGCGTCTGTTGACGCCGCAGTCGCGCTTGACCCTAATTTATTGACTGCTTGGAGAGACTTGTACCAGCTTCATGCGGCGCAGGGAGACGACTCCGCTGCCGCCGATGCGTATCGGCGCTCGCTGGGTCGAAAAGACTTGGATCCGCTGCTAAGTCGGGCACTGGATTACATCGAAAAGGGGCGTCTGGGTCTGGCGGAGGGCATCTGCCGAGAGTATCTGAAAAGACGGCCTCACGATGTTGATGCGATTCGTTTACTGGCGGAAATTGCGATTACGTTGGGTGTCTTGGATGAGGCCATCGTCTTACTCGAACGCTGTTTAGCGCTGGCACCTAACTTCACTATCGCGCAGGCCAACTACGCAACAGCCTTGGCGCGGAGTCAGAAGTTCGATGAGGCGCTTGAGAAGACTCAGGCGCTACAAGAAGAGCAGCCCAGTAATTTGTCCCACAAGGTTCAGCATGCCGCTATATTGGCCATGGCGGGTCGCTTTGAGGGCGCTCACCTCAAGTTTGAGGAAGTACTTGAGCATATTCCGGGTAACGCGAAAGTGTTGACCAGCTACGGTCACGCACTGCGCTATGGTGGACGCGGTGAAGACGCGGCAATCGCCTACCAAAAGGCGATTAAAGCAGAGCCGAGTGCGGGAGAGGCCTATTGGAGTTTGGCAAACTTAAAGACGTTTAGGTTCGACGATACTCAGATTACGTCCATGCGTCGTGAGTACGCGGCTATGGAAAAGCTGGGCCCTGATCGTTATCACCTCGCCTTCGCCCTCGGGAAAGCACTTGAAGACAGTGGTGATTTTGAGCATTCATTTGCAGCTTACGCTGATGGTAACGCGATAAAACACAAGTTCAGCTCGTACACCGTGGCAAGAACTGGAAGCGAAGTCGATAACATGATCGCGCATTGTTCGAGCGATTTACTAGACGTGGGCGGGCACCCTTCAGACGCCCCCATTTTTATTCTGGGTTTGCCGCGAGCGGGCTCAACACTCTTAGAGCAAATTTTGGCCAGTCACTCACGTGTTGAGGCAACGGCCGAGCTGCCTATTATCAGTCAGATTGCCGGAGAGCTTAGTGGGACGCGTAAGCGCTCTGAAAAAACCCAATATCCGCAGTGTTTGATTGATCTAAGTCCTGACGAACGGCACGCACTCGGGCAACGCTACCTTGATGGCGCGGGGAAGTACCGTACCGAAAACGAGCGGTTCATTGATAAGATGCCCAACAACTGGATGCATATTGGTTTAATTAAAACGATCTTGCCGAATGCAACCGTCATCGATGCAAGACGACACCCCATGGCGGCCTGCTTTGCTAACTTTAAGCAGCTATTTGCGCGGGGGCAGGAGTTTACCTACGGTCTTGAAGACCTGGGCCATTACTACGCCGATTATTTGCGGCTCATGGACCACTGGCAATCCGTTTTTTCAACCAGCGTATTGACGGTGCACTACGAAACGGTTGTTGAAGACTTGGACACACAGGTCCGGGCCATGCTCGACCACTGCAGCCTAAATTTTGAAGAACAATGCCTTCGCTATTATGAAAAAGACCGTGCGGTCAGAACCGCCAGTTCAGAACAAGTGAGGCAGCCCATTTACCGCGATGCGCTCTCAGTATGGCAAAAGTACGAGCACCATCTTGGCCCACTGAAGGCGGTTTTGGATGAGAAAGACGTCGCGTATTAGCGAGTTCCTTCAACATGGCGAAGTGAAAATACGCTACTCTCAGGGTTCTCCATAACAATAAGACTAGGACGCTGTATGACGCAGGCTGTAGATCGCGTTAATTTTGTTTTGACGATTTCGGTGATGTTGGCGCTTGCCATTCCTCTGTTGTTGTTCCCAGAGGCCAGTGCATTGGCACTGCAGACCGCCTATAACTGGTTAGCAACGAACTTCGGTTGGCTTTATATTTTAACGGCAATTACCGCCTTTGGTGCTGTCCTGTTCATCGCGTTTGGGCCCTATGCTCGAGTAAGGCTTGGTGATGAGGCGCCTGAATTTAGCACCGCGAGTTGGATTGCGATGTTGTTCGCTGCCGGTATCGGCTCGGGAATGATGTACTGGGCGTCCATTGAGTGGGCGTTTTATGTCGATACCCCCCCTTTTGGGGCAGAGCCGAGGTCCGCAGAGGCCTATGTCTGGGCCTCGTCCTTTGGGTTGCACCACTGGGGTTTGGTGGCCTGGTCTTTTTACTGCTTGCCCACGTTGGCCATTGCTTATCCGTTCTATGCTCGCGGCGTTTCCAAGCTGAAGTACAGTATTTCAGCATCGCACTTTATCAAAGGGGGTGAGTCCTCGATTGGTGCGCGATTAATGGACAGTTTTTTCATGGTGGCCCTCGTTGGAGGTATCGCCAGTTCACTCGGTTTTTCAACACCGATGATCGCAGCCTTAGTGTCGAGGTTGACCGGTATCCCGGAGAGCTTTGGAATGGAATTGGCTGTTGTCGGGGTCTGTGTCGTCATGTTTGGAACCAGCGTGTGGCTGGGACTTAAAGCCGGTATCAAGCGGCTCAGTGACTTCAATATGGTGCTGGCAGGCGCGCTGTTACTGATGATTCTGCTGGCGGGCGACACCGTTTTCTTGTTGCGAATGGCCATCAATTCGATCGGACACACGCTGCAAAACACCGTCGCCATGATGTTCTGGACGGACCCTGTGAACAACACTGGATTCATCGAGGATTGGACCATTTTTTACTGGGCCTGGTGGCTCGCCTATGGACCGTTTATTGGGATTTTTGTGACCCGAATATCCAGAGGTCGGTCGCTGCGAGAGGTCGTTCTGGGCATGCTGGGCATGGGCTCCATGGGTGTTTGGCTGTTTTACCTCATCGTAGGCAATCACAGTTTGGGCCTGCAGGTCAGTGGTGAAGTCGATATTCTCGCCGTCATGGCGGAGTCAGGTGGAAATCAGGCCATTATTGCAGGGCTCGACGCACTGCCCTTTGCCGGTCTCTTCATCGTCGGGTTCATCTTACTGTGCAGCATATTCACAGCAACGACCTATGACAGCGCGTCTTATGTGTTGGCGGCGAGTGCCACTAAGTCGTTAAAGCCGTCGGAAGATCCCGCACAGTGGCATCGCGTATTTTGGGCGGTCGCGATTACCATTTTACCAATCGCGTTGATGTACGCAGGGGGTCTGAAAGAGGCGCAGACGATCACGCTTGTTGTGTCATTACCTCTAGTCTTCACGTTTTGGCTCTCGGGGATTTCGTTGCTTAAATCGTTACAGGAAGATTATGGGGACCGAGGCAAAAGCTAAGTTGCTTCCCCGCCGGTGGGGACTGTCGCTTTGAGCGATCAGCGCGTCGCCGTGGTGACGGGGGGAGCCTCCGGTATCGGTGCGGGTATTGCGTCAGCGTTGAGTGCGGACGGGCTTGATGTTTTTGTGCTGGACAACAACCCGCAGCATGTCGAGGCGTACAATACGAGTCATGCACTAGCCCGTGCGCGTCTGTGTGACGTGACGAGTCCTCAGACGGTCGCCGACGAGATTGCGGGAATCATTCAGGTCGCGGGGCGGATTGATGTACTGGTCAATAACGCCGGAATCTCGGGTCCCACAGCGCCGGTAGAAGATGTTTCCCCCAAAGATTGGCAGCAAACGCTCGATGTGAGTTTGAGTGGCGCGTTTCATTTAACGCGTGCCGTCGTGCCGACTATGAAGGCGCTGCGCTCGGGCGTCATTATCAATATTTCATCCAATGCGGGTCTTACGGGATGCCCAAATCGATCGCCCTATGTGGCGGCAAAGTGGGCGCTGATAGGCCTGACAAAAACATGGGCGATGGAGCTTGGTCCACACAATATCCGGGTTAATGCGCTTTGTCCGGCCAGTGTTGATGGTCCGCGTATTGAGGGCGTTATTGAACGCGATGCGACGGCGCGTGGCGTGTCCGCAGAGCAAATACGTCAGATCTATGAGCAACAGAGCTCGCTTCAATGCTTTACGCAGGTTGAGGATGTGGCGGCGATGGTGTGCTTTCTTGCCAGTCGTCACGGCGCCAGAATCTCGGGCCAAGCCATTGGGCTTGATGGTCACACTGAAACCTTAGCCAACTGGCTAGACAGTCGCTGAGGCGAATTCTATGACGCATTTTATTGGCGACACTCTGAGACGCACACGGCGGTGGGTTTGGGGTGCCGTCGTGTCAGGTGCATTGCTGAGTCTTACGGCCTGCAGTGGGGAGGAAGAGCAACCTGTCGTGCAGCTGGGACCAAGTGCCATCGTTGGATTGTCGTCGGCGGAGGGGGTCGAGGCGTTTCTTGGATTGCCATTCGCACAGCCACCGCTCGATGATTTGCGCTGGGAGCGACCGATTCCCTGGGAGCCCTCGAAGGCGGTTGTCGACGCAACCCAATTCGCGCCCGCGTGTCTTCAGTCGGGAAGCGGTCTCGCCTGGTATCACGGGATGATGCAGCGAGTCGGTGTAGAGCCCAGTCTCATGAGTGGCCCTGAGTATTCTGAGGACTGCCTCTACCTGAACGTTTGGACGGATCTTGACGATACCGAGCCCAAACCGGTATTGGTCTTCATTCATGGCGGGTCTAACACAGGCGGCTGGAGTTACGAGCCCAATTACCGTGGTGGGCCGCTTGCCCAACGAGGCGCTGTGGTGGTTACCGTGGGTTATCGTCTTGGTGTCTTCGGTTGGCTG